>NZ_CP145905.1:4642500-4972500 GCF_036894955.1 Paenibacillus sp. KS-LC4 | reverse complement strand
GGCTAATCGAGTATACTGTAGCATCTGGTTAAGCTAATAAGAGCGCACGGAGGATGCCTAGGCACTAGGAGCCGAAGAAGGACGTGGCGAACAACGATACTGCCTCGGGGAGCCGTAAGCAGGCTTTGATCCGGGGATTTCCGAATGGGGAAACCCAGCTGTCGTAATGGACAGTTACTCCTGATTGAATACATAGATCAGGTTGAGGCATACCAGGGGAACTGAAACATCTAAGTACCCTGAGGAAGAGAAAACAAAAGTGATTCCGTCAGTAGCGGCGAGCGAAAGCGGATTAGCCCAAACCAAGGAGCTTGCTCCTTGGGGTTGTAGGACGTCTTACATGGAGTTACAAAGGTGTGTATTAGGCGAAGAGGTCTGGAAAGGCCCGCTAGAAGAGGTAAAAGCCCTGTAGCCAAAAATACACGCTCTCCGAGACGGATCCTGAGTACGGCGGGACACGTGAAACCCCGTCGGAATCCGGCAGGACCATCTGCCAAGGCTAAATACTCCCTAGTGACCGATAGTGAAGCAGTACCGTGAGGGAAAGGTGAAAAGCACCGCGGAAGCGGAGTGAAAAAGAACCTGAAACCGTGCGCTTACAAAAAGTCAGAGCCCAATTTAGGGGTGATGGCGTGCCTTTTGTAGAATGAACCGGCGAGTTACGTTCACGTGCAAGGTTAAGTCGGGAAGACGGAGCCGCAGCGAAAGCGAGTCTGAATAGGGCGAATAAGTACGTGGTCGTAGACCCGAAACCGTGTGATCTACCCCTGTCCAGGGTGAAGGTGCGGTAACACGCACTGGAGGCCCGAACCCACGCACGTTGAAAAGTGCGGGGATGAGGTGGGGGTAGCGGAGAAATTCCAATCGAACTCGGAGATAGCTGGTTCTCCCCGAAATAGCTTTAGGGCTAGCCTCGAGGTATGAACGTCGTGGAGGTAGAGCACTGATTGGGTGCGGGGCCCGCCAAGGGTTACCAAGTCTAGTCAAACTCCGAATGCCATAGACGTGCTTCTCGGGAGTCAGACAGTGAGTGCTAAGATCCATTGTCAAGAGGGAAACAGCCCAGATCATCAGCTAAGGTCCCCAAGTGTGTGTTAAGTGGGAAAGGATGTGGAGTTGCAAAGACAACCAGGATGTTGGCTTAGAAGCAGCCACCATTTAAAGAGTGCGTAATAGCTCACTGGTCGAGTGACTCTGCGCCGAAAATGTAACGGGGCTAAACACACCACCGAAGCTATGACATGTACCGAATGGTACTTGGGTAGGGGAGCGTTGAATATAGGTTGAAGGTATACCGTAAGGAGTGCTGGACTGTATTCAAGTGAGAATGCCGGTATGAGTAACGAAAAGACAAGTGAGAATCTTGTCCGCCGAAAGCCTAAGGGTTCCTGAGGAAGGCTCGTCCACTCAGGGTAAGTCGGGACCTAACGCGAGGCCGAAAGGCGTAGTGGAAGGACAACAGGTTCAAATTCCTGTACCACCGTAAACCGTTATGAGCAATGGGATGACGCAGAAGGGCAGTGACGCGGACTGATGGAATAGTCCGTCCAAGCAGTGAGGCTGATGAGTAGGCAAATCCGCTCATCGTAAGGCTGGGCTGTGATGGGGAGCGAAAATTACAGTAGCGAAGGTCATGCACTCCGGCTGCCGAGAAAAGTCTCTAGCCAGGTGAAGGTGCCCGTACCGCAAACCGACACAGGTAGGCGAGCAGAGCATGCTAAGGCGCGCGGAAGAACTCTCGTTAAGGAACTCGGCAAAATGACCCCGTAACTTCGGGAGAAGGGGTACCTCGGTAGGGTGAATAGCCCGAGGGGGTCGCAGTGAAAAGGCCCAAGCGACTGTTTAGCAAAAACACAGGTCTGTGCGAAGCCGTAAGGCGAAGTATACGGGCTGACGCCTGCCCGGTGCTGGAAGGTTAAGGGGAGCGGTTAGGGGTAACCCGAAGCTGTGAACCGAAGCCCCAGTAAACGGCGGCCGTAACTATAACGGTCCTAAGGTAGCGAAATTCCTTGTCAGGTAAATTCTGACCCGCACGAATGGCGTAACGACTTGGGCGCTGTCTCAACGAGAGATCCGGTGAAATTTTAATACCTGTGAAGATGCAGGTTACCCGCGACAAGACGGAAAGACCCCATGGAGCTTTACTGTAACTTGATATTGAACTTTGGTACGATCTGTACAGGATAGGTGGGAGCCATTGAAGCATGAGCGCCAGCTTGTGTGGAGGCGACGTTGGGATACCACCCTGATCGTATCGGAGTTCTAACCTAGGACCATGAAACTGGTTCGGGGACCGTGTCAGGTGGACAGTTTGACTGGGGCGGTCGCCTCCTAAAATGTAACGGAGGCGCCCAAAGGTTCCCTCAGAATGGTTGGAAATCATTCGGAGAGTGCAAAGGCATAAGGGAGCTTGACTGCGAGACCAACAAGTCGAGCAGGGACGAAAGTCGGGCTTAGTGATCCGGTGGTACCGAATGGAAGGGCCATCGCTCAACGGATAAAAGCTACCCTGGGGATAACAGGCTTATCTCCCCCAAGAGTCCACATCGACGGGGAGGTTTGGCACCTCGATGTCGGCTCATCGCATCCTGGGGCTGAAGTAGGTCCCAAGGGTTGGGCTGTTCGCCCATTAAAGCGGTACGCGAGCTGGGTTCAGAACGTCGTGAGACAGTTCGGTCCCTATCTGTCGCGGGCGCAGGAAATTTGAGAGGAGCTGTCCTTAGTACGAGAGGACCGGGATGGACGTACCGCTGGTGTACCAGTTGTTCCGCCAGGAGCACCGCTGGGTAGCCAAGTACGGACGGGATAAGCGCTGAAAGCATCTAAGCGCGAAGCCCCCCTCAAGATGAGATTTCCCAATTAGTAAGACCCCTTGAAGACGACGAGGTTGATAGGTTCGGGGTGGAAGCGCAGCAATGCGTGCAGCTGACGAATACTAATCGGTCGAGGGCTTATCCTAATAACACGCTAAAGTTTCAGAGCTTGTCTTTCGCATCCAGTTTTCAAGGTAGCAATACCTTGTATGTTATGCTTTATATTCCCTGATAGCTCAGTTGGTAGAGCACTCGACTGTTAATCGAGTTGTCACAGGTTCGAGTCCTGTTCGGGGAGCCATTATAGAGAGGTGTCCGAGTGGTCGAAGGAGCACGATTGGAAATCGTGTAGGCTCTAACCGGGTCTCGAGGGTTCGAATCCCTTCCTCTCTGCCATACTTACTTAAAGTATGTTGGTAGAATTTCAGTATGGCCCGTTGGTCAAGTGGTTAAGACACCTCCCTTTCACGGAGGTAACAGGGGTTCGAGTCCCCTACGGGTCACCAAAAAACTTTTAAAAAAGCACTTGCAAAACGCTTTAAAAAGTGGTATGATATAAAAGTCGCTTAAGCAACATGGAGGCTTAGCTCAGCTGGGAGAGCATCTGCCTTACAAGCAGAGGGTCGGGGGTTCGATCCCCTCAGCCTCCACCATATAGCTTTTGAGATGACGCGGGGTGGAGCAGCCCGGTAGCTCGTCGGGCTCATAACCCGAAGGCCGCAGGTTCAAATCCTGCCCCCGCAACCAAACTTTACCTTCGGAATGATCCGAGAATATGATGTGGAGCTGTGGTGTAGAGGCCTAACATGCCTGCCTGTCACGCAGGAGACCGCGAGTTCGAATCTCGTCAGCTCCGCCATTTAAAGCATCTGGCTCGGTAGCTCAGTCGGTAGAGCAGAGGACTGAAAATCCTCGTGTCGGCGGTTCGATTCCGTCCCGAGCCACCATTAAGATGATTGCTAAAGAAATGATTGTACCATGCCGTTGTAGCTCAATTGGTAGAGCAACTGACTTGTAATC
Organism: Paenibacillus sp. KS-LC4; assembly: GCF_036894955.1. Classification (NCBI taxonomy): domain Bacteria; kingdom Bacillati; phylum Bacillota; class Bacilli; order Caryophanales; family Paenibacillaceae; genus Paenibacillus; species Paenibacillus sp. KS-LC4. The sequence continues at coordinate 4,968,667 of NZ_CP145905.1, read as the reverse complement.
AGTAGGTTGGGGGTTCAAGTCCTCTCGACGGCACCACTTATGGAGGATTAGCGAAGTGGCTAAACGCGGCAGACTGTAAATCTGTTCCTTCGGGTTCGGTGGTTCGAATCCATCATCCTCCACCAGTTTTTAGGGGCATAGTTTAAGGGTAGAACAACGGTCTCCAAAACCGTTGGTGTGGGTTCAATTCCTGCTGCCCCTGCCAATCAAAACAGGACAATATAATATGGCGGTCGTGGCGAAGTGGTTAACGCATCGGTTTGTGGATCCGACATTCGGGGGTTCAATTCCCCTCGTCCGCCCCATTATTGTTCAAAATTTCAAAAAACCAATTGTTGGGGATTAGCCAAGCGGTAAGGCAACGGACTTTGACTCCGTCATTCTCAGGTTCGATCCCTGAATCCCCAGCCATTCTTTTGCGGACGTGGCTCAGTGGTAGAGCATCGCCTTGCCAAGGCGAGGGTCGCGAGTTCGAATCTCGTCGTCCGCTCCATCTTTATGGCGCCATAGCCAAGTGGTAAGGCAGAGCTCTGCAAAAGCTCTACCCCCAGTTCGAGTCTGGGTGGCGCCTCCACAATTTTATAGTGTGTGCCCTTAGCTCAGCTGGATAGAGCGTTTGACTACGAATCAAAAGGCCAGGAGTTCGAATCTCTTAGGGCACGCCATTATTCTTTAAAACGCCGGCGTGGCGGAATGGCAGACGCGCGCGACTCAAAATCGTGAGGGAAACCGTGGAGGTTCGAGTCCTCTCGCCGGCATATATGCAAGTTATCGAAACGCTGATCACAAAATTTGTGATCAGCGTTTTTCGTTATAAATTAGAACGGAGCAGTTTGGTTTGATGACCATTTGACAGCTTATTATTTTAGTGGTAATCTCTAGACACAAAAATTCAAAAAAACTGTTAGGTAATGTTTTCAATGTAAGTGAGCAACATCTAGTCTAGTGTAGCAGGGCGCATCTTTTTTTGTATAGTTTTTTGGTTTTTTGTGTATTTTAATATCTATAGAAGCAAAGGAGCTGTTTGAAGATGAAAGATACAATAAGCAAAGCTATGTCGTTGGCAATGGGGATCGCGGTTACCGGTAAGGAGCAGGTGGAAAAAACGATTGAGGAATTGGTGCAGAAAGGTCAAGTTAGTAAAGAAGAATCCAAAACTTTAACCGATACACTTCTTCAAAAAGGGGAAGAGCTGCGTGAGCAGATTGAAGCCATGGCTCAGGAACGAGTAAGAACTATTTTAAGTGAAGGGAAAATAGCTACCCGCGAGGATATCGAGCGACTTGAAAAACGGCTGGATGCACTTGAGCAGAAAGAGCAAAGCACGGAGTGACAGGGGGCTACACGATTGCAGCACGGAAAAAGGATTAGGCAGTTGCAGCGATATCGAACAATTGTGACTGCGATAGCACGAAATGGGCTGGGATATGTATCAGATGGTATCGGAGCCAGGGATAGATTGAAGTTTATACGCAAACCGGAGCAAGAAGAGATTCAAACTAGAAGCGTTGGCGAACGCATTCGGACATTGCTGGAGGAACTAGGTCCAACCTTTGTTAAGCTGGGACAAATTGCAAGCACGAGGCCAGATTTAATTCCGGCAAATATTTTGGTTGAATTGGAGCGCTTGCAGGACCATGTGCCTGCTTTTCCGTATGAGGAAGTGTGCCAAATTATTGAGACAGAGCTTGGTGATACGATCGAAAATTTGTTTACTAACTTTTCCAGTACACCGATTGCAGCGGCCTCCATCGGCCAAGTTCATCGAGCTACGCTGCGGGATGGAACAGAGGTTGTCGTTAAGGTGCAGCGTCCTGGCATTCAAAAGCTGGTTGAAACGGATTTAAATATATTAGCGGATATGGCTAAATTGGGTGAAGGAGCTTTTGAGTTTGCCCAACACTATCGTCTCATTGAGATTGTTGAGGAATTGAGTAAAGCTTTTCGTCAGGAAATGGATTATACGATGGAAGCGCATAGTGCAGAAAAGTTTATTGCTTATAGTAAGAAGCTGCCGTATATTTTTGTACCTTCGGTGCATTGGGAATATAGTACGAAGCGTGTAATGACGACAGACTATGTAAACGGAGTGAAGCTTTCCGATAGGCAGCAGCTTAAACGAATGGGGCTAGACAACAAACAGCTTGCAGAGCGGCTGGCAACGGCGATTTTTCATCAGGTTTTAGTCGATGGCTTTTTCCATGGTGATCCGCATCCGGGTAATGTCATGGCGCTTCCTGACGGCCGACTGGCGCTAATTGATTTTGGAATGGTAGGGCGGTTATCTCCTGGTACGAAAAAGCATTTTGCTACGCTTGTAATCGCCTTGCGCAATCAAAGCTCTAAGGGCGTTATTCGAGCCATTTCGAATATGGGAGTTATGCCTGATGAGGTCGATCAGAGTAAATTATATGCTGATGTGGATGAAATGCGGGAGAAGTATTATCAGGTGCCGCTCAATCAGATAAGCCTTGGAACAGCTATTGGAGATTTATTTATGGTTGCTAACCGACATCATATTCGGATTCCTTCTGAATTAACGCTGCTCGGCAAATCCTTGCTTACGATGGAAGGGGTGGCGGTTGCGCTCGATCCTGAAATTAAAATTTTTGATATTGCTGAGCCATTTGGCAAAAAACTGTTTGTAGAGCAATTGGACCCAAGGGAAATATGGAGAGGGCTGCTGGAAGAGGCACCAGATTATTTCAAGCTCATCAGCGACATTCCGGTCACTTTGAAGCAGCTTTCTCTCGTCGTACGGAAGGGTAAACTACGAATGGAAGTGGAATCACCTCAGCTTGACACGCTCATGAAAAAAATGGATCGGATCAGCAACCAGCTGTCATTCAGTATTGTCCTGCTTGCGCTTAGTTTAGTGATGGTTGGCTTGATTGTAGGTGCTGCCTTAAACCACTCCCAAACGCTGTTCTGGGGACTACCTGTTATAGAAATCGGCTTTGGTGTTACCTTGGCTATGTTTATTTGGCTGATCTATGCGATTATCCGCTCGGGACGTTTCTAATGTTAGCCGAGAATAGGGGGGAATTTATGGGGCTAACGAAACGCAGAATGCAATTTCTGGATCAGCTGATTGAATTGTATCAACACACTTCATTACCGATTCATTATGAGACGTTAGCGAAAGCTCTAGGCGTAAGCAAATGGACAGCCTATGACATGCTGAAGGAAATAGAGAAGGTGGGTTTTGTATCACGCAGCTACGAGGTTAATGATAAAGAAACAGGCAGGTCACAGGTTGTGTTTGCACCAACAGTCAAGGCGGTGGAGCTCTTTCGCCAGGAGCGTTATAACTTGGTTAATCCTGGAGACTGGGAGGCAACTGCAAGTACGATTAAGCAATTGCTCAGCGGCAAGAACCATATGAATATCAATGAGCTGCTTAGAAAAATATTGGATGGCCTTCCTAGCAAAGCGACCCATATTGAATTTTGCGGCTACATCATTGGGCTGCTGCTAGCCTACTTGAAGAAGCTTGGAGGCAAGCCCAAGAGTACCATTCACCTGCTTGTTAATAAAACGCCGAACGACCATTCCGGGCTGCTCGTATTTGTTGGAACGGTTCTAGGTACGGTCATCCAAACCGTTCAAGAGGAGCTAGGCACAGAAATTACGGAGCTAGTATCGGAGTTCGTAAGTATGATCCAGAATCTATCTAATAAAGAACAAAGCCTGTTGTCCGAGTTCATCAAGGAGGCACTTGCTTAATGCAAGCAGCTCCATCATTGATCAAGGGCTATGGGGAGCATCTCTTCTTCCTAATAGAGCTGCTTGCCATCGTTTTGCATCGAACGTTAAATTTGAAAAAAAGACCGTTTTCCAAAGGAGGCGTCGCTAGGCAGCTCCAGTGGAAAACGGTCTTATGTTTAAAATATAAGAATTTATAAGTTTCACACGAATAAATAGGCTTATATTTCAGCACGAAACGGAAGCTTGGCCGCAATAGGACGGCTAAAGCCATTTACGCTTCGTTCGTTTAGAAATGATTCCAATACGTAACGTCGTTCACATCCAGACGGGTAGTTGGATGACCTGCCTCAGACGCTTTGCCAAGGGCAATCAGCATGACATTCGTATAGTTTTCAGGCACATTCATCAGCTCACGGAAGCTCGCTACGTTGTAACCAGCCATTGGCACGGTATCGAAGCCTCTTGCACGCGCTGCGAGCATGAGCTGCATCGACACGAGTCCGCCGTCAACGAGCACAGAGGATAGCAGTCGTTCAGCAGGAGCATTTGCATAGAAGCCTGTCATATTCGTTCTGAGCTTATCTGCTGCTTCGCGGGTCATATAGCCAGCTTCGATTGATTTTTCATAGATGCGCTCGGCATGTTTATAAAACTCCAAATCGGCCATAACGGCAATGACAGCAGACGAAGTCACGATCTGCTCTTGGTTAAAAGCAATAGGAAGCAGCTTTTGCTTCGTTTCCTGATCGGTAATGACTAGAAAACGCCAAGGCTGAAGATTGCTTCCAGACGGCGCAAGAACAGCATCAGCGATAATAGCTTGAATGTCTTCCTGCGTCATTTTGTAGGTTGGATCGTATTTGCGAACCGAACGGCGCTCGCGGATAACCGTGCTGAATGAACTTTCGGAATTAGACAAAAATGACACTCCTCTTTGCAGATCAAATGCGTTCAGCATTCGGCATACCATGCCAAAAAAGAACGATGAACTGTACTGTTTTTATGTACAGTATAATTGTCGGCAGAGCCGATTGTCAATTGTTATTCCAAGCCGTTCTCTGCACGGATTTTGTACAGGCCATGAACGAGCGGATCTGCTGGATCACGATTCATTAGATGAAGCGTGAGCAAGTAGGCAAAAGGCATCGCACATACATTGTTACCTTCCGTAATGGCAGGGAATCCGGCTTCGATAACCGGTCCAATTTGCTCATTCATGTCCAAATCTACATAAACCGGCTCAGGACTAAATTCTTCCCGAACTGACTTAGCGCAATGCGGCACGATATATTCATCGATCAGCTTCTTAGCTTCGTCTTCGGACTGTGGAGGTGTCTGAAGCGGCTTGTTGACACCGCTGTCAATCATATCAATATAGAAGGAAGCGAGCCACTGGCTGGCTCTCTCAGGATCCTTATGCTTCTCAATCAATTCATTAATGAAGAAGCCGCAAGCATACTCCTTATCGCTATCCGACTCTTTCAAGCGGTAGGCAAATAGGGGGCCGTAGTTGGGATTGTTAGTGATCTGTCCCTCAACCTGATAGGCGTCAAACTCGGCTTGAAGCATTTGGAGCGTGTGAGTATATACCGCCAAAATAATTTGTTTCGCTTCTTGTTCTTGTAGGTTCGCGCTTTGTTGTTCCTCTTCGCTTACTTCGTTTTCCGTGGTCATAGTTGACCTCCTTCCTTAAACCTATTTTACCATCTCTGTCCGTTTTGTTTCCACTTATTGTTGTGCTTATTCATCATCCGTTTGTTTCCAGCTGCGGTAAGCGCGGGGGGAAAGGCCATAAACCTTGCTAAATTGCACGGCAAAGTGGTTATAGTTTTGATACCCTACGTTAAAAGCGATTTCAGAAGCGCTCCGTTTCGTATGCTCCAGCAGCAAGGCAGCTTGGCGAATACGCATCCGATTGTGCATATCAATGATGGAATACCCCGTTGAAGCCTTGAAGAGATGGGATAATCTGGATGGAGAAAGTCCAATCGTATGAGCCAACTCCCCAATAGAAAGCGGCTGAGTCATGTGAACGGCGAGCAAGTGCATCGCTTCTTCAATGCGAGCATCTGCTTTGCTGTTAATCTGCTGAGCAAGCAGCAGCAAAATTTCGCGCAGCGAGTTTTCACATAACGATTCACCATACAGGCTGCCCGCCAGCGAGTCGGTCAAAATTCGTCGAAAAGCCCGATAAATTCGTTTACCCGCTGAGGGCTGACGAATCGAGTGCGAGATCAGATCAAAGGTCGGGAGCAGCCGAGTTTCAGCCATTACATCGGGAAAATGAACCCAGACAAATTGCCACGTTTTTCCCGCCGCCGTGCCATATTCATGCATGCAGCCTGGCCGTATAAGCGTCAGCTCACCCGGCAAGCAGCACTTGTGTGAATCGCTGGTCAGAGCAAAGCCTTCGCCTTGCAGCGTATAAAGCATCAGCCAATCGCTTCTGCCGTGTGGCCGCACCGTGTAGTAATGATCATTTTCCGTAAAATGACCAGCAAAAATAACGGATGGCTCGGCAGCGGCCTTCTCTAGGCGGTTGTCCAAATTATTTCGCTTCATGGCAGCGCCACCCTTCTCATGATGGACTTGCAGAATACAATTAGTTTACCTTATTGCCGCCGCATTGGCTATTGATCTGAAAACTAGCTGTTTAAGCTTAGCTGAATCGGAAAAAGAAGTGATTTTTATACGCTGTTATTTTTGATTGCGGAATTGATATAGCAGAATTGATGTAGTTTTCAGTATGATTGTTCATTCCTTCCCAAAGGGGGTTCGCACTATACTAGATTTATCAAGCCACACCAATAAAACCTTAAATATCAGGTGCGACAAAGTGCCGTTATATGAAAAAGGAGCGAATACGTATGACATCTGGTGCCGTAGCTTTAACCGCTGAACAAATGGAGCAGTATCGTCGCGAAGGATATGTAATCGTTAAAAATTTATTCAGCGAGCAGCATCTCGCCGAGATCGACTCGACCTTTGAAGGAATTAGCCAGCAGGTTATTCCCGGTTATTTTGAGCCTGATTTGAGCGCGGAGACGAACGATCCGCTCAAGCGTTATCCTCGGGTTATGCATCCTCATCGAATCAATGAAACGGCTAAGCGTTACATGCTGCACGAGCCTGTGCTCAATGTCTTGCGGGATTTATTTGAAGAGGAGCCGATTGCTGCGCAAAGCATGTTCTACTACAAGCCGCCGGGCTCGCGGGGACAGGCGCTGCATCAGGACAATTTTTATTTGAAGGTGGAGCCGGGCAATTGCATTGCTGCATGGACTGCCATAGACGCGGCCGATGAGGAAAATGGCGGGATGCTGGTTGTGCCAAAGACGCATGATTACGAGCTGTCCTGTCCGGAGGAGGCGGATGTGACGGAGTCGTTTACGAAGCATTTCGTCAAGCCGCCGAAAGACAACAAGCCGGTTCCTGCCCGGATGGAGCGGGGAGATACGTTGTTTTTCAACGGCAATCTCATTCACGGCTCTTACCGCAACAAAACGAAGGATCGATTCCGACGCGCCTTTATTTGCCATTATGCCAATGAATCCGCGACGCATATTAGCCATTTTTACCATCCGCTGTTTCGGGCAGACGGCAGTGTCATAGAGCTTGAGAATAATCCAGACGGGGGGCCATGCGGCATTGAATATGAAGCCGATTACCCGCATTGACCGCAAGCTCAGTGTTCATATGTCCTGGTGGGGCATGGAGCAGGTGCCAGATTTTGCTGCCGATACGACAGCGGAGAAAATAAAGCGGATCGCAATCGCAGGATTCGATGGAATTAATGGCTTTATTCCTCAGCCGGAGCATGAGGCGGAGTGGAGGGAACAGCTGGCGCAGCATCAGCTTGAGCTGAGTGTCAATGCGTATCCTGCCAGCGCGAAGGATATGGAAATCTTTTTGGAAAGAGCGGTACGCTTCGGCGGCATTCCTTTCATTAATGCACAGGTTATGACGCCATTCGTAACGGGAATGGAAGCCGAGGCTTTACTTGGAGCCATTAAGGAGCTGTCCCGCCAAGCGGGCATTCCGGTTTACGTCGAGACTCATCGGGGAACAATTACGCAGGATTTAATTCGGACTGCCCATTATGTGCGAAATTTGGAGCAGCTGGAGCTTACGATTGATTTTTCCCATTATGTGCTTGCTGGAGAAATGCGGAGTATTCAGCCTGAGGCCGAGCACCTGCTCCAGCAGCTTCTCGCGCATACGAGCAGTATTCATGCTCGCGTGTCAAACGGGGAGCAAATTCAGATTGGCATGGAGCATGAAGAGGCGAAGGCAATGCTTCCGCATTTTGACCGCTGGTGGCGCAAGGGGATGGAGTATTGGCTCCAGCGTTCGCAGCCAGGGGACAGCTTTCCATTCGTCTGCGAGCTGGGGCCGCCTCCTTATGCGATGACCCGTCACACAGTTGAGGACACAGGTGAAGGGACAATGGTTGAGTTAAGCGACCGCTGGCGTGAATCGCTTCTGTATGCCGAGCGGGCACGCAGGCTGTGGGAATGTTTAGTTTGAGTCCAAGGTGCAGCATTTTGTTGCAGCAATAGAGTGAGAAGGCGTCGGTATAAGCAGACATACTTGCTGTACTGGCGCTTTTTGTATGCTTATTCGGGGGATTTCCTGAATGGTTGGTGTTGTTTAATATTCCGCTTTCAAAAAATATGTCACTCTGAACTATGCTCGAGGACTGTAGAGGCGCTATTTCAACGATTTTGTTCATTTGAGTGCGCAAGGGGACAGTAAAGCCGTTATTGCTTGAAAAACCAAGCCAATGCGGGGATTTTGCAGCTATTAGCGTCATCTGAGTCCGCAGGCACTCTAATAAACCGTTGATTGTAACAATTAACGCCTCCTGTGTCCGACATATTAGGGTTAGGATGATAGTGCTTCCTAGTTATTTTGTCATTCATACCGAAGTCTATAGGTACGGGCGCGCAGTTGACCACTCGCAATTTCCATTATTTGAAGCTCAACTAGCTCATGCAATATACGTCTGGCATGTCGGTCACTTACTCTAAGATGACTGCTGAGCTCCATCGGGCATATTGGTCGCAAAAGGCGGCGAGCTAACCGAACGGTTTCGGCTTCAAGCCAGGATAAGGAGGAGGATACGTCGGTTGCTATAAATTTTCCGATAAAAGCTAGAACGAGCTGCTGACACTGCTTTGGCTCGTCGACGATTGAAGGATAGGCGATGGGGAGAAATGTCCATCCATCTAGTGACAATAAGCTATGGCGTCGACACAAATCCTTAAAGCGTCTTACATCAAGATCTCTGGCATGAGGGCCATAGCCTTGGATTTCTATCCCGCCCTTTGCACCGACAGAAGGCATATAGGCAAGATCCAGATAACGGTAGCCATTATTGAAATCACGCACCTCCCACTCAGGCAGCAGGTGGTTAAAATGACCTACGGCGGGAAACCATACGGACCTAAGGAATTCTTTCGTTCCATGACCGAGTCCTTTGTGAAGGAGCTCCAGTCTGCGAGGGTTCTTTTCATTATTAAGATTTTCCTGCATCCATTCATCATATTGCTGCTCAAAGCGTGACATTGTGCTTTCCTCCTTCTGCAATTAATTAGATTTGTTTACTTGTAACCCATATCGCCGTATTAAAAAACAAAAGCCGCTTCCGCATATGGACACCCTAATTACTTAATCAGGCTGTTCAATATGTGGAAGCGGCGTGTTCTTCACGACCTTTATGCTGTTATTATATCGTGAGATTATTAAATGAACAATAAATCATTTCTTTTCAAGCTCGCGCAGCTCATATTCTACATTCCAAAATGCTGCTCCAGCAGCCTTTCGTAGCTCTCCATATCTATTAGTTCTTTTGTTAAGACACCAGCCTTCCATACCGTAAGGGATGTATTGGTTAATGTCACGCTTCCATCATCTGTTAGCTGTGTAATCAGCGGATGCTTATTAAATCGGGATTCAGGATGCTCGAATACGATTTTACGAATGGCATTGCATTCTGTTAGGTCGGTTAGCTGCTTTTGGGAATCGAAGGCGTAGCCGATTTTCCAAACGGTATCCTTATGCATGAGCTTCATTTCAAAAATGTAGTCTCCGTGCTCGCTAGTTTCTTTTTTAATGCGAAATTGTCCATTGCTCGACGTTACCGTTTCGCCTGTGAAGGGAACGGGCTTTAAGGGCAAATTACCTCCAAAGCCCGAATCCAGCACATAGGTTTGCTCTTCGTGAGTGAGCAAAATCGTTAAATGCGTTCTTCCCAGCGTGGCATACGCTTGCGTATCATGATTGTAGACAACCCCGCGCGTTAAAACAGCGTTAAACCCATTTTCAATTAAAAAAAGGTAAAGTAGCGCGTTTATTTCATAGCAAAGTCCGCCTTCTTGATCCCTCAATATTTTTTGAATGACATATTGTTCAGTAATAACGGCGGCGGTTTTGCTTATAATATTTAAATTTTCAAAAGGCACGGCTTTTGCCGTTCTCTCAAGTACATCGGCTAAGCGATCGAAAGGGATAGCTTCGTTTTCCGATAGACCTACTCTTTTGCGAAATAAAGCGTTAAGTTCATTCATGGTCCATGCCTCCAAAAGATTTCTCAAGCGCTGGCGCAGCTTGGAAGTAGGATTTTAAATTCCAATGCTAGTAGCTCAACGCACGATCTTTTTTGCCATTCAATGCAACAAAACCAGCAAAAAGCAGCAGGACGACACCTGTGAACATAAAGCCTTGCAGGGTGCCAAAGGGCAGCCAGCCCAGCAAGGAAGATCCGACCACGACTCCTAAGGAAAAGCAGGCGTAAAAGTAGCCGTATGCTTTGCCGCGCAGCTGCGCTGGCGTAGCTCTAATAAGCATTGTGTTTATTGATGGGAATAGGAAGGCGAAGCCAACTCCGTAAAGGCCGAGCACGCTATACAGCGTTAGTGTTGTCGTCGCTTGACTAATGAGCAGCTGGCTTATTCCCATTAGGCCAATGCCTAGTGCCATCGTAATGGACGGGGCAACGCGATCAAAAATGCGGTTGGTCGGAAGCACAAAAATAAGTACCGCAATGATGCCGAATGTGCTCATTAATGTGCCGCTTAATCTTGAATCATAGCCTAACGACTGCACATGCAAAGGGAGCAAGTAAGCGATGACGCCTTGGGAGAACATGAGGAAAAAGGCGCCGCTATACGCTTTGATCACTCCAGCATTCCACACCGAGCCGGATAATGGAGCCGCAGCCTCGCCCTTCTCTTTCTTCGAAATTTTGTATTTGCTAAGAAAGATGGCCGACAAAATCGCAAGAGCAAAGCCCAGCCCAGCTACGCATGTAAACACGAAGGGTACGGACGTTTTGCTAGCCATGATGCCGCTGAAAGCAGGGCCGATAATAGCGGCTAGCCCAACAAAGGTACCGGTAAAGGCGACCTTCTTGCCCTGCTGATTATTAATCGTCGTATTGGCCGAGAAGGTAAAGGCAGCAGGGACGATTAATCCAGCGACAAAGCCGTGAATGATTCGAACGATGATCAGGAATAACGGTTCTTCCACAAAATGATAAAGCAGCAGCGCGCAGCTGGATAACACGAGCCCGGCCATTAACAGCTTGAAGGGCCCAATCCGATCCGTCATAATGCCCGATAAAATGTTGCCAAGCGTATTGGATAACGAATACAGCCCAATGACGAAGCCTACAATAAACGAGCTGGCTCCGACGGAGGCAGCAAATGTGCTCATAACCGGAAGCTGGGAAAATAAATCGAAGAAGGAAAAAAACACAATGCTGTAAACGAGCACAGCGTAGTTAAACGGCCGCAAGCTATAGCTCGCCTGCACCTTTTTCAGCTTCCAGTCGAGCACAAAGTTGCCGAAGGGCACAAAAGCGGCGATGACGGCTGCGGCAGACCATAGCAGGCTCCACTTCACCCGAATGGCGGCATAAAGGATAGCTGCTGCATATAAACAGAAAATCCCCCCGTGAATGCTTCCCACTATCGTGACGGCTTTATCGAACCCCCAAATATATTTCAAGGGCATGGCGATGCCTAGCAATACTAATAAAGAAATACCGTCTAACAAACCTGTCATACGTAAAAAATAGATTGGATGTGACCGCACTTGTCATACTCCTCATTTATTTATTGAACGGAATACTCTATTCTACCACTATACAAGGGCAGTAAAATAGGATGGACACTAAAGATTCAAATTTGGAACAGAGGAGGCAAGCTGGAACGGAAGCTTATCAATCCTTCTCGTATAATTATTTATTATAACTCAGCAGTTTGAATGCTCATTTTAGCAGCCATTCAGTAGTTAGGAAATAGAATGAAAATATAATGCCCTTCCATATATTATGGTAGAATGATTTAGAAAAATACAATATAGCTTAATATAATGATGCATGAAGCGTCAGAATCTATCATTCCTTAAGGGATAAGCTAAACCGAGATGATCAAGGGGGATTTTTGTGAAAAGATGGTTTGCTGTAATGATGGTTGTCCTATTATTTATTCCTCCGATGCTGATGCCGCCAAAGGCAAGTGCAGCCGGTATGATGTTCACATCCGTTGCTTCGCAACTAAACACGACGATGGCACTTGATGCAAGTGGTCAGATTTGGGCATGGGGCAGCAACATTTCGGGTCAATTCGGGGATGGGACGAGCGTCTCCTCGCTTATTCCCAAGAAGATTACGGTTATGGATAATGGAGCGCCTGTAACGTTCAAGGAAGTGAAGCCGAGCTTTAACTCTGCACTTGCTTTGGACACTAATGGTCATTTGTGGTCGACAGGAGATAATGGAGCGGGTCAATTGGGACTTGGCGCTGGGACCACGAGTACGATGGTTTGGACCAAGATTGAAGTGATGGACGGCGGAACGGCGGTCACCTTTAAGAAAATCGCCTCCCTGCGCTCCAGCTCCCTTGCATTGGACAGCGATGGAAAGCTGTGGATATGGGGCTTCAGAACGTGGACGCCTGATCCTTATATTCCTACTAAAAGAGAACTGACAGACGGTAACGGAGACCCTGTCGTTTTTGAAACGCTGGAGGGAAATGAGGAGGATGGAATCGCAATCGACTCGACTCAGCATATCTGGGAGATTTTCCGTGGCCAGTACATCCCATCGCGATTATCGGTGATGGATGGTGCGGTGGAAGCCGAATTTCAATTCATTGCGGTTGGAGCAGGCTATGGTACGGGAACGTTTCTGGTTCTAGCTATTGATAGCATCGGCAGCCTATGGAGCTGGGGAGGAAACGATCAAGGACAGCTTGGGGATGGACAAGGCTCCGGCACTAGATGGTTCCCAGAGAAAAATTCGGTGCTGGAAAACGGGAATCCGGTGAAGTTCTCACAGGTTTCAGGAGGCAACAAGCATGCCCTGGCGCTCGATGAGCACGGTGATATGTGGACCTGGGGAATGAATGCCTCAGGGCAGCTTGGAGACGGCACAACCTTAAATGCCGATCCTCAAAAAGTAGCTGTGTCTCATAATGGGACGTCTATTCAATTTGTTTCTCTAGCCGCTGGCTTTGATGTATCCTATGGTCTTGATCAGGACGGCCGCTTATGGTCATGGGGAATACAAAATATGCTTGGTGATGGGCAAAATGGCTACGGAGCGCAAGCAACGCCCGAAAAAATATGGCTGCAGCCTGAGGTAACGCTGCAAACGTCAGTAGCATCGTCTACCTACCTCCAGCCAGTTACTTTGACCGCCTCTATTACTGGCGATTTCGACATGCCGACAGGAGATGTTGAGTTCAGAGACGGAGCCTTGCTGCTTGGCACCTCTTCCCTTGCTGCAAACGGAAGTGCAACGTTAGAGGTATCGCCGCTTCAGCTAGGCACTCGTGCTTTAACTGCGAGATATTTAGGAGATGACATTTATTTTGCAAGGACAACGAATAATGTAGCTTTTCAGGTTGCGATGCCGGACGCACCAGCTCTTTCGATAATGCCGTCAACGACAGCGCCGACGAATGATCCGGTTACGTTGAACGTGACAGCCTCCACCTACGGCATAGGCAATTCGCTATACAGCTTGAAATGGCTGCCAGGCGATCATCATGCTGCCGCATTTGCGGGTGCTGGAACCGACATATTAACTATCGGCAGCTTTGATGTAGCTAGCAATGGCAGCTATACGATTTACGCCAAGGATATGGCGGGCAATGAGACGGTGAGAAAAACGGAGGTTGCGAACATTGTTCCACTGCCGAGTGATAGTCTCATCAGCCCGGTGGCTGCGAGCTTCGATAAATATACGGGAGCAATAGACAACGTGGATGTGCAAATAGGGCTGACGCTTAACGGCAATACGCTAAGCAGCGTTGCTAACGGCGCAGCAGCACTCACGCCAGGAACGGATTATACCGTAATAGGCGGCACTGTAACGATTCTAAAGTCATACTTGATGACGCAGCCGGTTGGGACAACGAGCTTGACGTTTACGTTTAGCGGGGGAGCAGCTCAGACGCTGACGGTAACGCTAAGTGATTCTACGCCGAGCCCGAGCCCGACACCGACACCGACACCAAGCCCAACAGCAACACCAATTTCGTCACCTAATCCAGCTTCGGCTTCATCAGATGAACGGCCGAGCTATCAAATTGTAAAGGATTCGTCAGGCAGAGTTGTGATCATCGTTAATTCTGCTGTATTGATGACGGAGAAAAAATCGGATGGGACGAATGTGCAAAAGCTGAGCGTCCCGGAAAGTATTTTGAATCAGGCTGCTGGTCAGCTAAAGGACACAGCGAATCCGGTTATTATCATCAGAATCGACAATAAGGAAAGCGCCGTTCAAGTTCAGCTCCCGGCTTCAGCGATTGCTGCTATCGGGAAGTCTTACCCGAATGCAGCGATCGAGGTTGAATTAAAAGGCTCAAGTATGCAGCTTAAGGCTAGCGTACTTGATTTGGAAAATCTCGCGAAGCGAATAGGCGTTTCCATTTCCGATTTGAAAATCACTTCGACGATGGAGCAGGTCAGTGATACTGTGCGAAATGAGCTAATACGGGTCGGGAATGATAGAGGGTTCAGTCTATTAGGCGAAGTTATTGATTTCAAAGTAAAGGCCGAAGCGAATGGGCAGACGGTGGACATTAGCGATTTTGGCGGGTCGTATATGGTTCAAGCCATTGTGTTTGATCAGACGGTCGCGGGAGATACGGTGTTTGCCGTTCATTATAATCCTGCGACAAGACAGGCTGCCTATATTCCAACCCAGCTGGGTGCAAGAAATGATGGCAGCAAGCAGGCTGTCATGAAAACAACACATCATAGCATCTATGCAGTAATTAAGAAGGGCAAGCCTAACTTTGCTGATATGCAAGGGCACTGGGCGAAAGCAGAGGTTGAGCAGCTTGCTTCGAGGCTCATTGTAAATGGTATTTCCGCTGATCTTTTTGCACCAAATGATAGCATTACGCGGGCTGAATTTGCTTCCTTGCTCGTACGCTCCATGGGGATAGCTTTAGAGCATGACTCCGCGTATCGAAGGTTTGCGGATATCGCTCCGACTGCATGGTATGCTTCTGCTGTAGAGGCAGCAGTGAGAGCGGGGCTCGTTCAGGGGCTAACATTGGAGCGCTTTGGTCCCAATGAGCAAATCAGCCGCGAACAGATGGCGGTTATGATTGCCCGAGCATTGGCGATTGCCTCCAAAGAAGGAACTGAGCCAGTAGCTGGCGGGGCGCAGTCTGCATTTAGCGATCAGCAATTCATTTCCCCATGGGCAGAAGCCGCGGTTGCCGAGACAGCTAAAGCAGGAATTATTACTGGAATGGCTGACCAAATATTCGCGCCTAAAGACTTTGCAACTAGAGCACAGGCGGCAGTGATGCTGAATCGGTTTATGCAAGCAGCAGGATTTATTAGTTAGTAGATTGCTATAACGCTTAAGCAAAAGGACGAGGTAAAAGACATCTGTAGCTTACAGGTGTTTTTTGCTTTTTTTAGCTTTTTCATCGCTTTGTGGGGAGCGAAAAAACGAACGGAAGCACCCAGAAGGGCAGGAAATAAGCCGAATTATGTCGAATTTTTAAAATATAAGCATGTATAAGTTTCCCACCTTACTCCGCTTATATTTCACGGCAAAACGTTAGCATTACCGCCAAATGACGGCTTTCGGCCGTTTAAACTTGTATAGAAGGTTTTGTGAAATAAGTATTCTAGTTTTATAGAGGGGTCACTAAGCATATGGGAGAAACCACATTATTGGAGTTCAAAAGGCATTTGTCGAATTTGATGCGCGCACGATTTCCGTTTATATACATACCGACATGGGAAGAGGAGCGGGCGCTTTCCGTCATAGATTCCGCAGTGAAAAATGAAGCTTTAATTAAAACGGTTCGTAAAGTATTTATATGGAGCATGACCGATGGTTTAGCTGAGGAAGGACAGCGTGGCCGAGAGGAATCCAAATCCCCGCTCCGGTGCTTGGAAATGATTGAAGCCTCTGAGGAGCCTGCTGTATTCGTGCTAAAAGATTTTCATATCTTTCTCGGCGGCGGGGGAAGGCCGGCAGATCATCAGATTATACGTAAAATTCGTGATCTCATTCCGGCATTGAAGCGAAGCGTGAAGCCGAAAAATGTTATCCTCCTGAGCCCAACCCTCACCCTGCCCTCGGATTTGCAAAAGGAAATAACGATTGTCGATTTTGAATTGCCGACCTTTGTGGAAATAAAAACGATGCTGCTCGAAATGGTCGAGGCTAATCAGATGAGCGGACGTATCGTCATTGATTTAACGCCAGAGGACGTAGAAAGGCTGGCGAAGGCGGCTCTTGGTTTAACGCTGCATGAGGCGGAAAATGCTTTTGCTCTAGCCATGGTTGAGGACGGCAAGCTCGATAAGCATGATGTGGAAATCATTTTGGAAGAGAAGCGTCAAATTATTAAAAAGTCCGAGATTTTGGAGTTCATTAAATCGGATTTGAAAATCGAGGATGTCGGCGGGCTGGAAAATTTAAAGCGCTGGCTGCTCAAGCGCAATAAATCATGGCTGGATTCGGCCGCACAATATGGGCTGCCTGCACCGAAGGGGGTGCTCATCACAGGCGTTCCCGGCTGTGGAAAAAGCTTGATTGCCAAAGCCATTAGCGCCATGTGGAAGCTGCCGCTGCTGCGTCTGGATGTAGGTCAAATATTCAGCGGAATTGTTGGCAGCAGTGAGGAAAACATGCGCAAAGCGATCAAGACGGTCGAGGCCATTTCTCCTTCCATTCTATGGATTGATGAAATTGAAAAAGGCTTTAGCGGCATGACGGGAAGCGGTGACAGCGGGACATCGAATCGTGTATTCGGCACCTTTCTAACCTGGATGCAGGAGAAAACAAAGCCGGTGTTCGTCATCGCCACGGCAAATAATATTCACGCCTTGCCCGCAGAAATGCTGCGAAAGGGCCGCTTTGATGAAATTTTTTTCGTGGATATACCGACTTATAAAGAGCGGAAAGACATTTTTAGGCTGCATATTGTGAAAAGACTGAAATCTCCTAAGTCGGTAGGCGACTTTCAGCTAACGGATGAGCATCTTGACCTTTTAGCTGGCATGACCGAAGGGTATGTCGGGGCGGAAGTAGAGCAAATCGTCATTAGTGCGATGTTTGAGGCTTTTTCAGAGGATCGAAGCATTCAGCTTGAAGATTTCAGGAAAGCGATTCAAACGATGGTGCCGCTGTCGGTCACACAAGCCGAACAAATTCAAGGCATACGCGAATGGGCGAATGTCCGTGCCGTTGCTGCAACTCCGCAGGAGGATCGGGAGGAATACAGGCTGGAGCCAGGCAAGCGGGAGGTGCCTGAACCGAAGGAAGAGGATATAAAGCTGAAGCGCGGCGGCAGAGCAATAGATTTCTAAGTACGAGTCTAAGTAGGAGGTTGGCTGAATGTCATCCAAACAAATTCGCGTTCGCATTTACCCCGATGGAAAAATCGAGGCCGACGTATTGGGATTCAAGGGGAAGGGATGTACCGACTATATTAGCATTCTTGAACAACTGCTGGATGCAGAAACGATAGATTCCGAATATACAGCCGAATATTATGAGTCCGAGCATGAGGTCAATGAGCAAAATCAAATCCATTCGACAGAGCAAAATAAAACGAAATAGGGGGTATGTAGATGTCAGTTTCTATTGCGCTTATCCCTGTTGCATTAACGTTGCGGATCGTCATGGGGAAGAAAAACTTTGAAAATTTTGCAAATTCAATGAAGGTGAAGGAGCCAACCCATTTTCAAAATGAATTGGAGATTGTGAGGATTGTACGGAAAGCAGGCTATGATGCAGAGAAGTGGCTTGGTGTCATTAAAACCCATATCGCGGGGGACAAGCAATTTATGACCTGGGAGCATGAGGATGGAAAATGGACGGCCATCTTTTCAAAATATGATTCAACAGAATTGATTGGATCGTTTATGCACAGCATTAACGATGCCGCTGGACGTCATATGTTTGATTCCACTGCTGTTGGTATTTCCGCGAGGTTCGTCAAGCAATTGGCTTCAACAGCACCGTTGCCCTCCTATCCAACGAATTTCCGTGACGGAGAGCTATTGTTTCGTACCCTTAAAGAGTTTGGAGTCAATCCGCTTCGTCAAGGCGACGCTATTATTTGCAAGGTGGAGCAATCCGTACTAACCTTTCGTCAGTCCGCTGACCATCCATTTTATGTAGAGATTCAAAATGCCCCAGACCTAAAAAAGATATATGAATATTTATCAGATGTGGATGAGGATTACAAGCGCTGCGTGCAGGATATGGTCTATCAAAAGCTCATGCAGCGTGCAGCAGAGAAAAAAATGTCTGTCGAAAGTGAACAGGTGCTGGAGGACAACTCGATTGTGATTACGCTGAATGTTGAGAGGTGATGTAACCCCTGTTTATAAGCAAAGAGTTCTGTATCCCATGTTATGAATCTTTGACAATCAAGCGTTTTTTTCGTGCATTCTAGGGGGTGGCTAGCTTGAGAGAGATGGACATTAATCATCTGATCGATATTTGTGCAGGGTATTCGGGAAGCAGTTATTATGTAGCAGATATGATTCCTTGGAAAAAATTGAAAAATGCTCGCACTCAGATTCCAATCCCGGCTAATGAGTATGTGATCGCACTAATAGATACGACTTTATTTGGGAGCTGTAAACGAGGTATGGCAATCGGTCTTAATGGCGTTTACTGGAGAAATGATTGGACCGTCAAATCTCATAGATCAAGCTTAGGCTGGACGGAGTTTCTCCATGCCAATATAAAAAAGATTAGTAAGTATGAAATGGAATTTGGCAGGGGAGATGTTTTTAGTGTTTTGGGAGAGCCAATCAAACTTAATGATCTAATTCAACTGCTGCAGCGTTTGCAATCCTACATTGGAAGAGAAGTTGATTCTTCTTTATTAACAGGAAGTGAAGTTAGTTCCTCCCTGCTCTCTGATCCAGGTGAGGTGTGGATGGTAGCTGCCGCTGGTCAGCAGTACGGACCATATAGCGCTCTGGAACTGAAAAATATAATCGAAGAAAAGCAGTTGCAACTGTCAGAAACGTTTGTATGGAAGCAAGGAATGGCACAATGGGTACCCCTATTGAAGCACAAGGAGCTAATGGCCTTATTTTTACCCGTTTTGCTTGCTTCGCTGCCTGTAACCATAACTCAAGCTCCGATTCTGGATATAGACAAAGAAGTAGAACAGGCGCTTGATACAAGTTCATCATTGTTAAATAATATAGAGCTTTCAAAACGTATTAATATCAACGTAGCATCATTGGAGCAATTGCTTGATCTTCCCGCCATTGGTATTGTAGCCGCCAAGCGTATTATGCAGGAGCGAGAACGGAATGGCGGCTTTGAGAATGTAGAGCAATTAGGCCAGTTGCTGGATTTAAAACCGCATCATGTTGAACGTCTACGTCCAATGACAATATTTCGCCCTTTGCAGCAACGTACAAGCACAGGTGGGGGACGAATCGTGGATTATTAAAGGAAGGAGCATGTGAAATGGTGTTGCGCGTGCATCGGTTTCTTCCCTCGACCGCTGTTGAAGGGCCCGGCATTCGTGCCTGTCTTCAAGTGCAAGGCTGCCCGATTCATTGCCCTGGCTGCGCTGTGCCGTTTACTTGGCCGGAGGACGGCGGTATGACGATGGAGGTTGAACAGCTGGCGGAGCAAATTTTGAATGGGCCTGAAGTAGAGGGAATTACTTTTCTGGGCGGCGAGCCATTCGAGCAGGCGGGTGAATTAGCGCGGCTTGCCCGTATTTTGCGTGCATCTGGCTTGTCAGTCATGACCTTTACCGGTTATTTAGTTGAAAATTTGCGGAGTGCAGGCAGAGCGGATTGGCTGGAGCTGCTTGCTGCCACCGACTTGCTCATTGACGGGCCTTTCGAGCGGGAACGCCTCGATACGAGCAGGCCGTGGGTTGGCTCGGCCAATCAACGCTACCATTTTCTCACTGATCGCTACCTCGACCTCAAAGAAAGTTTAACTGACATTCCAAACCGGCTTGAGGTGCGCATTACGCCTGATGGCAGAGTGATGATCAATGGCTTGGCCGAGCTGAAGGATTTAAGGGCTTTATTGGATCTGTGAGGGGCTCTGCAACAGGCAAATGACGGCATTCATTAAATATGTACAACCTCGTAACGCTTGGATTTCCAAGCGTTTATTTGCGTTCAAAGGCATGAAAGTCTCATCAGGTATTCGCTGTTTCCCATTCCATTATTAAATGATCAAGGTGATAGCTATTTTTTTATATAATCGAGATAATAGTGGTTAGTATAAGGAAGTCCAGAAATAGATCACATCGGAGGCTGTAAGGATGAACCACGTTGAGTTGGAGTGGGCAGAGTCTCATTTTCCACTATATACGGCTGCCAGCATTCAATCGCTGTACAGCACTTCAAATATGCCTATGCACAAAATAAATGAGGAAGCGGCATCGCTGCTTGCCATCGCTAGCGGCAAGGGTGTGCTCACGTTGAACGATCAGACGTTTGAGCTGACGGAGGGCAATCTTATCCTGCTCCCGGCACAAAGCCGTGCCGCGTTAGCTGTTAGCTCGGTGCAGCCGCTTCATGCGTATAAGCTCGTAATTGGCACAATCACGCAGCAGCGTGCTTTGTCCGCAAATACCATTGTACGGAAAAGCGCGGTGGCTGGCGGGCTGAATTTGCATTATATTTCTCATGCTCCAGTCATTGTTTCGCAGATGGAGGAGCTATATATTCATAGGCTGCCTGCACATGAGGTTCGTCATATGCAAAATCAAATTATTTTTCATCAAATATTGCTGCATGTGCTGGAGCAGATGGATGCCAAATATGCAACGGGCGATCAGCCTTCAATGGAGCAAAGCATTGCCTATTTGGAGAATCATTTTAATGAAAAAATAACACGGGAGCAGCTGGCCGCAATGGCAGGTGTCAGCCCGTCCCATTATTCGACCTTGTTTAAGCAGCTTAGCGGCTTTACTCCTAATGAATATTTGTCGCGGCTTCGTGTCAATCGTGCGAAGGAGCTGCTTATTAGCGGCTCTGGCACACTGCGAGAAATTGCGCTTAAGGTAGGCTACCATGATGAGTTTTATTTAAGTCGACGGTTTAAACAGCAGACCGGTGCTGCTCCTTCAGGGTACAGCCGAGACGCGTTACAGCATGTAGCGGTGCTGCTCCACCCCTATGCCAGCCATTTAAGGCTGCTTGGAATTGAGCCTGCCATTGTAATTACGGAAAGCAGTGAATATGTAAGCACCGCCGATTTACAGCTGCCTCATACGATGCGGTTTATTCATGCCGCGAGCTCGCCTGAACAGGTGAAATCAGCATTGCTTGCTGCAAATGTCGAGCTTATTATTGCAGCAAAGCAGCATATGCAGCAAGTTGGATTAAGGACCGAGCAGCTGCGTTCTGTCGCGCCAGTTGTAGAAATTACGTGGATGGATATTGGGTGGAAGGAGCATTTGCGACTTATTGCCCAAGCAGTGCAGCGGGTGAGCGTGGCCGAGCAGTGGCTGGATACGTTTGAGCAAGAGGAACGGGAGGCGCGTGCAATTATCGAGCAGAGCTCTTTTGCAAGCGAGGTGATTACGATATTGGTCATTAAGCCAGAGGGGCTGCTCATATATGGAGCGCGTAATGTAGGGTATGTGCTTTATCAATCGCTAGGCCTGCGACCGCCTGCAAAAATTGCGGAGAATATGGACAAGCTGGGCGAGAAATTTCATTCGGTGCCAATTGAGGCAGCGGAGCTTGCGGACTATGCGGGAGACCGAATCGTCGTCATTGAATTTCCAGATGATAAGGGCTCGACGCTCCATGCGCAGAGTACCTTCGAAACCCCGTATTGGAAGGAGCTTCACGCAGTTCAGCAAAAGAAAGTACATGTGTTGAATAAGGACGAATGGGTACCGTACAATCCCATTTCCATACGTTTGCAGCTTGGGCGTGCGGTAGCCCTATTTATGGGCAACCAATAGTCCAAGCGGTTTCTCAAACAAAAAGCCATGGCTTGGTTCATAGGTGACCTCTATAATGATGAAAGTAAATGCGAATGATTTTCATAATCATAAGGTGAAACGGCTGTCACCGTCTCTGGCGGTGCAGCGCGTTTCAGTCCGAGAAATATAGAGAAAGGATAGAAAAATCATAAGCATTGTTATATTTGAAAAAAAGGGAGAGCGTCATTCTATGAAAAAGCTTTTTATTCCACTTGTTCTTCTGATGGCAGTAGCACTTAGCGCCTGCGGCGGAAATCAAGCGGGCAACGCTGGGACTGCTGGCAACGCAAGCGGCAGCACTAGCAATACTAACGCGTCGGCTGCACCATCTCCATCCGCTGAAACGGAACCCGCAACGTTCATCTACCAATCTGAGGATGGCCCGGTCGAGGTGCCAACACATCCGCAGCGCGTCGTCGTGCTGACAAGATTTTTGACGGGCAATGTGATGGCTCTGGGCGTGCCTTTGGTTGGTGCGGATGAAATGTCCAAGGACAACCCGCGGTTTAAAGAACAGCTCAAGGACGTCGAAGCGGTGTCCGAGGCAAGTGTAGAAAAGGTGCTTGAGCTGCAGCCCGATTTGATTATCGGACTTTCGGATATTCAGAACATTGATAAGTTCAAACAAATTGCACCTACGGTCACTTATACGTACAACAAGGTTGATTTCTTAACACAGCAGCTGGAAGTTGGGAAGCTGTTGAACAAAGAGAAGGAAGCGCAAGCGTGGGTTGATGATTTTTCAGCAAGAACGAAAAAGGCTGGCGAGCAAATTAGAGCGAAAATCGGCGTCGATGTGACGGTATCGGTTATCGAAACGTTCAATAAGCAGCTATATGTGTACGGCTACAACTTTGGTCGCGGCACGGAGCTGCTCTATGGCGATCTGAACCTCGGCATGCCGGAGAAGGTGAAGGAAAGTACGAAAACGGACGGTTATTACGCTGTATCGACAGAGGTGCTGAATGACTTTATGGGCGACTACGTCATTTTTAGCAAAGATGCGGATGAAGACAATTCGTTCCAGGATACGGCTGTCTACAAAAGCGTCCCTGCTGTGGTCAACAATCATGTTTATGAGGTCGATGCGAAAAGCTTTTATTTCAACGATCCACTGAGCTTGGAGTATCAGCTGGAATTTTTCCTGCAAAGCTTTCTCGGACAATAATTCGACCCTGTTGATAAGAGTTGCTTTAGAAAAATAAAATAGCTTCGGCGCGAAAAGCCCTGCTTCATGTGGAAGTTGTCCACTGGAGCAGGGCTTTTGCTGCCTTTATTAATAGCGAAGCCAAATCCTTAAAGCTTCATCCGCAACACTTCCTCCACGATGATTGCGGGATCGGTGAACAGGACGAGATGGTCAGACTGAGGAGCCTCGACAAATGTGCCGCCTGCCAACGAAGCAGCAGTTGCGCGGTGAGCGGCAGTGATAGCTGTCCGTAGTTTTTGCTCCAAGCGTACGGGCTTTGTTCCGGAAATGACGCAAACCTCCAAATCGCCAAGCTCTAAAGGCTTGTCGCGAAGCGCGGCCAAATCATCCGAAAATGTCGTTAGCTCAGCAATCAACATATTGGCGGCTGCAATTGTGAAATCCTCCTTGCGATGCTCTGCTGCGACATCAGCTGGCTGAACGCTGCCGGGGCGGCTGCCAAGGAGGCGGTACAGACCAAGCCGCGCCATTAGCGGAAACAGTACCCGACTCATCGCGAAGCGCTTAGCCGCTGCTTTACGCACTTGATCCAAATGAATGTGAGGGTACAGGGATAATGTTCATAAACACCTCCATTTAGTAAGCCGCTTTGCATGCTTATAGTGGATTGGGCCATCGGTATTAACTGAGCAGCTTCATCTCTTTGGCCTGAGCGACTGCTTTGGTGCGCCGGTTGACCTTGAGCTTGGCGAAAATATTTTTCACATGTACCTTTACTGTGCTCAGGGCGATGATGAGATGGTCGGCAATCTCCTTGTTGGATAAGCCTGCGGCAAGCAGGGTGAGCACCTCCAGCTCGCGCTCCGTAAGCGGCTCCGCGATCATGTCCGGCAGCGGCTGTACAGCGGAATCCTTGCTGCTCTGAGATTCGGGCTGCTCCGGCAAGCTTTGCAGAACACAAATCAATAAACCGTATGATGCCATCGCAAGCAGAACGGGAATACGCTCCGCTGAGAACACGCCGCTTGCCAGCTCATTTTCAAGATAAAGCACGCCGAGCATGGTGCCATGAACAGCAACGGGGATACATATAACCGACTGTGGCCGATGCTTTGCCATATAGGGATTATGAATGAGCCAGCTCTCTTCCGCTTCGGCGTAATGAACCTTCTCCTGTGTCCGCAGCACATAGCGGATAATCCCTTCCGGCAGCAAGGAGCTGTCATTCAGCTCGAAGGGACAGGAGATATTCGGATTATCCAAGGCGGCATACACCTGAACATGAAGGACATCGTGGCTTCCTGTGAGCAAAGCCCCTTTGCTGGCCCCTGCATGCTTCAAGATCGTCCTCATCATTTCGGCAAGCACGGCATCCGTATCGAGCGGGTTAGCGATTGCTTCTGTCGTTTGCAATATAGCAGCAAGATCAAGGCTCTCCGAGGACAGTGCTTCGCTGCTGCGGAAGCTGATTGTGGAGACGGGCTTTTCTTGTTTACTACCGCCTGTCTCTATAGCAGCTGAGTATAAGGACATTTGTGGAGAGGCGGCATCCGCCTGCTGCACATTTTGCTCATGCCGCTGCAAGCTCAGCAATTGCTGCTCTATTTGCTCTGCTTTTACGTATATTTCCCATTGTGTATATCCGTCGAGTGCAGTCTGCAAATAAAATAAAGCGCTTTTGTTCATGGATTTAGCCAAGTAGAAGTTTGCTGCCAGCTCGGCTGCCAGGCTTATTACCTGAATATCGCCCAGCTCTCTGGCTTGGCGCAGCGCCTTATCATAAAGCTCCTCAGCCAAGCTTTGCTCGTTGCAGGCGCGGGCATATTCGGCATGAAGAATATCGGATCGGCCCTGATAATAATCAGGACACCATGTTGCCCATTTTTGATAACGCCTAAGATTGTGCAGCAAGCTTTTTCTTATAGCTCGATGCTTGCGAAGCTCAGGATAGGCTGCAAGGATAGCTAACGATTCATAAAACAGGCATTCTGGCAAATGAGGCAAATGAGTGGCGTAGGCTTCATGCTTCTTCGCTTGGCGAGCCCACCCCATCGCATCCTCATAGCGTCCTAGAAGAAAGCAAAGCTGCGTCTTATAGGTACTGAATTGAAATAAGGTTGTAGCCGCGGTTTCCTCTTGCCTAATTTGCCTTAAAAAATGCTCTTCATCAAATTCAGCTCCGCTGAAGGAGTCCGGTGCAGCCGTACGCCCTTGCAGGGCGAGGAAAAACTGCTGATAGAGGAAAAAGTTTTGACGCACGAATTCATCCTTCGTTGTGTCCAGCACGACCATATAGTCGGCTATTTTGCGGTTCACCTCGCTTAATGGCGCTCTCGCATACAAGGCGTTGATATGGGCACCAATCGCATAGCTGGCAAAGACATAATCTCCGGAGGACATGCCATAGCGCATCGCTTGAGACATGTAGGCCTCGCCCTCACCAGCTTTTCCGGCAAATTGACACAGCACGCCACCGTAAATCGTGTAGGTATTACTTCTAATGGAAGGACTATTATAACGCTCGGACAGCTCAACTCCGATTTTGCCAATCGCATACGCCTTGTCGAATTGCCCCTTGGTATTGCCCAAAATCATCCCGTAGGCCGTATAGACGGCTGCTGATATCGGTGTATTTCCATATTTAAGCGACAGCTGAATGGCCCGGCAAATGAGCTGGAAATATATTTTTTTATCTGTAAAAAAGGTGGAGGGTACTATAGCAAAAATCAAATTCATAGCTGCAATGTAGTCCGGGTCTGTCATTTCCTTAAGCTGCGGCAGCTTGTCGTAGCGGTTGCGCAGCAGTTGCTCGATACGTATGCCTTCGAGCATCAGCATAAAGCTGCCGGGATTAGGATCAATAATAATGTGCAGCTCCCTCAAGCTTTGCAGGCCAAGCGCAGTGCCTTCCGCATACTTGCCCTGATTGATGTGCTGCATAATTCGAATCATAAACACGCGGCTTCGTTCGGCTGAGCCGCGAGCATGGCTGAGCAGCAGCTCAAGATCGCTTTCTGATTGCACATAATTCCCACACATATATTCACATTCCGCCTTCTTGGCGTACAAATCAAAGCAAAGCTCAAAGGAGGAAGCCCAGCCCTCCATGCCAAGCAGCGCTGCTCCCTTGTGAAAGTACCCAGCAGCTACATCAAAGGCAGAGGAGGCTTTAGCGCGTGTGCCTGCCTCCAGATTGAGCTGCGCAAGCTGGAGCCGCTCCTCCAGATCCGTAATTAAGCAAGCTCCTTGGTTCATGTGGTTGACGGCTTCGAAAGCAGGCTCGCCATCTTCCGTGCCGCTATCGTCTCTGCGAGCGGTTTCCGCTTGATGCTGCTGGTTCATAAAACGCCCGATATGGAGATGCAGCGCCTGTCTGGCTGAATCGTCCAGTTGACCGTAAATCAGCTTCTGGATGCTGTCATGGGCAAAGCGGTAAAGCCCATTGTGAACGGGCAAAATGATGCCCTCACCTTCAATGGCTGTCCATTGCAGGGTCAGCGTCTCATTTTCCCGATTCATAACCTTGGCAATGAACGGTGGGGAAAAGGTGCTGCCTATGCAGGCCGCTGTCTTTAGTAGCTGCTGTGCTTCTGGCGTAATTCGGCTCATCCGGTAGGTCATCAGCTCTTGAATGGAAAAGCCCGGCTCGCGTTCAAGCAATTGCTCCCAATCCCACTGCCAGCGATGCTTGTCAGGACTGTAGCTGAGGCTTCCGTCATCCTGCAAACGGAGCAGAATTTGCTTGAAATGAAACGGATTGCCGCCGGATTTGTGGTACAGCAGCTCCGCCAATTCAATCGTGGTGCCGGCGGGGCTGTTAAGCGTCTCCATGACCAAGCGGTTCATATGCGCCATGTCGAGCGGCTCCAAATGGAGATGGCGGACGAACGCCTGCTTGGAAACACTACCGTCCTCTTCGTAGCCGGGAAGCATGCGGACATCGGTTTCCAAATGGCGGTAGGCGCAGATAAACAGTAAATACTGGCATTCTGGATCGCATACCAGCGCATGTATGAGCTGAAGAGAAGAAGCGTGTGCCCATTGTAAATCATCAATAAACAGCACGATGGGATGCTCCTTGGAAGCGAGCGCTTGAACGAATTTGCGAAAAGTATAAATAAACCGTTTATGCGATTCGTGAGGCGGAAGCTCCTCCACAGCGGGTGCTTCTCCAAGCAGTATGGTTGCTTCGGGAATAATCGCAGTTATAATGCCTACGCTCGTCCCCAAAGCTTCTTTCAGCCGCATGCTCCAAAGCTCGGCTTTGTCCTTGTGTTCACCAATCAGGTGGCGAATAAGACCGCGAAAGGCGTGGATGATGGGATAATAGGGGCTTTCATTGGCGAGCTGCTCAAATTTTCCGGTTATGTAAAAAAAGTCGCCTGCTTGCGGCTGCTTGCGGAACATTTCATCCATTAGGCTCGTTTTTCCGATGCCGGCCTCTCCGGATATATACACGATTTCGGTAGAGCCGAAGCAGACCGAATAGAGAGCTTGGGTGAGCTCGGAAAGCTCATATTCTCTGCCGTGAAAGCCGGGCTCTGTTATAAAAGCAGACGGAGAGTCGCCTATTTTATTTAAATCTGCCTGAAGCAGCAGCGCGCTGGAGTAGCGTTTATCCGGATTTTTTTCCAGCAGCTTCATTATAATAGCCTCTAGCCCTTCTGGGTAATTCGTATGCGGATTAGTCATTGGCGGGACGCTTTTCACCAAATGCAGGTATACCCATTCAAGCGGATTGTCTGCTTCAAAAGGAAGACGTCCAGTGAGCATCTCATAAAAAATAACGCCTAGCGAATAAAGATCGCTCCGCTCGTCGATTGCTCGCTGCATCCGGCCGGTATTTTCCGGCGAGCAATAGGGAAGCGTCAGCTCGTTTGCGACCTGCCCGTCAGGTCGTGCATAGCGGCTGTCTGTTCGCCTTACACGCAATCCGGCATCCAGCACGGAAGCTTGATTGTGCTCGGGAAAAACACGAATGCGCTCCGGGCGCAAATCGAGATGAAGCGTATGCTGCTGGTGAAGCTCAGCTACACTTGCAGCAAGAGAGCTTGCTAAAGGCAGAAATTGCGCTGCAGGCATCCCGTCCCATGTTGTTAAATAATTTCTTAAGGACAGATCGAGGACGGGCGAATCCGGCCGCGCAGGGCCGAAAGTATTTTCAAAGTTCATTGCGGACATGACCATACACCTCTAGCGTCAAATTGCTCTTTCATACCTACTATTATAATAAATGGAGGCCTGTTTACGCTCGTTTTAAATGAAAAATACTTCTTTGTAGGTATAGGGTTAGAGCATGGTTTTGCAGTAATTTAAATAGAGAATTGAACAGGAGATAGGCTTGGGAGGGTGTGAATGATGGAGAATGCATTGATTGTTCTGGTTATTATCCCAATTATCGCGATTGCTATTTTTATTAAGGTGTGGTGGGATGGAAATGGTATGAGCTGGAAATTTACCAAGTGGTATTTCGGTATTTTTCTAGTTCTGGCACTAGTGGGCAGCGCCGTGGCTTTTTTTATGAGCTAGAGCCTGTCTTTGAGCTAGCGATCAAGTTCATATAAGGATAGCATCTATTCGTTTATGGGGGATTTCAATGAAGAAATGGAATTGGAACAAGCGCTGGATTGCGCTTTTTCTGACAGCGGTATTATTAATTGAGCTTTCAGCAGTAAGGCCGGCGCAGGCCGCAGGAGCGGCTGTTATGGATCAGGAGAGTGCAAGTTACTCTGGAAATGTGTGGGTAAATGCAGATTATCCGCGTTTTCAAACCTTTACGCCAGCTATAACTGGATATTTAGATGCCATTGAGCTTAGTATTTCTGATATCTATGCAGGCCCCGGTTACCTCAACATTAAGCTTTATAATCAGACAGACCTTGGGGCGCCCCTCGCCTCCGTTCAATTAGCGTCTTTCGGAGCAGGCTGGGTAACGGTGGATTTTTCCGGTACATCGGTTTATTTGTTGAAAGACACTATGTATCGAATGGTTGTTTCTACAGAAAATGCTGGAGTATCCGGATTTGGGTGGAATTTAAGTACTAGTGATACCTATGCAGGAGGCTATTCAACTGCTATCGGCCGTGATTTTGCTTTTAGAACGTATATGGTCGGAGACTATTCGCTCGCTCCAGCCTTGAGCGCTGTTTCGGCTGGTCAATCCAGCTTGATTGCAGATGGTGCAAGCGGAACAACGGTGACGGTACAGTTGAAGGATGCGCAGGGCACGAATCTGACGACGGCTGGAGAAAACGTGACTATTTCGTCTACGCGGGGAACGGTCAGCGGGGTTACAGACAATGGCGATGGCACATATACGGCGACGCTTACGGCTTCGACGACAGCAGGTGCGGCGACGGTGAGCGCGACAGTAGCAGGCCAGCCGGTTGCCTCAACGGCGAGCGTGCAGTTTGTAGCGGGAGCGGCGTCGACGACTACGAGTTTAGTGGAAGTATCGGACGCCTCTCTGACGGCCGATGGCGTAAGTCAGACAACAGTGAGCATCAGGCTGAAGGACATGTATGGCAATGCATTGACGAGCGGAGGAGAGATCGTCACGGCATTGGCGACGGCTGGCACAGTCAGCGCCGTTACGGATAACGGCAACGGCACCTATACGGGGACGCTGACGGCACCGACGACTGTGGGAGCGGGAACGGTCAGCGCAACTGTAGGAGGCCAGGCGCTGGTATCGACAGCGAGCGTGCAGTATGTTGTGGGAGCGGCATCGACGGCGACGAGTACAGTAGAGGCGAGCCCAGCAACGCTGACGGCTGACGGAACTAGCCAATCGACCGTCAGCATTAAGCTAAAGGATGCGCAGGGCAATACGCATACAAGCGGGGGGGCGGCCGTTACGGTATCCGCAACAGCGGGCACAGTGGGCAGCGTGACGGACAATGGCGATGGCACGTATACGGCGACGCTGACCGCTTCGACGACAGTGGGAGCGGCGACCGTCAGCGCGTCAGTAGGAGGCCAAGCGATCGCGTCAACGGCGAGCGTACAATTTATAGCTGGAGCAGCGTCAGCCTCAGCAAGTACGGTAGAGGCGAGCCCGCTTATACTGACGGCTGACGGAGTAAGCCAATCGACCGTCAGCATCAAGCTAAAGGATGCGCAGGGCAATACGCTTACAAGCGGGGGGGCGGCCGTTACGGTATCCGCAACAGCGGGCACAGTGGGCAGCGTGACGGACAATGGCGATGGCACGTATACGGCGATGCTGACAGCCCCGACAACGGTGGGAACCGCGACCGTCAGTGCGACGGTAGGAGGACAGCCGATCACATCGACGGCAGATGTGCAGTATGCAGCAGGAGCGGCATCGACGGCGACGAGTACAGTAGAGGCGAGCCCAGCAACGCTGACGGCTGACGGAACCAGTCAATCGACCGTCAGCATCAAGCTAAAGGATGCGCAGGGCAATACGCTTACAAGCGGTGGAGCGGCTGTCACGGTATCCGCAACAGCGGGCACAGTGAGCAGCGTGACGGACAATGGCGATGGCACGTATACGGCTACGCTGACTGCGTCAACAATGGCGGGCACAGCTATAGTCAGCGCCAGAGTCGGCGGGCAGGCAATAGCGGCAACGGCAAGCGTCTCCTTTGTACCAGGAGCCCCATCCGTTTTAACGAGCAGAATTCAAGCCATGAAGGGTGAACTAACCGCTGACGGAGCAAGCCAAACAACGATTCGTGTAGGGCTGAGCGACGCACGGGAAAACAGCATTAGGACGGGCGGAGCGACGGTAACCATAACTGCTACGCTGGGAACGGTTAGCGCAGTAACGGACAACGGTGACGGCACGTATACAGCAACGTTGACTGCTCCGACAACTTTAGGTAACGCAATTGTGAGTGCAACCGTTAATGGGCAGACGATCCGAATGACAGAGGAAATCGAATTCATTGCCGGGGAGATGAACCCGGCTCAATCGACCGTCACCGCGAGCGCGGCAGTCGTTCGTGCGGATGGCGGAAGCGTTGTGATTTCTGTAAAGCTGATGGATAACTTTAACCATCCGATTGAGGGACAGACGGTGCGACTTCAAGCAAGGGGCGGACATTCCGTCATTACTCAGCCCACTGCTGTGACTGATGCAGCTGGAATTGCCGCCTTCGCCGTGAGCAATACGACCGCAGAGGACGTCATTTATTTTGCCCAGGAGGAGGAAAGCGGGGTTGAACTTGATCAAACAGCTGAGGTGTCGTTCGTCTACGATCAGGTTCCAACGATTACCCTGCTAGCTGATCCGTCAGCAGCAACCTTTGAAACGGTAACCGTTCATGCGACGGTAGCGGCTATCGGTGAATTTAATCAGATCTCCTCCATTAAGTGGGCAGAAGGAAGCCAGTCCATCTCTTATTTTGCAGCGGCTGGTGAGGTCATTTCGAGTGAGTTTACTGTACGGACGAACGGTGTGTATACCGTCTATGCGCTAGATGCTGCGGGAAATGCCGCAGTGACTACGATTCATATTCAAAATATCGTACCTTTAAGCAGCAATGCGGATTTGTCTGAGTGGGAGCTAGAGGGAGCAGGAAGGGAAATAAGCTTCCCATTTGATCCAGCCACTACGAATTATACGGTCCATGTAGACCAGTCGACAGCTGCTTTGAAAATGAAGCTGACCTTATTGGACGCCTATTCCAAAGCTTACGTAAACGGTGCTCAGATTGCGAGCGGAGCTCAAACCGGGGAATATTCGCTTGCAACGGGAAACAATACGTTTGAGGTTCAGGTTGAGGCACAGGATGGCACGATTAAAAAGTATGAGTTGAACGTCATTCGTGCCGTACCTGCTGTTACTGTTCCCAATACGGGAGGAGCCTCGACCACGCCTGTCGCTTCAGCAGATACACCCGTTGCCATTCAAATTAATGAAAAAGACGTTATAGGCGTTGCCCTCCTTAAGCTTGGTACGGATAAAAATAAAACTATCTCTGCCAATTTGGACGCCGCTGCATTCAGCAACGCACTGGGCTCCGCTACTGCTACGGAAAAACAGAACGTCTCCATCTCCATTGCTGCGGAAGCAGATTTAGTTGACATACAGCTATCGGCTGACGCCGTGCAGGCTTTTATCGAATCCGCTTCAATTGTGACGCTTAAGACGTTATACGGGGAGCAGCGTCTGCCTATGGCTGAGCTGTTTAAACAGCGGCAGGTAGGGAGTGCTGCGACGAAACTGCGCATTACGATAGGGATGGAGAAGGGGAATGCTATAGCGAGCCTGCAACAAGAAGCTGAAACAGGCGGCTTTCAACTAATCGGCAGCCCGATTTATTTTAAAGTGGAGGCGATTGGGGCTAGCGGTGTAAACGAGGCTTCCAGCTTCAATCGTTATGTGGAAAGCGTCATTTATCTACCTGCAAATGCAGCCTTCACAGCTACAACGGCTGCCCTGTGGGATGAGAAGCTGGGTCTGCGTCCTGTTCCGACTTCATTTATAGTGAAAAATGGACGGAAATTGGCCGCTATTCGCAGCTTAGCGGGGGGCACCTTTGTACTCATCTCCAAAACGTCCAACTTAACAGATATTGAAAAGCATTGGGCGGCTCCTGAAATCAAAAATATGTACAGCAGAATGATCGTAAACGGTCAGGACGGCAATTTATTTAAACCAGACGCAGCTATTACCCGTGCTGAAATGGCAGCTTTGCTTGCTAGGGCGCTAGGCTTGCCGAACATTGGAGGCCGCACCGACTTCCGCGACGTTAGTGATTTGAGCTGGTACAGTAATGCCGTAGCAGCCGTACAAACCTATGGCCTGATGGACGGCTATACAGATGGAACGTTTCGACCAAATGCGGAGGTTTCCAGACAGGAAGCCATCGTAATGGTTGTTCGGGCGCTAAAGCTGGTTGGTGTGGAGGGCGATTCAACAGAAGCGGCAAAAGTGGATTTATCCGTATATGACGATTATTCAAAAATTGGAAAATGGGCGAAGGAAGCTATGCAGACAGCGATATTAAAAGGCTTGCTGAAGGGCTACGGGAATGAGCTGCAGCCGCAAAAATCACTGACTCGCGCTGAAACGACCGTACTCATTTATCGCATGCTAATGCAAGCGGGGTTCATCCAGTAGAGAGGCGGTGAAAAGGTGAGATCGACCATGAGACCAACTGGAAAGGAGTGATTAAAACGATAGGATGTACAAGGAGGAGCGTTAGGATAGTTACTCCTAAATGGAGATGAATAGGCTAACGCTCCCCCGATTCTCTTCGCGCCAAGACCGCCTTTTTACAAAAACTCTTCCATTAATTCTACGTAAAAAATGCTTCGCAGCGTCTGCATAGATGCTGCGATTTCCCCGATTAGTCTATGAATTCGGCAGGCTTGTCATTAAATTTATAGCCAACGCCGCGAATCGTGCGGATATAATGCGGCTTTGCCGGATTCTTCTCCAATTTTTTTCGCAAATTATAAATATGTACCATGACCGTATGGGTATCTCCCATATGGACATCATCCCAGAGCAGCGAAAAAAGCTGCTCGTTTTTGTATACTCGGTTTGGATTTTTAGCGAGATGGAACAGCAGCTTGAATTCCTTGGCTGATAGGGCAACGGGTTTGTTGTCCACAAGCACAAGGTGGGTGGCGGGATCAATGAGCAATTGATCAAACTTTAATGTTTTGTCGGTTACCTCTTCATGCTTTTGCAGCAAATTGCTTCTTCGGATATGCGCCTTTACTCTGGCGATCAGCTCAATCGGACTAAAAGGCTTCGAGATAAAGTCATCCCCTCCAAGGCCAAGCCCCAGCACCTTATCAATATCCTCGTCCTTGCAGCTAACGAACAAAATCGGCACCGTGCTCGTTTTGCGAATTTCGCTGCAAATTTGAAAGCCGTCCATACCCGGCAGCAGCACATCCAGCAGCACCAGATCAGGAGCGTGCTCCTGCGCCGCTTTAAGCGCATCGACGCCATTGTAGGCAGACAGCGTATGAAACCCTTCCCTTTTCAGAGACATGGTCAGCAATTCATTGATTTCTTGGTCATCATCCACAATTAAAATCGTATTTTTAGAAGACATATGATCGTCATTCTCCTCTTGTATAGCTTGCCAAGCGTAAACGGATGAAGTCGTCCTTCTGCGGCAAAGCAATCGTTTCACGATGAAATATTTACCGTGCCGAAAGTCTCAAAAACGCTCTGCCTTAAGTATCGCATGTTCGCCAAAATAAGTCGATTGGATAAATCAGATTTTAAATGAAATTGAGGTTATCTTGAATTGGAATTGATGGTTTAACATTTTGGGCTATTTTATAATGTAGGGGCAGTAGGACTTGACAGGTATAAAGGTACAGCAAGGTTTAGTTCTGAAGGGAGATAGCCTAGTGAATGTTATTGGGGGAATACGCCGGAAGGGGCTGCTGTGGAAAATCGCATTGCTCGGAATCACGCTGACGATAAGCGGATGCGCCTCGGCGTCGGGACCGGAGCAGGCTCGCGAGCGGGCGCTTAGCAGCTCGCGAGCCGAGGTGGTCATTGGAGCGGTATGGCCATTTGCGCAGCAGAATGATCAATTTCATGAAGGTCTTCAATTGGCGCTTGAGCAAATCAATCAGAAAGGCATTCTGGGCGGGAGGAAAATACAGCTAATGGAAATGGATGACGAAGCCTCTACGACAAAAGGCATGGCGATTGCGCAGCAATTTGCTGATAATCCTGCTGTCAGTGCAGTCATCGGCCATCGTGGTTCTTCCGTCACGGTGCCAGCATCTCGCATTTATGCGCATGCGGGCATTGTGCTGCTGACGCCGGCATCGACATCACCGAAGCTGACTGATGTGAACAGCTCTTATATTTTCCGCAATATTCCTAATGATAATCAGCTTGGACAGGCACTTGCCATGTATGCGGGAGGCACGAAGCACCGCAATATAGCGATTTATTATACGGATGACGAGTATGGAAGAGGACTGGCAAATGCGTTTGAAGATCAGGCATCCCAGTCGGGACTTCACGTCGTTGACCGTCTATCTGGCTATAAGGATACGGCTGATATTATGCGTATTGTCGATAAATGGAAAACACTGGATAGCGATCTTATTATGTTGGCCACGAGGGCAAACGAAGGAATCGCCTTCGTTAAAGCCATTCGCGCCGCTGGCATGACCATCCCCGTTATCGGCGGAGATGCTTTGGATTCAGCGGAATTTGCCCAAGCGGGCGAAGCGGTGCAAGGGACAATTGTAGCTTCGGTTTACCATGAGCTAGGGGCTTCCGAGGTTAATCAAAGCTTCCGGCAGCAGTATATCGAAAAATACGGCAAAGAGCCGGGCAAATGGGCGGCGCAGGCTTACGATTCGCTGAGGCTGCTCGCGGACGGCATCGAGAAAGCGGGCTCCCGCAGCCCGAAAGCGATTTCTGCCGCTTTGTCCGAGCTGAAGGGCTGGGAAGGGGTCACAGGTCAGCATTCCTTCGATGCTCAGGGCGACGTTCAGGGAATGAGCATTGTCATGAAAAAGCTGGAGGGAGGAGCCTTCAAGCGTCTGGAGGAGGTGCTCATTCCGAATCCGTTGTAAGGCGACGCGGCAAGGATGGGCTTAAACATAGGGAGGTAGCGATGAATAATCATGTTTTTCGTAAAGTGGCACTTGAGCGGCTGTCTTCCCCGGAGCAGCTCGACAATTTGGTTCGGGTAACCTCGCCTCGCGGCTGGCTTATGCTCACGGGTGTAGGCTTGCTCATTGTCGCCGCCCTGTATTGGGGGATTTTCGGCACGATGAGTATTAAGGCGGATGGACCTGGTGTGCTCATTCGCCCAGGCGGACTGAAGACCGTTCATGCCTCCGCGGCCGGAGCGATATCCGATATTCGCGTTGTCGAGAACGACACGGTAACGCAGGGCGAGGTCATTGGCCGAATGGAGCAGCCGGAGCTGCTGGAGCAGATCAAGCAGACTAAGCTTGCTATCATGAACCTTGAAGGGGCGACGGCTGAAGATAGGGTGGGACGAGTAGCGGAGCTCAAAAGCCTGAAGCAGCAGCTTGAGCAGCAGCAGCTTAGCTATGAATACAGCACAAGAGTGATAAGCCCATACACGGGCAAAGTGAAGGAGGTTTTGGTCAAGACTGGAAATTACATTGGCGATGGCTCCGATATTATTCGGCTGGAAACGTATGGCGTACAGACGGATGAATTGATTGCCGTGCTGTATGTGCCGGTCAGTCAAGGCAGACAGCTGCTGCCAGGTATGGAGGTGCGCGTCTCGCCAGGCTCGATTAACCGCGAAGAGTTTGGCTCGCTCATTGGCCAAGTCGTATCGGTATCCGAATTTCCAGTAACGGTGCAGGGGATGATGTCTACGCTGGGCAATGAAGGTCTAGTACAGCAGATGGCGTCGCAGGGCGTATCGCTGGAAATTCGCGTCAATCTTTCCCCTAACTCGGAGATGGCAAGCGGCTACAGTTGGACGACGGAGCAGGGTCCGCCCGTTCGACTTAACAGCGGCATGATGGTTGATGGTTCCATCACGGTCAGCTCGCAACGCCCGATTGCGACCGTCATTCCATATTTTAAATAATCAAGAAGGGCGCGGTGAAAAAAGGCGTAGCGGAATGAAAAGTTTGGGCTGGAGAAACG
Organism: Paenibacillus sp. KS-LC4; assembly: GCF_036894955.1. Lineage (NCBI taxonomy): Bacteria > Bacillati > Bacillota > Bacilli > Caryophanales > Paenibacillaceae > Paenibacillus > Paenibacillus sp. KS-LC4. The sequence goes on along the minus strand of NZ_CP145905.1, from coordinate 4,931,730 downwards.
AAGTGTTCGCTTTTAGCCTTGAATTTCCCCGGACACGGGTATATTCATAGAAATTCAAGGCTAATGGCGATCGGAAGCTCAATCTTTTCATGCAGCGCAGCCTTATTTTTCTCCAAGCCCAATAGAGGAGAGCGGATTCGTGGCCTCAAAAAGAGTAAAAACGCCAACCGTATTGCAAATGGAGGCTGTAGAGTGCGGAGCAGCCTCACTTGCTATCGTGCTCGGTTATTATAAGAGCTTCATTCCGCTTGAGGAGCTGCGAATTGCCTGCGGTGTCTCCCGGGATGGAAGCAAAGCGAGCAATGTGCTCAAGGCAGCGCGCCAATACGGTATGGAAGCGAAGGGTTATCGCAAAAATCCGGAAGATCTAAAAACGATGGAATGGCCGCTGATCATCCATTGGAATTTCAATCATTTTCTTGTATTAGAGGGTATTCATAATGATCGTGTGTTCTTGAATGATCCGGTTACAGGTCCAAGGGAAATTAAATTTGAGGAGTTTGATCAATCCTTTACGGGGGTTGCCATTGCGATTAAGCCATCCCCTGCCTATGTCCGTCAAGGGAAAGCGCCAAGTGTGCTTAGCTCGCTGTCCAGTCGCATTAAAGGGTCGGAAAAGGCGCTCATCTTCGCTATTCTTGCTGGATTGTTTCTCGTGCTGCCGGGCCTAGTAATTCCGGTATTCAGTAAAGTATTTATCGACCAGGTACTGCTCGGCAACTTGAAAAGCTGGCTGTTTCCGCTGCTGATCGGAATGGGGCTGACCGCATTGCTGCGGGCGCTTCTGACGTGGCTGCAGCGCTATTACTTGCTTAGGCTGGAAATGAAGCTTGCACTAAGCTCCTCCAGCCGTTTTTTCTGGCATGTGCTGCGGCTGCCGATTGAGTTTTTCTCCCAGCGGTTTAGCGGAGATATTGCCGCAAGGGTCGCCATTAACGACCGTGTCGCCCAACTGCTGTCCGGGCAGCTTGCTGTAGCGGCGCTTAACTGCGTCATGATTGTGTTTTATTTGCTGCTGATGCTGCAATACAGCGTCGTATTGACGGGCATCGCGGTTGGGGCCTCGCTGCTAAATCTTGTATTCATGCGATTTATTACGCGCAAACGCAACGATCAAAATTTGCGCCTGCTGCAAGAGGCTGGGAAGATGCAAGGCGTGTCCATGAATGGCCTTCAAGTGATTGAGACATTGAAATCGAACAGCTCTGAGGCGGATTTTTTCGTTAAATGGTCGGGCTATCAGGCGAAGCTGCTCAATTCCACGCAGCAATTCGGCGTATCGAACCAGTTTCTCATGGCCGTTCCTGCTTTGCTGACGAGTCTGAGCGCTGTTGCGATTTTGTTTCTCGGCGGCTTTCAGGTTATGGATGGAGCGCTGACGATTGGCTCGCTGGTCGCCTTTCAAAGTCTTGCCGCAAGCTTCAGCCAGCCGGTTAACGAGATGGTCGCATTGGCAGGCTCTGTTCAGGAGGCGGGAGGAAGCATGAAGCGGCTGGACGATGTGCTGCAATATCCAATTGACAGGCAGATGGAGCAAAATGGGGAGCAGGCTTCTGAGACAGAGGGCACAGCTAAGCTCTCGGGGAAAATTGAAATTAACAATTTGACGTACGGCTACAGCAAGCTGGAGGGCCCGCTGATTGACCGATTTCATTTATCTATTCAGCCGGGAATGAAGGTAGCGCTGGTTGGAGGCTCAGGCAGTGGGAAATCGACAATTGCGAAGCTGATTGCCGGCATTTACGAGCCATGGGACGGTGATATCCGCTTCGACGGCTTGAAGCGCGATGAAATTTCCCGCAATCGGATGGGCAATTCGCTTGCCGTTGTTGATCAGGACATTGTGCTGCTGGAAGGAACGATTAAAGAAAATATTACATTTTGGGATTCTACGATACCGGAGACCGATGTCATCCGTGCTGCAAAGGATGCGGTGATCCATGATCATATTACGGAGCGCAGCGGCGGCTATGAGCATATGATTGCGGAAAATGGCGGCAATTTCAGCGGAGGGCAGCGGCAACGGCTGGAAATTGCCCGGGCGCTGGCTGGCAATCCATCCATTGTTATTTTGGATGAGGCGACAAGCGCGCTGGACCCGGCAACGGAGAAAAAGGTAGATGATAGTCTAAGGCGCAGAGGCTTGACGTGTATTACGGTAGCTCATCGACTCAGCACCATTAGGGATGCAGATGAGATTGTGGTGCTGGAGCGTGGAAAGATCATTGAACGAGGCACGCATCAGGCTCTCATGGAACGAAATGGCTATTATACCCGTCTCATTCAAAATCAGTAGACATAGAACGAAAAGGAGGTGGAAAAATGGCTGAAGCGGTACAAGGGGGCCTGCATTCTTTTTTTGAGGGTTGCGGTAATTGTCATGAAGTGGAAGGCAACAGGCCGATTCTAATAACCGATCAAAACGATGTATGGTATGTCGATTCGGGTTATGCGGATGTTTTCGCTGTGACTCTTGAGCTTGAAAAGGGCGGGACGAGAAACAAGCGGCGCTATTTATTCAGTTTGGAGGAAGGGGCTCTCTTATTCGGTTTTGAGGATTTTGCAGGAGAAGAGCGAACGGGCTTGCTGGTGACAGCAGCGGTGGGCACGAAGGTATATCAAATGAGCCGCAAGCAATTTGTAAGCCGCAGGTCGGAGTATAAATTAAGCGATGAGCAGCTTGCCCCATTAATTGATCAATGGGTAGGCTGCTGGTCTGCGGCACTAAGTGTGCGTAATTCCCCGCCTGAGTTTGAGCTGCTGGAGCCAAGCGAGCAGCGAGAGCTGGCGCCGGATCAAACCTGGCGATCCCTGCAAACGGTTTGGGTTAAAATTCGTGAAGGGGCTGTCTATTGGTTGTCCGAGCATGCCATTACGGCGCAGGAGCCTCATTACATTCCTGTTACCTCCTCCAGTTGGCTGGAAACGAAGCAGGCCGCTGAGCTCGAATTGCTTAGCACGAGTAATTGGCTTCACAAGGATCAGCAGCTGCAAGGTTTATATTCGTTCCATCAATTAATCGCCAGCCGCTTAGCTGGTTTATTGAAGAAGGAACGGGTGCAGGAGCATGAACGCCTGCTCCGGCGAACGGAGCATGATGATTCGCTCATGGATCATGCGCTCAAGCGATTGCTTGCCGTTACAGGGCCGAAGGATCAGCAGGGGGCTGTTTTCCATTCAGCTGACCCACTATTTATGGCCTGCCGCGTCGTCGGCGAATATGCAAGCATCGTCATTAAGCCTGTAGGCAGAAAGCTTAAGAAGCATTCGCAGCGTTCGCCTATTCAGGAAATCGCCGAAGCTTCTGGCGTCCGCTCCCGCAAGGTGGTGCTCAAAGGGGAATGGTGGAAGGAAGATAATGGGCCGCTGGTCGCGTTCATGGAGCTATCCCGCGAGCCTGTTGCCCTGATTCCTGCTTCTACGGGCTCCTACACGTGGGAAAATCCGCTTAGCGGCGAAAAAGGCAGCGTTCATGCTGAAATGGCAGCAGGCCTAGAGCCGATGGCTTATATGTTTTATCGGACCTTTCCAGCTCGTGCGCTCGGCGTAAAAGATATTTTGCAGTTTGGCATGCATCATTCGATTCGGCGGGATCTCATTATGGTTCTAGCGATGGGTGCTGCAGCAGGCTTGCTCGGCATTATGCTGCCCGTTGCTACCGGCATTTTGGTAGATACGATTATTCCAGAATCGTATCGGGGACCGCTTGTCCAGATGGCGCTGATTCTCGTCTCCGCCGTCCTGTCCATTGCCTTGTTCCGGCTGGCGGGCTCACTCGCTTCCATGCGAATGGAGGGGCGGGTAGAAAGCTCGGTTCAAGCGGCGATTTGGGATCGGCTGCTGAATTTGCCAGTGTCCTTTTTCCGCAGCTATACGGCGGGAGATTTGGCTTCGAGGGCGAGCAGCATTAATACGATTAGGCAGCTTTTATCAGGAGCGGCTCTAGGCTCGCTGCTGACGGGCGTATTTTCTATTTTTCAGTATGCTTTGCTGTTTCGCTACAGTCCAAGTCTCGCTTTAGTCGCCGGAGGTCTTGTGCTCATCTCCATGTCCTTCACGGTCGGCATTGGCCTGCTGCAAATTCGTTACCAGCGCAGGCTGCTTGATATTCAAGGACGTATTTCTGGTACCGTGCTCCAACTGCTGAACGGCATTAGCAAGTTTCGCATGGCGGCGGCGGAAAACCGCGCTTTCTTCTTATGGGCAAGAGCGTTTGCCGAGCAGAAGAAGCTGTCCTTCAAGGTCAGAATGCTGGATAACTACTCAAGCGTCTTTCAATCCTTTTTCCCTTTGGTTTGTTCTATCGTGCTGTTCTACATGGTTGCTTCCAGTCATTCCGCGCTGTCGGCAGGACAATTTATCGCTTTCTTCTCCGCCTTCTCCAGCTTTCTCATGGCGATGCTGGCGATGGCTTCCGCGCTGCTGTCGGTCGTACATATCGTGCCGCTGTATGAGCGAGCCAAACCGATTTTAAAGACGCTGCCGGAATTGCATGACCAGCTTGAGGATCCGGGTGAAGTAAGCGGGGCGATTGAAATTCGGCATATTCAATTCCGCTATGCGGAGGATCAGCCGCTCGTCCTGAAGGATCTGTCGATGAATATTAAAGCAGGGCAGTATGTCGCCTTCGTTGGCGCATCTGGCTGCGGCAAATCAACGCTTATGCGGCTATTGCTCGGCTTTGAGCAGCCTCAAAGCGGTTCAGTTTATTTTGACGGGCAGGATTTGCGCTCGCTTGATGTGGGGCTGCTGAGGAGCCAGTTTGGTGTCGTTTTGCAAAACAGCAAGCTGATGTCCGGCGATATTTTCACCAATATTATTGGTACCTCCGATTTGACGCTTCAGGATGCGTGGGAGGCGGCAGCAATGGCGGGCTTTGATGAGGATATTCGCAGCATGCCGATGGCGATGCATACGGTGATATCCGAAGGCGGCGGCACGCTGTCTGGCGGACAGCGCCAGCGTCTAATGATTGCGAGAGCGATCGCCAAGCGGCCGAAAATTCTCTTTTTTGACGAGGCTACAAGCGCTCTGGATAACAGGACGCAAAGCATTGTCAGCCAAAGCTTGACCAAATTGCAGGTAACGAGAATCGTCATTGCCCATCGTTTAAGTACGATTACGGAGGCGGATCACATTTATGTGTTCGATAAAGGACGAATTATTCAATCCGGCACCTATGAGGAGCTGTTGCAGCAGCAGGGTTTGTTCGCGGAGCTTGCCAGCCGTCAATTGGCGTAATATTTGAACTAAAATTGAACGAGAGTTGAGAGCAGATTGAAGCTGTACTGCTATTCTAATACCTGTAAGAAACAAAACTACATTATTGGAGGAATTAAATCATGAGTTGGAATGAACAGCAAGTTACGGATACGGTAAATGCAGTAATCGCGAAAGCACAATCGGATGCACAATTCCGCGCACTTGCAGTAAGCGATATTTATGCAGCGATTAAAGAAGCAACAGGACATGAGGTTCCACAAGAATTTAAAATCAATATCGTTGATGGAACGGGCTACCACGCGACAATCGTACTGCCTGAAGTACGCGGCGCGGCTGATGAGCTGACAGAAACAGAACTGGAATCCGTTGCTGGCGGCAGCAAACAGGGCGCTACTGACTTTTTCAATGGCGTAGGCTCAATTGCTGAAAATGCAGCTAACACGGCTATCCGCGTTGGCGAAAATATCGGTAATGCAACAGCTGACCAAATCAGAAACGCATAATTTCCTTAAATATAAGACGATATAAGCTTTGCACTTATAAATGGGCTTATATTTCTCGGACTGAAACGAGCCGCGCCGCCAACGGCAGGCGATAGCCGTTTCACCTTGATACTTAAAATAGTGCTTGCATTGGAGTGATATCCGCCGCTGAGGCGCGATATCGCTCCAAATTTATAGAGAAGCGATGAGAGGGACAGCTGTCTATCCGCGATTGCCCGCGTTTTTCAGCGGAAGCTGCTTCATCCCAATGCCTAACAAGAGGGTGCTTGTGTGTCGGTTGTGTCTGTTTTGTCATTCAAATGGATCAAGTCTTTCTGGATGATTATGCTGTGTATGTTGTCAGGCATAGCTATTGGTCTATATGCGCCAGGTATCGCTCATTCGGTAGCGGATTTCGGTGATCTTTATTTATCCTTTCTGAAAATGTGTGTCATTCCGATTATGATGACCGCCATTATTTCCAGCATTGGCAGCTTATTCATTAATAGCGGCGCTATGAAAACAATTGCACGCATGTGCTTGGTCTATGCTGCGGCACTCGTCATATCCGGCTTGTTTGGACTTGTTGCCGGAGAAATCGGCCATCCGGGGGCAGGCTTGCCTGAGCAATCGAAGCAGGTGCTAGGCGCGATAGTCAACGATTCCAGCTCCAATGGAGCAGCAGTGGAAGAGGAGAAATCGCAAGGCATTTTGTTGTTTTTGCTCGACATGATTCCGTCCAATATTTTTACAGCCCTGATGGAAAACAATACGCTGCAAATTTTATTTTTCTCCGTCATCGTCGGCGTAGCCGTCGGCATGATGCGAACGAGACAAGGGGAAGATGTGCTGCAACTGGCGGATGTACTGTTCCGTGCTTTTCAAAAGGCGATTTCCTGGTCGATGTACGCGCTGCCATTTGCTTTATTCTGCATGATGGCTGGACAGTTTGCTGCTTTGAATTTGGACATTTTGCCTGCCATGCTGAAGCTGATTATGATGTTTTATCTCGTAAGCATCGTACTCATTATCGTTTCTGTCGCCGTATTGTCTCTGCAATTGCGTCAGCCTGTCAGAGTGGTCATCGGTGCTTTAAAGGAGTCGCTCATTTTAGCATTTGGCACGAGAAACAGCATTGCTACCGTTCCATCCTGTATGCATGCTTTAAGCAAAGAGCTCCATTTGCAGTCGCACGCAATTCAGCTTGTAGTACCGATTGGCATGATTATGTGCCGTTACAGCATGGTGCTTATGTATACGCTGGGCATTGCCTTCACCGCTCAATTGTATGATTACGATTTTACGCTCATGCAATGGACGCTGGTGCTGATAGGGGCTGTATTAACCTCCATCGCAGGGGCAGGCTCGCCGGGTGTCGTGTCGATTGGCATGATTGCGATTATAGCAGGAATGCTTAAGCTTCCAGCTGAAGTGACAATCATTTTATTGCTGGCGATCAACCCGATTATCGACCCCATTATTACGGCAGCTAATGTATCCATTAACTGTGCTACGGCTTCACTTCTATCAGCCAGAAAGGAAACACATGTACAAGATCAAGAGATTAGCGCCTAAGGACCGTGTGAAATACAAGCCGCTCATGTTTCAGTGGCTTTATTTGCAATTGGAGCAGAGTATCAGGAGCGGCCAAGGGCAAAGCCGCTTTATGCTAATAGGGGCGGAGGTAGGAGATGCTCCGGTAGGCTTGGCTGTGCTGGAGCTGCGGGCAGGGACAGGAGCGCAGTGCGCGATGCTGCAATGCTTGTTCGTTGACAAGGCTTGGCGCAGGAAGGGAATCGCCTCCTCCATTATGGAAGAAGTACGGAGCTTATGCCTGGAGAAGAAGGTCAAAAGCGTTGAAGTTTATTATTATTCCGGCAAGTCCTCTACGGAGACGATAGAAGCATGGCTGCAAAAAGAAGGCTGGACACAGCCGTTATGCGATGCGGTCGTTTTCCATATCAATCGCGATATTGCCCGCGCAAGCTGGCTGCGGGAGCGTCCTTTGCCAAGCGGCTTGGAGCTGTTTCTATGGGCGGAAAAGCAGGAGCACGAGCTTAAACAAGCGATTGAAGCCGCCGCCGCTGTTTTCCCGAGCTTTCTGTCGCCGTTCAAAACCTTTGCGCCCTTGGAGCCGAGCGGCAGTCTCGGACTCATGTCGGAGCAGGGGATTAAAGGCTGGTCGATAACGTATCGGCTGACCGAGGATACGATATTGTACGATGCACTCTACGTTGCACCTGAATATCAGCAGGTCGGCGTAGCCTTCCACATGCTGGCGAGGTCGATTCGGCTTCAATTGGAGGCGGGCATTCCTTACGGCATTTTTACGGTGAACCGAGGGACGCCTGTCATGATGAAGCTCGCGCGGCAATGGCTTGCGCCTTACTCATGGAAGACAAGCGAGAAGCGGATTTGTTATTTGCCATTAAATTAGAGATTGGCGGGGATGAGCATGAAGGAAAATGAACGGGCCCATCGTATAGCAGTAACGGGCATAGGTGTATTGTGTGCGCTTGGCGATGAGCCGCAGGCCGTTTTTGAACGGATGTTTGCATCAGAGACAGGGATTGGGAAGGTCACTCGCTTTAATACGGATGCGTTATTAAGCTCGCTTGCCGGACAATTGGACGAAGCGTGGCGTGAAGCAGCCTTCGCGGATACCGCGCAGCAGTCGATGGACTGGTGTGCGCGCTATGCGATTGCGGCTGCCAAGCAGGCGCTGCATAGCAGCGGCCTTGCAATAGCGCAAGGAAATGCCGATGTGCAGGCAATTGCAGCGGATTCAGCAGGTATTGCTGCAACAGCAACAACAGCAACAACCGATGCGCATCAAATTCCAGCCTCAAAAATTGGGCTGTCGCTTGGTACGTGCAACGGCGGCATATTATCGCTGGAGAAGCAATGGGATTTGTCGGCGCTGGATGAGGAGAATACAGCTAACTATCCTTTTTATCAGCAAGGGGATGATACTGCACGGCAGCTTGGCGTGCAGGGACCGGTGGCGACGTTAAATACGGCATGTGCCGCTAGTGGCAATGCAATCGGCTATGCCAGCGATATGATTCGCTGGGGCTATGCCGATGTCATGCTCGCAGGCGGTTCAGATCCGCTGTCGCATAGTGTATATGCCGGATTTAATGTACTCCGGGCGCTTAATCCGCTGCCATCCTCGCCGTTCGGCAGCCGCTTTGGCCTGAATTTGGGCGAAGGCGCAGCATTTGTCGTGCTGGAGCGGCTGGACGCCGCCACTGCGCGCGGGGCAACGATTTATGCGGAGCTGTGCGCATATGGGCTGAGCAATGATGCCCATCATATGACAGCGCCGCATCCAGAGGGCGCCGGGATGCAGCGGGCGGTAGATATGGCTCTGAGCCTGGCGCAGGTTGCCAAACAGGATATTGAATACGTAAACGCGCATGGCACCGGAACGCAAGCGAATGACCGCGCTGAAATGAGCGGTTTGAAGCGCAGCTTTGGCGAGCGGCTGACCATTCCGGTCAGCTCAAGCAAAGCTTATTTCGGGCATAGCCTAGGTACTGCCGCTGCGCTAGAGCTTGTGACCTCGCTTTATGCGATCAAGCAAGGCTATGTGCCGGCAACGCTGCATTTTGACACGGCGCGCGAGGGCTGCGAAGAGGCGGATATCATTCAGCACAGCATGCGCCCGATGCGTCCAAAGTATATCGTCAGCAATAATGCTGCTTTTGGTGGGCATAACGTTTCATTAGTACTGCGGACGGATTTGCGTGAAGCCGAGGTGACGCATGCGGAAAATCCGGCGCAGCAAGCCAAACGACGGGTTGTCATTACCGGGCTTGGTGCAGTTGGGGGTGGCCAGATTCATCAAGGCGGGATCGTGAATTGGCTTGCGGAGAGGGCATCTACTCTACCTGCTTCTTGTGAAGCATCTGACACAGCCTCCTTTTCCTTGAAGGAATATGACAAAAGCAAATATGAACGCAGAATGAATCAGCTGTCGCAAAATACGATTGGCGCAGCCCTTGCTGCACTGGAGGACGCACAAGTAACCGAGGTGGAGAAGGAAGAGCTCGGCTTTATTTTTGGCACAGCCCGGGGCAGCACGGATAGCATTTCCCAATATTTGGAGTCCGTATTTGTGAAAGGGCCGGAATATGCGAGCAGCATTTATTTCCCCCATACCGTCATTAATTCAATTGCCGGGCAGACAGCGGAGAAGCTGAAGCTTCTAGGCTTCAACAGCTCCTTCAGCACGGGAGGCAATGAGGGTCTGACCGCTGCGCTGTATGCGGCAGGAAAGATTCGTGAGGGTACGCTAACCTCCTGCCTTATTGGAGCGGGAGATGAATGCTCGGAGCTGTCCAGCCATATTGACCGTGCGAAAGGCTTGCAGGCGAGCCGCTTCCGCATGGTGGAGGGCAGCGTATGCATGGTGCTTTGTGAGGCGGAGCAAGCCGTGCAAGGACAGTCCGGCATTTATGCCGAGCTAAGCGGCTTTGGCACTGCCTTTGGAGCAGCAGCAGCTGGTGCCGAGCTTGAGGCGACGCTTTGCCGAGCGGCAGCGGAAGCATTAAATGAAGCAGGAATAGGTATAGCGCAGCTGGACCTGATTTTGCTGAATACGGTCGGCAGGCCTGGCGAGATGGAGAGCGAGCGTCAAGCGCTATCCTCGTTAAGCGCAGCTGATCCGTCGCCGCCAATCATTAGCCTCAATGAATACGCCGGCTTCGGCGAATCCTACAGCTCGATGCTGCATTTGGCGGCTGCTGCTGAGCTGGTGAGCCTAACAGCTGCCGCAGGTGGAATAGCCAGCGGCGCATATGCCCGACTTCGTGTGCCGCAGCAAGCAGGCCAGCTTCAGCATGTTTTAACGGTAAGCTCGACGGTAAACGGTAGTTATTCGGCGGCAGTTGTAAGCGCATGGAACGATTGAGAGGCGCTTGTGTATGGCACTATTTTCAAAATTAAAAAAGGTTAATTTCCAAGGAGGCGCACACGTATGAGCGTAGAGCAGATTTTAGACATGGACACCATTAAGCAGACGATTAAGCAAAGGCTGCTAATTGACAGGCTTAAGCTTGAGGATATAACAGCGGAGGAAATTACGGACGAAATGATTTTATTCGGTGAAGGGCTGGGCCTGGATTCGGTTGAAGCGTTCGAGGTAATGGTTGGCATGGAGGAATTGTATGGCGTTATGGTAGAGCAAATTCCAGCGGATGAGTTGAATATTCATTTGAAAAATGTCCAATCCATTGCTGATTTGATCATGGCAAGCCGGCAGAAAGGAACAGAGGGGTCATGACCTTTCGTGATCACGTCATACTGATTACGGGCGTAACACGAGGCATTGGCCGGGCCATCGCCCTGCGATTCCTTGCAGAGGGGGCTGTCGTTGCCGGCATTTATGTGCGGGATGATGAAGCAGCGGAGAAGCTGCGGGGCGAGGCTGACAGCGCTGGCGGACGGATTAGCCTATACAAAGGCTCCGTCAGCGATCAAGGCTTTGTAGCCGATGTAATGAAGCAAGTATTCGATACGTACGGACGTCTCGATGTGCTGATCAACAATGCAGGACGCACGAATGATAAAATGGCGCTGTTTATGGAGGAGCAGCAGTGGAATGAGGTGCTGGATACGAATTTTATCGGCACCTGCTGCTGCTCTCAGGAGGCGGTCAGCTATATGCTGCGCCTTGGGAAGGGAGCCATTATTAATATGGTGTCCGTCAGCGGCATCTACGGGCGCGAGGCCCAGACGAATTATGCGGCTTCCAAAGGCGCGATTATGGGCTTGACGAAGCTGTATGCTCGGTTATATGCGTCGCAAAACATTCAAGTGAGCGCCATTGCGCCCGGCATGATTGAAACCGAAATGGCCCAAGGCGTTCCCCCAGAGAAGCTGGCGGATTTTTTGAAGCATACAGCAGCCGGCAGACTCGGATCAGCCGAGGAGGTAGCGGATGCGGTTATGTATTTGGCGGGGCCTCTGGCTAGCTATCATGCGGGTCAAACGCTTAAATTAGATGGTGGATTTTTGCGATAAGCTTGAGTGGAATCGGAGAGGAAGCGGGAGGATGAAAACGGCTTTTTTGCATCATGCTGAAAGTGCTTCGGGCACAGCGATGGCGCTGTATATGCTGCAACGGGGCATTCGGGTCACGGCTAGCTTCCAGATGCCTGAGCAGGCGGAGCAGTTTAGGGCAACTGTGCCGCCGCAGCGGCAGCAACAAATTCAAACGATCGTTGCACCAGACGTTCAAATGAACGCAGTGGAGTTTGTGATAGCAGGCATTGCCGAGCAGATGGGAGGGCTAGACCTATATATTCATGGCCATGATTGGGTGGACGAGCTGGAGGCGTTTCAGCATAACCCTGCCGAGTTCGCTCTGAAAAGCTACAGCCTTCTAAGCGAGCTGTTTCTGTACAGCCGGGCGGCAGGGAGCGTGATGGCGCGCAAGCAGCGAGGGCAGATTATCGTGCCGATGCTGGCCGATTCGCTGCATGCTGATGGCTTCCCATCATCTCCCGTATATAACCAAGGAGCGCTGGCCTTTGTCAAAAGCTTGGCTAAGGAGCTGTCCCCGTTCCGCGTCAGTGTAAATGCGCTGACATTTGGGTATTTTCGATTGGAGAAAAAAGCGGTCGCTGGCCGAAATAACCGCAAGCCGTTTGATATTTATGCATTAAAACCGCCAGTGCCGGAATTGGAGGAGCTCGCCCACGGGCTCGGTCTGCTTCTTGATTACGGTCATGGCATGAGCGGTCAAAATACGACATGGGGTTACGGTATTCAGTCTGTTCTCTAGCTGAGCATGAGGACGAGGCTTAAGGCTCAAGGTAACCTTTGAAAGAGGCGGTGCATATGGGATACCAGCGGGCTGATAACGTTCATAAAAAGGAAAATGAGCAGGCCGGCGAGCTGTTGGAAGAAGAGCTGGAAGAGGTTGTTGGAGGGCTGGCAACCGTCTCTATTCCGCGCTGCAAGCTATGCTATGTTCGTATCGCTGTGTATGACATGACCGTATGCGCAGTATGCTTTCGCAAAACTCAAGTTTCGCATGGAGGGGAGGACGGCCAGCAATGATCGGCAAATACGATCGCTCGGCCTTCTGCTTGCTTTTGGTGTTGGTAGTAGTCATTTTTACGACAGCATGTGCAAGCATGACACATCGCGCACAGCAAAGGGGAATAGAAAAGCAAGCTCATGCAGCAAGCCCAGCCTTTACGACTCCAATTCCCGCAAGCTCAGCCGCTCCGGCTGATAAAGCGGAAGTGGACAAGAATGCTGCAAGTAAAGTGGAGCTTCCCGTCTATACAGAGGAGCAATTAAAGACTTATCCGGAGGATATTCGGGACATATTGAGCAGAGGCAAGCTGCGGGTAGCCCTCTATCAGGAGGATCGTTATCCGTTTTTCTATGCAGATGATCAGGGAGTGCTTCGCGGAAGCGATGTTGAGCTTGCAAATGACATCGCTCTTAAGCTTGGCGTACAGGCCGAATTTATCCGTACAGCAGCTTCTTTTAATGAAGTGATTACTCAAGTATCTAATGGAGAGGCGGACATCGGGGTTTCCAAGCTGAGCATGACCTTGGAGAGGGCGAAGCGGGTTTTATTTTCCGATGCTTATTTGAATTTGAAACAAGCGCTGTTGATTAACCGATTGCAGTTGGCCGCCATTGGCGAAAAAGGCGATGACAGCGATCCGCTGGCGCTCATCCAAGAAAGAGGAGAGCGGATTGGCATTGTAGCGGGCACCTCCTATGCGGGCTTTGCGCGTGAGCTGTTCCCGAATCAAAATCAGGCGGGCTATTCAACCTCGGCCCAACTGTTTGATGGCGTGCGGCAGGGGGATGTGCTGGCCGCCGTCTATGATGCCTTTGAAATTTCACGTTATTTGAAAAAGTATCCGTCCTATTCGCTTCAGCTGCAATTCGTGCAATTGGACGATCACGATGATGATATCGCCATTGCCGTCGATCCGCAGCGCTATCATCTCCACCAGTGGGTGAATACTTATCTCCATATGGAAAAGAAGGAAATTCAAAAAAGACTAGAAAACTATGATATATAAAATATTTTAAGCAAAATGCTATGTTATGATGCAGAGGCGGGTGCTATTGCTCCGACAATTTTACTGTGAAAAAAGGGGTAATCAGCGGTGATGCTACCATGAAGAAACGTGTGCCTTTCCTCTACTATTTCGTTCCGCTAGCGCTAGCTTCATTTATATTCATCATACTGATGACGTTTAATTCCGCACTAGATAAGGATAAACCTGAAGCGAGCAGGGGGAAGCTGTCGTTTACAACTGAGGATCAAATTATTGGTACGGGCAGCTCTCTGGACGGCGAATGGGAGTTTTACTGGAATCAGCTGCTGGAGCCTGATGATTTTGCAGCGGGGAGCGCAGGGCAGGCGGGGTATATGACAGTTCCCAGCTCATGGAGCAAGACTGAGGCTGATGGACAAAAGCACTCAAGCAAGGGCTACGCCACCTATCGTCTTGTCGTTCAGCTGCCAGAGTCGGACACCGAGCTGGGTCTTGTGGCAAAAGGGATAACAACGGCCCACCGGATATGGATCAATGGGAAGCTCGTCTCTGAAAGCGGAGTTGTAGGCCGCAGCGAGAAGGAGGCAGTGCCGTATATGGTGCCTTCCCTTATTCGCTTGGAAGCAGGCCAGACGCAGGCAGACATCGTCATCCAAGTGTCCAACTACACCCAGCGCAAAGCAGGCTTGTTTGCTTCATTAACTTTGGGGGAATACGCCAGCCTGGATCACTTTATGAAAAAGAAGCTCGTATTCGAGAGTATGCTGATTGGCTGCATGCTCATTATGGGGCTTTACCATAGCGTTTTATTTATCCTCTTGCGCAAAAATTGGGAATCTTTATTTTTTGGCCTTATTTGTGTGCTGCTGGCTATGAAAAACAGCTCCCAATCCCAATACACGCTATCGGTCTTAATTCAAAGCCTAAACGATAATGCCTTAGTGAAAATCGAATATTTGGGCTTTCTCGGGAGCGCCCCGCTATTTGTGTTGTTTTTCTATTACAGCTTTCCGGGCCAAGTGACAAAACGGATGCGAAATATACTGTGGATTCCAGGAGGGCTGCTGACCCTCTTCATTGCTGTGACGCCGGTTCAAGTGTTTACGAAGCTGGCAATGGTTATGCAGGCGTATGCCATTGTAATCGGTTTTGTGCTCATTCAATATGTATTTAAAGCGGCTGTTAGACGGCTGTCAGGTGCGAATTTAATGCTGATGGGCACCGTCGTTTTTTTCATAACGGTCGTTAATGATATTTTGATGAGCAATGACACGATTCGAACGGGCATTTATTTTCCATATGGGCTGCTATTTTTAATTATTTGCTTATCCATCATTGTGTCGATCAAATTTTCCAATGCCATTAAAACGAATGAGCGCTTATCTGCGCGCCTGCTTGATTTGGATAAGGTAAAGGATGAATTTTTGGCGAACACCTCTCACGAGCTTCGTACGCCGCTGAACGGCATTATTGGACTGGCGCAGTCGCTGCTTCACAGCATGCATGATCGGATAGAAGACAGCCAGCGTGTGCATTTGAGCATGATTGTGTCGAGCGGTCAGCGCATGTCCTATTTAATTAATGACATATTGGACTATGCGCTACTAAAAAATAATGATATGCGCCTTCATCTAACGAACATTGATTTGTACCAGCTGGCACAGGTGGTGCTAACGGTCGTCAAGCCGCTCGTAACCGGCAGAAATTTGGAGCTGCGCAATCATATTCGCTCCGATTTTCCAGCTATTTTGGCTGATGAAAATCGCTTGCAGCAAATTTTGTTTAATTTAATAGGTAATGCAATCAAATACACACCTTCCGGGCATGTAACGATAACCGCGCAGCATTTCCGCAACTATGTGGAAATACATGTGGAGGATACGGGAATTGGCATAGCGGAGGACAAGTTTGAAGTCATTTTCAACCCGTTTGAGAAGCTTGAATCCATAGATGATACGGGCACGGGGCTGGGCCTCAAAATTACGAAGCAGCTAGTTGAATTGCACGGTGGAGAAATTACGGTATGGTCGAAGGTCGGTCAAGGCTCCTTGTTTAGCTTTACCATCCAACATCTCGGGGGTAAGGGGCTGCCAGTATCGCTACTTGAAAAGGAGCAGGAACAGGGACGTTTGAACGGGCATGAGCTCATCGCTGTTGAAAAAGAACAGACAGCAGCCGCCCACGCAGGTACAGGAAGTAGAGGCGGTTCTGAGCTGTCCGCATCTTCACAGCGGCCTTATCGCGTGCTCATTGTGGACGATGAACCCGTGAATTTGCAGGTCGTTATTCAACAGCTGGCGCCGCTCGGCTGTGTATTCGAGTCTGCTACCAGCGGTGCTGAGGTGCTGGAGCGTATGGATGAGCTGCATGAAATGGATTTGGTTATTGCCGATTTGATGATGGTCGGCATGTCCGGCTATGAGCTATGCAGCCTGATTAGAGAAAAATACAACTTAATCGAGCTGCCCATATTGATTATGACCGCAAGCAGCAGAGATCATACGATTATGGCCTGCTTTAGCGCTGGAGCGAATGATTATATCTCGAAGCCGATTGGCCGCAATGAGCTTGTAAGCCGTGTCCGAACGCTGCTGCTGTTAAAAAGGTCTGTTCAGGAAGTAAGCCTCAATGCGCAGCAGCTTGCCGAGTTAAACGAGCAGCTTTCCGAGCTGAATACGAATCTGGAGCATCGCATTCATGAGCGCACGGTAGAATTGGAGCGAAAAAACAAAGATTTAAGCCGGCTTGAGCTGTCCCGCAGGCGTCTGCTCAGCGATATTTCCCATGAGCTGCGCACGCCGATGACGGCGATTCAAGGCTATGTAGAAGCGATTGTATCCGGCCTTGTGGAGCAGGAGGCGGATAAAAAAAGGTACCTGCAAATGGTACTCGTCAAAGCGCTTGGCCTAAGCCGTTTAATTCATGATTTATTTGAGCTGTCGCGGCTGGAATCGGGAAAATCCGAAATGATTTTTCTCATGATGACGCTTCAGGAGCTAGTTGCCAAAATCGAGGACAAATTCATGCTCGATGTTGTGCGCGCCGGACTGCATTATGATTTTCAGCTGGCCTTTGATTCAGCTAAGCTGGCCGAATACCATGTCGTTGTGGATATGGACCGAATTACGCAGGTGCTGACCAACCTTGTGTTTAATGCGATTCAGCACACGGATCCCGAAGGGCACATTCGCATTCATTGTGCGATTGAAGAGTGGGGAGGAGAGGGCGATTCCGTCGGTCAGCTCACGATACGTGTTCAGGATGATGGAGCAGGCATGCAGAAGGAGTCGCTGCCCTTTGTATTTGACCGCTTCTTTAGAGAAAAACATGCTCGGCAGGCGGTTCAGGGGAGTGGAATCGGCCTTGCGATTGCCAAAGAGATCATTCATTATCATGAGGGTGAAATTCATGTGGAGAGCACGCTGGGAGTAGGAAGCACCTTCTATTTCACGCTCCCGCTGTATGTTTTGGAGTAGCAGGTGCGGCAAGCTTCTTATTAATTCTGTGAAAATGTTAATCCTATAGACCTATTTACTTGTGTTATAATTTTGCCCAGAGAAAGAATGCTGGGAGATTGCTCCAGCTAGGGCATGTTTTATGGTGAGGCGGTGCAGGGATTTACTGTTATCGCTTCATGTGAAATATGACCACAATATTCTGGGAGGTACGTATGATTAGAGAAAGCAGGCCGGTTAAACGGCTAATATTCGCTATGGTTTTGGGAATGCTTCTGCTATGCATCGGGCCCTTGGCAAGCGCTTCGGCAGCGGATGACGCGAAGATTAAACTCGACGGCAAGCAAGTAGTGCTGAATGATTCTACGTTTATACTGGATGGAAGATTATATGTGCCTGTAGCTCGCATCGCGGAGCTGTTCAATGCCAGATCGAGCTGGGATAGTGATAATGAGGAAGTAACAATACATACGGCTGTGAATGATAAAATCGTCCTCGGAAACGGAGTGCCTGTTGTCTATTTCAACGATGAGCGCTATGTAATGGATGCGGCACCGGTATTTAAGGAAGGCAGACTGTATGCGTCCTTGCGCCAATTAGCCGAAATGCTGCATGCCGATTTGCAGGTAAATGCGGAATCAGGCGATATTGAGCTCGCTACAGTGAAGCCCGCAGTCATAACGGACAAATATGGCATAGACGAGATTAGCAAGGAAACGAAGAGCAGCAAGTCGGAGCTGCTTAAGCGCAACGGGCTGGACAGCAAGGCGAAGCTTAAAGCGGGTATGAAGCTTAAAGTGATCATTCCTTCGGTCTTTGATCATGCGGCTGAACCGTTCACAGAAGCGGACTTGACGCTGCTTGCCAAGATTACAATGGTTGAATCGGGCTATGAGTCATACCAAGGACAGCTTGCCTTGGCAAACGTCATCTTGAACAGAGTGAAGGACTCCCGTTTTCCAAACTCAATTCGTGAAGTAATTTATTCGGGCAGGCAGTTCCCGCCAGCTCACAATGGACTCCTTGATAAGAGTAAGCCAAATGAAGGCTCCCTGCGCGCAGCTAAGGAAGCGCTGAATGGCAAAAACAACGTGCAAAATGCAATCTACTTCTTTAATCCAAATGTATCCCAAGGCGCCTTCTGGGACAGCCTGGAGGTCATTACGACGATCGGCAATCATAGCTTCGCAAAATAGGAACGAAACATATAGAGAAGTCCGTTATGGCGTATTCAGCCGTAACGGACTTTTTTTGCTATATGGAGCTAGGAGGCTGGCTTGGGATTCATTCGTTTATAGTCGGCTTCTTGCTCGGCAGTTGCTTTAGGAATATCCATGCCTTTTTCCCAAATGATGAGACGATCGTTTTTGTCCTTGCCCTGATAGTAGATGATTGTTTTTTCTTGGGTCGGGTCGGGACTGTCCAGTGTAGACCAATAATCAGGCAATAGCTCAGGCTGTTTGCTCTGCTCGGAAAAGAAACGCCTGCGCTCATAGATTTTGTGTACTTCTCTATTGGTATCACTCAGCGAGCCAACGCCGCCTAAATAACCCTGTACATTGGCCGTAATTCGGAAATGAATGGAGCCATCCTGCATTTGATAGACATCGCTGATTGTAATATCACGGCTCGCTACAGGGAACTTCCTTGTGCTGAAAAGATAGTAGGCTGTCAGCAAAACGCTGACGGCAATACAGACGCTAATTGCGGCTACGATCCATTGTCTTCGTTTGATTTTTTTTAGAAAATTGATTTGTTTCTGTGGGGCCGCCTGAAAGCCCTCTGTCTGAGTCAGCATGCTGTCGAGCACCTGTCTGCAAGCATTGCAAGAAGCAAGATGCGCTTGGATTGCTTCATTGGTGCCTTCGCTAGTCAGTCCTTCAATGTAGTTGGGCAGCAAATCCTGCACAATATGGCAATTTAATTGTTGTCCCATTATTCTCGCCCTTTCATCATTTTTTGCTTGCCTCGGTAAAAGGTTACTCTGGCCCAAGCTTCGCTTTTCCCCAAAATTTCTCCGATTTCCCCAAAGGTTAATTCGCCTGAAAGCCGCAAGTACATCACCTCTTTCGTCTTCTCATCCAATTGATGCAGCATACGAAACAAGGAGAGCTTATCCTCCTTATGTAAAATATCTGCTTCGACCTGCTGTCCCATAGAAATAGGAATATCATCTGCATCCAAGGAAACAGCTTGGAACTTTTTGTTTTTGTTAAGCTCCCTATACCACGCGCGCTTAGCAATTTGGCATAACCAGACAGACATTTTACAATCACCGCGAAAGTTATGCACACCCTTCATCGCCTGATAGAAGGTCTCCTGCGTTAGCTCCTCCGACAAATCGGCATTATGCGTCAAGCTGTACAAATATTTATAAACCGTCTGCGCATACGTGCTATAGAGCTGCTCCATGCTTTCCATTTCTACACCTCCTATCCTATAAGTGCGGGAAAATAACATTTCGTTACAGAATACAATCAATTTTTTTGTTTTTTTAAACAAGCAACGTACAGAACGACATTTAAACCTTTTGGGAAAATGAAAAAACCGTCCAAACCCTAATTAGAATAGTTTGTATATTTATTATATTTACATAAAATAAACAAAATTCTATTTAAGTTTAAAAGTAATTAAATTGAATTATTTATTGTTATTTATATATTAAATGTTAATTAAACGACTTTAAAAGTGTTTTATCGACAAAATTCGCTATATACAAGTAATTATATTAATTATAAAATCAATATATTGTTCTATTTTATTGAGGAGGAAGAATATGAAAACACAGGTTCGTTTTAAAACATTTTTTATGGCTGCAAGTTTGGTTATCCTTTTCTTGGCATTCCAGGCAAGCGCCTTTGCAGCAACTGTTGGCAGTCAGTTAAATCAGCCGGAGGCAGGCTGGAAAAGGTACGATCAGAAAGATGCTGCTTTTAACTATATGGGTAGATGGACAATCGAAACAGTTTCTAATGCATTCTATGGAGGCACTCAGCATGATACTGCTGAAAAAGATGCATATGTAGAATTTAGCTTTACTGGAACTAAGTTAAGGTTAATTTTAAGTATGTGGGATACTACGTCTACTGATGTAAGTGTTATTATTGACGGTGAAAATCAAGGTTCATTTAGTCAAGTAGGAGCAAAAGTAAGGAAGGCCTTGTGGTACGAGAAAACAGATTTAGAAGATACTGCTCATACCGTTAGAATAATTAATAATGTAAATCTGGTTATGACGCTGGACGCTGTTGATATTGACGAAAATGGCACGCTGTTCAAGACTCCAGAAGTAACAGTCCCGGCAGCTCCTCAAGATCTAGTTGCTGCTGTTAATAATGTGAATAATTCTATTACTTTGAACTGGAACTCAGTATCGAACGCAACCAAATATAATGTTCAGCGTTCAACAATTGCGGGCGGCCCTTATACAAGTCTTGCTGCAAGCGTAAGCGCTACTTCCTTTTCTGATACAAGCGCTGAGCCAGGAAAACGCTACTATTATGTAGTAACTGCATTAAATACGGCTGGAGAAAGCCAAAAATCGAATGAAGTAGCTGCTGAACTTGAAAAAAAATCACCTGTCTTAAAAGTGACTATAAATGAAAATACGGTCAAATTAAATGATCAATTCACATCTTACATCTCTTTGGAAAATGTAAGCAATATTTATGCTGAAGACTTTACAATCAGCTATGATGCTGCGCTATTTGAATATGTAGGATTTGAAGAAATAGCAGGCTACAAAGTTTTTAACGAACCGACAGATAAAGACGGAACAATCCGCTTTATTGTAGCCAGTCAAGGCGAGGCGTACGGAATTAATGAAGCAACGACTTTCCTGAAACTTAATTTTAAAGCTAAGGCAATGGGTACTGGAAAAGTGGATGCTGTAAAATGCCGTATAGCAGATACTATAAATGAGTATGATCTTGATGAAGCTGGTTGTACAGAAGACAGTGTTACAGTAAGCAATCCTGACGTAAACCGTTCAGGCGCATACACACTGGTTGACCTTGCAATCGTAGGTTATTATCATGGTAAAACTTTAGCTGAAACAGATACGGTTAATCATGTAGCCGATCAAACAGGAGACGGTTTTATTTTAAATGACGACCTTGTCTATGTTGTAAATCAAATGTTGAATAATCCGAATTATTCCCCAAATAATTAAATCAATGAAAAAGAGTGGAGTCGCTGAGAAGCGGCTCTTTCTTGTTATTTTTACTGTTGGATCTAACGAAAGCATAATTTTAGTCAAAAAATGATCTGGATTTTTATGGGGAATAGCTTTAAAATGGTTTTACAAAACGAAACTTAGTTTCATTAAATGAAACAGGAGGCGAAATACATGGCTTATCATTTTTATGGCATTGACCATATTCAGCTTGCAGCCCCGGACGGCTGCGAAACAGAGGCAAGAGGCTTTTTTAACGGCTTATTGGGATGGTCGGAAATTCCCAAGCCGGAAATGCTGAAAAAACGCGGCGGGGTTTGGTTTCAATGCGGCACCCATCAAGTGCACATTGGCGTACAGCAGGATTTTGTCCCAGCAACGAAAGCCCATCCTGCCTTCCACGTACAGAGCATAGAGAAATTGCGCGAGCATTTGCTTCAGCATCATATTCAAGTAATCGACGACGAGGCTAGGGCAGATGAAGGCGTCATACGCTTCTACTTAAAAGATCCATTTGGCAATCGCCTTGAGTTTCTAGAGTGGCTTTCCTAATCATTTAATAAGCCGGCGTCAGACGTTTATATGCAAAAGTTTATACGCAGAAGCCCCTATCCGGCTTTATACCCGGATAGGGGCTTATTAACAAACGATAAGCATTCCGTTTATGGAATGGACTGTCTTACGATTTGAGAGATGCAATATGCAGCTGTTTATTACGTTCCTTAAAGCGTACATTATGGGAGGAAACGTAGGCATACTGATCCGCTTCCGGCTCCATATATAGCTTGGCGCTGTTCAAGGCAAGCACGGCATCGGTAAACGTTCCGGCAATCAGCCTTACCTTGCTGTCATAATGCACGCAGTCGCCGGCTGCGAAAATGCCCGGTACATTCGTCGCCAGACGGTTGCTGACGTTGATCGCCCACTCGCCCAGCTCAATGCCCCATTCTGCAATCGGGCCGTAGTCGCTCGTATAGCCGTGGTTGACGACTACCGCATCCACATCCAGCACCTCCGTTTCGCCCGTCTCGGCATTTGTAATCGTAACGCTGTGAATCGTCTCGCCTTGCCCGTTCAGCTGGCTGACGAAATAAGGGGTACGTACATCAGCGGTTGCCATCATATCCGCAACATGCTTCTCCATTGCTTTAAACTGGTCGCGGCGGTGAATGACGATAACCTCTGCCCCGATGCCCGTAAGCTCATTCGCCCAATCGACTGCGGAATTGCCGCCGCCGGAGATCAGCACTCTTTTGCCGCGGAACGATATGAGCTCTTGAATGGTGTAATGCAGATTCGTTACCTCGTAGCGGTCAGCGCCCTGAATATCAAGCTTCTGAATTTGCGTAATGCCGCGGCCTACGGTCACGATAACGGTGCGCGAGAGATGCTGCTCGCCAGTTGTCGAGGTTAGCAGGAAATTCCCGTCCTCTTGTTTAACAACTCCAACAATTTTTTGGTTAAACACGAGAGTTGGGTCAAAGGTACGCGCCTGCTGCTCCAGCCAGGCAATCAGCTTGTCACAGCGCATCGGTGGAATGCCGCCAACGTCCCAAATCATTTTCTCCGGGTACGTGTGCAGAAAGCCGCCAAGCTCATTTTGAGCTTCAATCAGCTTCGTTTTCAAATCGCGCATTCCGCTATAAAAAGCAGTGTACATGCCCGCAGGGCCTCCACCAATAATCGTTACATCAAATAATTCCAAGGATTCAGACATTTGAGCAAGCCTCCATTTATAATGAAAATCATTATCAATATACTAGCTTCTATAGTAAAGGAGAATAAGGAAAGCGTCAATAACAGGTGCGCGGCAAAAGAAACTTTTTCCTATTGAAGTGCTTTGGTCAGAATTCGTTCAGAGCGATTTGATATGATGCATGTAGGATGCTGATATCAAAAAAGCGGAGGGGAATTTATGGCACTGCAATATTCCTTAATGTTTGAGGAGCGGTTGTTGACACAGTCGATGGTAACAAAGGTTTTAAAGCAGTTGGGCTTTGTAGCTGAGCAGCTGGTTCCGCTTACCAATGGATTTCGAATTGATGAATTTAATGAAAGAATCGGATTTTCGGTGACCATAGTCAATACGCTCGATATGTCATTTGGGTGGGACTCTGACTATTTGGAGGAAGAATTCGTATACCAGCAGCATGTGAGCTTCAAGCTTTACAATTCGTATGATACAGAGCCGGAGGCTTGCGAGCTGATGCTCAAAATGGTGTTCAGCCTTCTCGAAACGGTGGGCTCGGATGCCCTTTTGACATTTAGCGACTCAGAAATTTTTTATCGGAAAAATAACGCCCTTTATGTCAATAATGATTTTGGCTTCTGGGAGCATGACAGCGTGAAGGCTTTAATCGGGGCGATGGAGTACCAGCCTTTTAGAGCTATGGCGCATATATAAAAGAATGCATATCAATTTAAACACGGCGGGAGCGACTCTCCTGCCGTGTTTGTAAAAAAAAGTCGATCGCTTCCCACAAAAAGAGAGGCAATCGTCTTTTTCTTGATTAATATCTGGTACTTAAGTGATTATGTACCTACAACGTCTTCGCAATATCGACCAGCGACTGCGACATGTCGTTAATTTCATCCATGGAGGCGTTGACCTGCTCGGTTAGGGCAGCTTGCGTCTGCGTTAAGCTAGCCATGTTATGAATCTGCTGGAGAATTTCCTCGATATAATCCTTCATCGTGTTCAGGCTGTTTTCGATATTGACGGTTGCATCGGCGCTGTGGACGGCCAGCTTGCGCACTTCATTGGCTACGACCGAAAAGCCTTGGCCCAGCTCACCGGCACGTGCTGCCTCAATCGCGGCATTGAGGCCCAATAGATTCGTTTGATTAGCGATTTCTTTAATGAAATTAGAAATATTTTTGGTCTCGTCGGCACTATTTTTGGCATGATTGGCGGCCTCGGTCGATTGCTCTTGGGCAACGGCGAGCTCCTGCGCCTGGGTTGTGACATTATTAATGCCTTTGACCATATCCGAAATGGATTGCGAGAGCTGCTGGGTTTTCTCATTCATCAGCTTGACGATAGCATCTTTGTTTTTCTCATAGGTAACATCCCGAATCGTGCCGGCAACCCGAAGAGGAACACCCTTCGAATCCCGGATTGTTTCTCCCCCTGCATGAAACCAGCGATACTCGCCATTTTTCAACATCAGACGATAGTCCAGGTCATATGGCGTTTTACCGCTGTAATCGTTCATATGGTCCGCAAAGCCTTTAATAGTCCGTTCTGCATCATCAGGATGAAGCCGGCTGCTCCAGCTGCTGAAGACGTTAGGGAAGTCGCTCTCGTCTTGAAAGCCAAGCGTTTTGCGGAATTGGGGCGACCACCAAAATTCATTATTGGGATTGACCACGTCGCCGGCGACAACCGTCATATCCCATGGAGCTTCGACTAAAGCACGGTTGATCAGATCGTAGCGCGTAACGAGAGCGGCAGTCTCCTGCTCCTTCAATTTCTTTTCATGGATATCAAATAAAGCGCCAGCAACGCGGAACGGAACTCCCTTCGAGTCTCTCACCGTCGTGCCTGTCGCACGGAACCAGCGATATTGTCCGTTTTTCAGCAGCAAGCGGTATTCCAAATCATAAGGGACGGTCCCGGTTCGATCGTTCAAATGGTTCGCAAAGGCAGCGAGTACCCAGTCATGATCCTCTTTGTGAAGCTTGGACGACCAACTGTCCAGTATGTTCGGGAAATCTTCTTCATTCTGATAGCCTAGCATTTTGCGCAAGGCATCGCTCCAAATGAACGTATTTTTCGGATTGACTGGATCTCCCGCAATGATCTGCATATCCCATAGTCCAACTTGGATAGCCTCTGTTACAAGCTGTAAACGAAGCTCGGCGTCTGAAGCCTGCTGGCTCAGCATCTGGAGTGCAGCATTAAAATGCTCTATAATGGCTCTCGTCTCGTCCGAATTTACAGCAGGCACCTGAAATGGCGAAAAATCTTGCTGTGAAAATTGTGCAGAGCGTTTTCTAGCTTCCTCTAGCAAGGCGATCATAGGTTTTGTCTGTGTGTCCTTGAGAAACATAAGGTTGTCCCCCTTAAATTAATGAAACCTTTAATCAATGTTTCATGTTAACACCACGATAACATTTAAAGCGCCTTTTTTCTACAATATTCGACAAATAATTGATAGTTTATTTAGCTGCTTTTTCCTAATTGAATGAATCGAATGATGACTTGGCTGCAAGTGGCGACAACAAGCAGAGGAGGAATCTTTTTAAAGTATAGATTATGATTCAAAGAAAAGCCTTTCAATGGTAATATAGGAGTAATTAGTAGATTAGTTTGGGGGGATTTCGGCCTATGAGGTTTGGGCAATCGATTAAAACGAAGCTGATCATCGGCTTTATGGGCGTGATGCTCCCAATTGTCGTATATATGCTTATTAACAATATGTATGCGAAAACAATTGTAAGGGAGAAGGTTTCGGAGACGTATCGCAATACGCTGGATATTTTCGGCGGCCAGATGGATCAAAATCTGGAGGAAATCAATGAATATTTGTATCAGATGTCGGTGCTTGATTCCGATGTTGGCCTGCTCACCTCGTTTCCGGTGGACAGTGATTGGTATATGCTCACGAAGGTGCAGATCGATTCCAAGCTGAACCGGGACGTTGGCGTGTACAGCTTGCTGGACAGCATTTTCGTCTATCATGAGCGGGACATTATATTTGGCACGGATAATGCGGTGTATGAGGATGCTCGGCAAATCATTAAAAAAAACATGCTCCAGATGACGAAGGGCGGCCAAGCGCGGTACAATGATCCCGAAACGTGGGAGGTCAAATTTGACGAGCGAATGCCCGGGCATTATTTTCTCATTAACTTTATTGAAGTCAGAGATGGGCTCTACGTCGGCGGCATCATTCGAGTGATGGATTTGGAGCGGCTGCTGGCGATTCAATGGAGCGATGGCGACATCGGCAACAATGGCATTTATTTGCGTGATGCCAATCAGTCTGCCCAGGCATTAACGGAACAGGCGCCGCAGCTTCTCAGTGGAAAGTCTGCAGGAGCTGCGGAGTCGCCGGGGTCCGTCGTCGATCCGAAAACGAAAGAGTCGTATTTGATGCTGAACCGCGACAGCAAATTGGCTAATATTGTGTATCGGGTGCTTGTGCCGGAACAGACGCTGCTGAAGAGCCTCATTTTTTTCCAAAATGCAGCCTTGCTTGCGCCGTTCGGCTTTCTGCTGCTGCTGGGCATTTATTTGCTGTTTATGCGCAATATGCTGTTCAAGCCGCTTCGCGAGCTGATGCTCGGAATGAAGAAAATCGCCATCGGCCAGCTCGATGTCCGTCTTGAGGCCAAGCAGTCGGGGCAGTCGCTGGAGTTTGCTTTTCTCGGCAACACCTTCAACAAAATGGCGGAGCAAATTACGACGCTCAAAATTGACGTTTACGAGGAGCAGCTGCGCGCCAAGCAAGGAGAGCTTCGGCAGCTGCAAGCGCAGATCAACCCGCATTTTTATATGAACAGTCTAAACATTGTTTATAATTTAGCGGCGCTGGGCGATACGGAATCGGTGAAGAAAATGTCTCTGCATCTCGCCGATTATTTTCGCTTTATTATGCGTTCGAACCGCGACATGATTTTGCTCAGTGAAGAGCTGGATCATATCGACAACTATATAACGATTCAAAAAATGCGCTTTCCGGACAAGCTGCATTTTACCTATGACGTGCCGGACTATGTGAAAAACTACAAGGTCGCGGCGCTGATTGTGCAGCCTTTTGTGGAAAATGCCATTATTCACGGGTTCAAAAATCGCCGGAAGCCATTCCTCATTCATATTGGAGTGGAGACGCAGAAGGACGGCGGATTTTATTTGACGATTACCGATAACGGAACGGGCTTCGCGGAACCGGTTTTGGAGCAGCTGCAGCGCAAAATCCCGCTTGTTGAAGGGGAGACAAGCAGGCTCGGCATTATGAACGTCATCCATCGGCTGCGATTAATTTATGGCGAACGGGCGGCTATTACGTTCAAAAATATAGAAGAAGGCGGCGCTGCCGTTACCATTCGATTCCCGGTGGGGGAAGAGGAGCTAAATTCGAATGTATAATTTGCTAGTTGTAGATGATGAGGATATTGCCGTTCGCGGCATTGTGCAGGGCATTAATTGGTCGGATGTGCCGATAGGCCAGCTGTTTACCGCCTGCGATGCCGAGGAAGCGAAGGAAGTGCTGCTGCAAGAGAAGGTGCATATTGTGCTATCGGATATTGATATGCCTGATTTGAACGGCATTCAGCTATTGGAGTGGGTCAATGAGCATTCTCCTTCCTCCGTCACTGTGTTTTTGACAGGCCATGCGGATTTCAAATACGCGCAGCAGGCGGTGCAGCTCGATTGCTTTGATTATTTGCTGAAGCCGGTCGATCACGAGGTGCTGAAAACCTGCATTCATAACGCGATTGAGAAGGTAGTGGAGCAGGAGGAGCTTGAAGAAATTCGCAGCACCTACAGTCATTATTATGAGCAGTGGAATAAGCAGCGCCCTGCGCTTATTGAGCGTTTTTGGCAGGATATGCTGCATTACCGGGTTTCTGCTGCCCCCGTGCACTTGGACTCTTCAATGGAAACGTACGGCATACCGCTGCGCGCGGATAGCGAAATTCGAGCGGTGCTGATTAGCATCGAGCATTGGCGGGAAGAATGGTCAGCGCGCGATGAGGAAATTATGACCTATGGGGTGAAAAATGCAGCGGCCGAGCTCGTTCTAGGCGGCAAGCCCGGACATATTGTGCATGACGGAAACGGAATTTTGTATGCTCTCTTCTATAGTAATGAGGAAGACGAGCAGGCGATTGCCGAGCGCTGCAATCATTTTATTCAGCAGGCACGTGGTCTGCTGCATTGCCAGCTGTCTTGCTATATCGGCACCGCGACGGTGGCGCAGCAGCTTCGCGGCAGCGTACAAAGGCTGCTTGATCTGGAGCGCAGCAATGTGAATGCGGCTTGCGCCGTCATTCTCGAAAGCAGCCAGATCGGCCAGACGGCGAGCACATCGGTAGCCTCGCAGCCGCTGCCCTTCACCGATTGGGCGATGCTGCTTGCGCCGGGAAAGCGGGCAGAGCTGCTGCTGCGAATCGACGAGCATTTTGACCATTTGCAGCACAGCAACGGTGATTATACGCAGCTTGCCTCATTTTATTTCGGCTTTATGAACATGGTATTCCAGTGGCTCGGCAAGCAGGGGGTCGCTATAACGGACGTGTTCGCCAAGCGTGAGTGGGAAGCCGGCGAGCAGGTTATGAAGTCGCTGCCGCGCATGCGCAGCTGGACGCATCAAGTATGCATGCAGCTAACCGATTATGCCGGAACGGCTGGCAAGGACGTATCGCAGGTCGTAGCCAAGGTGCAGCGTTATATGGAGGAGCACTTGGACGAGCAGTTCAGCCGCGAGCATGCGGCGGAGGCTGTCTATTTAAATCCGGCGTATTTGTCGCGGCTGTTCCGCCGGGAGACGGGGCATTCGCTGACGGATTATCTCGTCAAAATGCGAATCGCCCGCGCCCGGGAAGAGCTGGAGAAGACGAATACGAAAATTAGCGATATTGCGGTTATGATCGGCTATTCGAACTTTTCCCATTTTTCCAAGCTGTTCAAAAAAGAGACGGGCCTCACCCCGCAGGAATATCGTAAAAAGGTTCAGCATATTTAAATAAGTCATTATAGCGTTAATACAGTCACGGAGCCGATAGATGAGAGGCTCCGTTTTTCATTACAATTTAAACATAGAGAGGGATGGAGAAAGGATGAAAATATGACGCTCGCTACTAACATGAGAAGATATTGGATCTTCTATGTCATGATGGCTCCCGGAGTATTGTTTTTGATTTTCAACAACTATATTCCAATGCTAGGAACCGTCATCGCATTCAAAAATGTCAATTACTCTGATGGGATTATTAATAGTCCTTGGGTCTGGTTCGACAATTTCAAGTATTTGTTTAAAACATCAGACGCCTGGATTATTACGAGAAATACGCTGCTTTACAACATTTCGTTTATTATTTTGAACATGATTGTGCCAGTTGCATTTGCGATTATGCTCAATGAGATGAAAAACAAGCTGATGGCGAAGTTTCATCAAGCGGTCATTTTCCTCGCTTATTTTTTATCCATGGTTGTAGTCAGCTACTTGGTGTACGGATTCCTGCATGATACGCATGGCTTCATTAACACTTCTATTATGAAATGGCTTGGACTTGAGCCGCTGCAATGGTATTTCGAGACAAAAATATGGCCGTTCCTGCTGCCGATTATTAATACGTGGAAAAATGTCGGTTATTACACCGTGCTTTATTTGGCGGCTATTATCGGCATCGACGACGAATATTACGAAGCGGCAACGATAGACGGCGCAAGCAAGTGGCAGCAAATTAAAAGTGTGACGATTCCGCTGCTTATGCCAACGATTATCGTACTTACGCTGCTGCAAATTGGCCGGGTATTCTATGCGGATTTCGGTTTGTTCTTCCAAGTGCCGCGCGAGTCGGGTCCTTTGTTCCCGGTAACGAACGTTATTGATACGTACGTTTACCGAACCTTTATTGCAATGGGCGATATTGGCTTATCGTCAGCAGCGGGGCTATACCAATCGTTGGTTGGCTTCATACTCGTATTCCTGTCGAATTGGTTCGTTCGAAGAGTCGATAAGGACAGCGCATTGTTTTAGAGTATGGATAAAAACGGGAGGAAACAAACATTATGCAAACTGAAATGAGCAAATCGGGTTCGAACCCGTTCAACGCGATTTCGCCTACAGCGAACACGATTATCAACATTGGGTTTATGCTGTATACGATCGCTTGTCTGCTGCCTATTCTTCTAATTGTTATGGTATCACTATCGAATGAGCAGGATGTGCTGACGAAAGGCTACAGCTTCATTCCGAATCAAATCGATTTTACAGCCTATAAGTTTCTGTTTACGGATTGGCAGCAAATTTTGCGCTCTTACGGCGTGACGATCTTCGTAACGATTGCCGGTACCATTCTCAGCCTCATTATTATGGCGCTGTATGCGTATCCGATTTCGCGGACGGACTTTCCGCATCGCAAGTTTTTCACCTTCTTCATTTTCTTCACGATGCTGTTCAACGGCGGGCTTGTACCTTGGTATCTCGTTTACGTGAACATGCTGAATTTGAGGGATAACATTTGGGCACTTGTGCTGCCGCTGCTCGTCTCTGCGTTTTTCGTGCTCGTCATTC
Source organism: Paenibacillus sp. KS-LC4 (assembly GCF_036894955.1). NCBI lineage: Bacteria > Bacillati > Bacillota > Bacilli > Caryophanales > Paenibacillaceae > Paenibacillus > Paenibacillus sp. KS-LC4. The sequence goes on along the minus strand of NZ_CP145905.1, from coordinate 4,901,112 downwards.
GCACGTTTTTTCAGTCGACGATTCCTGTAGCGATTCTCGAAGCGGCCAAAATCGACGGAGCGAGCGAGATGCTCATATTTTTCCGTATCGTCACGCCGCTTTCGCTGCCTGTGCTGGCAACTGTTGCGCTCTTCAGCACCGTCAACTACTGGAATGATTGGTTCCTCAGCCTCGTCTTCATAACCGATGACAAGACGCTGAGTATTCAATATCTCATGTACAAAATGCTGCTCAACATTCAGTTTTTGGCGAGCAACAGCAACGCGGCATCAGCGATTGCTGCGGCAGGGGGCACCGTCTCCTTCCCGAATGAAACGGTGCGTATGGCTATGGCGATTATGGGTATTGGACCAATCGTATTCGCTTATCCTTTTTTCCAGAAGTATTTTGTAAAGGGTTTGACCGTCGGTGCTGTAAAAGGCTGACGGCAGGCTCTGCCTGCTAAGGGCTGTAACCGGACGAATGCCGGTGCAAGCATAGATTTATCATTTTTTTGGGGAGGTCAATGGGAATATGAGTAGAACAAATAAGGGAGTGCTTGGCGTTACCACCACGATGCTCACTTTTGCTTTATTGCTGAATGCTTGCTCCAGCGGCAGTGGTGCGACGAATGGAAATGCTTCACCAAGCAATGCAGGGGAAGCAGCAAGCCCGGCAACATCCGAAGCAGCAGCGAGCCCAGAATCAACACCAGCAGATAATGGAGCTGCGGCCTTGGAGCCATATACGATTAAACTCGTGTATACAGGAGCGCCACAGGCGGATGAAGCAAAGGTAGAAGCGAAGCTGAACGAATATTTAAAGGATAAGATCAATGCTTCTATTGATTTAATGCCGATCGATTGGGGTCCGTGGGATGACAAAATCAATCTAATGATCGCTTCGCGTCAAAAGGTTGATATTATTTTCACAGCCCAATGGAATAAGCATGCTGTTAACGTTGCGAAGGGCGCATTCATAGAGCTAGGCGATTTGCTCAAATCAGATGGCCAAGATATTTTGAAAACGCTTGATCCTGTATTCCTTGAAGGCGCGAAAATCAACGGCAAAAACTACGGCGTTCCAACGAATAAAGAGCTTGCGGCGCAAGGCGGCATCATTTACCGCAAAGACATTGCCGATGAACTGGGCATTGATATGACCGCAGTAAAAACGATCGCTGATCTTGACAACGTATACAAGGTTGTAAAAGAGAAGCACCCGGAGTTGACACCGCTTTATTTGAAAGACGGCGAGACGTTCAACTCGCATTATTTCGGCAATTATGACGCACTGGGCGATACGTCGATCCCGGGTATTATTTTGAAAGACGAAGAGGGCACGACGGTTAAAGCTAATTATGATTTAGCCCGTTATGTGGATACGCTCAAGCTGACTCGTGACTTTTTCAAAAAAGGCTACATCAACAGCGACGCAGCAACGAACCAAACGATGAACTACGATGCTATGAAAGCAGGCAATGTGTTCTCGATGACTTCGTCGCTGAAGCCAGGCAAGGATAAAGAGCTTGAGAACCAAACGGGTATGACAGGCAAGCTTGCACAGCTGGAGCTGAATACGAAGACGATTGCTACTTCGGAAACAGCGGGTTCCATGCTCGGCATTTCCTCCACTTCGGAAGATCCTGCCCGCGCTATGATGTTCATCAATTTGCTTCACTCGGACAAATATGTCAACAATCTGCTTAACTTTGGTATCGAGAATGATCACTATACGAAGGTAAGCGATGAAGTGATTAAGTCCACTGATAATACGAAAAACTACAACCCAGGCGCAGCTTGGATGTTCGGTAGCCAGTTCCTGAACTATGTATGGGATACAGAGGACCCGAACAAATGGGAGAAATTCAAAGAGTTTAACCAAAATGCCAAGGTTTCCCCTGGACTTGGCTTCGTCTTCGACGGTGAGTCTCTGAAAGCGGAAATCGGCGCAGTTGTCAACGTCGACAAGCAGTATTTGACGGCGCTTGAAACAGGCTCGGTGGACGTCGATAAAGTATTGCCGGAATATGCAGCGAAGCTGAAATCCGCAGGCATCGAAAAAATCATTGCTGAGAAGCAAAGCCAGTTTGACAAGTTTTTAGCCAGCAAATAAGGTGGATCAAGCATTCAAGCAAAAATGATTTCGTCGTCCTTCTAGGACGAATGAAAAGCTTTGACGGAGAATTATAAGCGGATATAAGGACGAAGCTTATAAATTCTTCTATTAAAAAATGCCGGCACACAACGTAATTCAAGCAAGCGGGCAGCCTCCTCAGGTCGAGGGGGCTGTCCGCTTGTTTTTGCATGAAAACCGCACTAAGACTGCGGTACGGCATAGCTCCCCGACCAAGGTCTAGTGTAAAAACAGCCGCAAGTCCATTTTAGAAACATGCAAAACAACCTACAATAAGTACATAAGCAGCACAGCAACAAACGAAACACATAAATGCAGGAAACAAACGATTGGGCACGGCAGCATTTTACATCTCCCTATATGAAAGGCGGTGACAAACAAATGGCAAATCAAAAGCTACTAGGTGTTATCCTAGCGTTAGTCGGAGGCTTCATCGTACTGAAATTTCTCGGCGTACATCTTGGTGGATTAATCGGCTTCCTGTTCCCTTTCATTCTAATCGGCTTTGGTGTTCTTGGCTGGAGCAACAATAAGAAATGGATCGGCGGCATTCTCATAACGATCGGCTCACTCGCCGTTTTTGCAAAGTTTTCAGGCTTGATCTTGCTTGTTCTCGCTGTTGGACTCGTCGTTTACGGCATTTCGCTTCTGAGAAAAAGCAGCTACCGCGGTTACTAATTAAAAATAGATGGATACTGAGGAGGGAAGCCAATGAGCATTATGCGTAGAGTTCGCGATATTACGGTTGCTACACTAAATGAACGTTTGGAGAAAGCAGAGGATCCCGTCAAGTTGATTGATCAGTTCCTCTGGTCAACAAGGGAAGATATATTGCAGGCGGAACGCTTGTATGAGCAATATACAGGTCATACTAACCACCTGAAGATTCAATGGCTGCAAGCTGAGCAGCAGAAGGAAAAGCGTGAGCAGCAAGCGATGACTGCCCTAAAGGCAGGCGAGGAGCATCTGGCAAGACTGGCGCTTCACGAGAAGGCAAGCAGCGAGGAGCGTGCAGCGCAATATCGCGAGCTGTATGAGCAAAGCAGATCGAATACGCTTGGGCTTGAAGAACAGCTTCGTGAAATGCGCAGTGAATACCAATCGGTTTATGATAGACGTGAATATTATGCAGCAAGAATGGAATCGCTGAGATTGCAGCAGCGAATGAATGCACGGTTTAGCGGGATTGGCGAGCAAGGCGCGCAGCCTGGCAGTATGTTTAGAAGGCTTGAAGACAGCATCAGCAACATGGAGCTGGAAGCAAAGAGCCTGCACGATTTGCGCCGAATGGGCAGAGAGTTTGCTGTTGAGGCAGGCCATTCGATTCAATCGGCAATCGAGCAAGAGTTGGAGCAGCTCAAAAGGAAGCTGCAGAAGGAGTCCTGAGTGATATGAAGAAACTATACCGTTCTTCGCGAGACAGCAAATTATTCGGCTTATGCGGCGGGATTGCCGAAGCCTACAATATAGATGCAACACTGCTCAGAATTTTACTCATCGTAGTGACCATCTTCTCGAGCGGAATCGTCATTTTCATCTACTTATTGGCTGGTCTAGTCGTACCTAAAGAGCCTCCTTATTATAATGGCGGCTTCGGAAACGGCTATGGAAACGGCTATGGAAATGGTGGACCAGGATCACAAGGCAATGGCTACGGTTATGGAAGCGGCGGTGCTGGTGGCAACCAAAGCTTCGGCTCGCAATTCCAAGGCTCGTTCACGAAGGGCCCACAGCAGCAATGGAACGGTCAAAATGCACCGACAGCACCAAGCCCATCCTCGTCACAATTTGACAGCATGTTTGAGGATTTGGAGAAAAAGGCACTTCGCAAAGAAATCGAAGAGTTACGTACAAAACTAGCCAAATACGAGAAGGGAGAGTTATAATTATGGGAATCTTTAAAAGAATGAAAGACATGACGAAGGCATCGGTGAATGAGGTATTGGACAAAATGGAGGATCCGGTTGTAATGCTCAATCAGTACCTGCGTGACATGGAAGCGGAAATTCATTCAGCAGAGGTAACAGTAGCGAAGCAAATCGCCAACGAGCGCCGTATGAAGCAGCGTTTGGAGGAGGCGGTTCGCAGCACAGCTGACCGTGAGTCTAAAGCAGAAGCAGCTATTCGCAATGATCAGGAGCAGCTTGCTCGCAAATTGCTGGAAGAGAAATTGTTCTTCGATCAAAAAGTAATCGAGTACACGGATCTGTATGCTCAATCCAAATCGCAAGCAGAAGAGCTGACTCAGCAGCTGCATGCTTTGAAAGATGAGTTCTACCAGCTTCGCAACAAACGCAACGAGCTTGCGTCCCGTGCTCAAGTCGCGAAAGCGCAAAAGCATATTGCTCAAATGACGACTACGAATACCATTGATAAAGGTACAGCTTCCAGAGGTTTTAACCGTATGGAAGAGAAAATTTTGCAAATGGAAGCGGAAGCGGACGTATTGCGCTCACCGTATTCCTACAGCGGCACGGCTGCACCTTTTAATGCAGTAGAAGCTGAAAAACAGCTTAAAGTGGATGAGCAGCTGGATGCGCTCAAAAACAAGCTGAAGCTGGATAAAGCACCGCAGGAATAATAGAATTCGCAGGATGAGAAGAGAGCGGACCGGGCAACCCGGTCTGCTCCTTCTTGCTTGTCGTTTAAGGAGTGAGCAGGTTGGCCGAAGAGAAGCCCTTGCAAGGACAGCAGCCTACTACGCAGCAGCAGCAGGATCAACGGTTTCGGCCGATGAATCAGCAGCAGAAGCAGAGCGGACAGCATAATGGAAGGGAAGCAGCCAATCGGCGCAAAAACCTAACGGAATCCTTCCTCTGGCTGCTGATTATACTTAGCCTCGCCGTTATTATGCTGCAGGGCATCGGTTATGTGAACTTATATACGCTGCAGGCGAAATGGGCGGTTATTGGGCTCGCTGTTACGGGGGTGGCCATGGCGATTGTAGCTTTAAACAATTATTTGCAAAATTCGAAGCTGCGCGAGGTCATTAAGCGACTTACCGAGCAGCAGCTTAGGCGAAACTATCCGGTGACCATTGATTCAGCTGAACATGATGAGCATTCGGAAAGCTTAAAGCGTGAGGATCAGGACGACGCATGGACGGAGAAGGTAAAATTTTCTGCGGTCATTGAAGAGCGGCAGCGACTTGCGCGTGAGCTGCATGATGCAGTTAGCCAGCAGCTGTTTGCCATTTCGATGACAGCAACGGCTGTTAGCCGCACGATCGAGCGGGATTGGGAACGGGCGCGTCGTCAGGTGCAGCTGATTGAAGAGATGGCTGCCGTGGCGCAGTCGGAGATGAGAGCGCTGCTGCTGCATTTGCGGCCTGTACATCTTGATGGGAAAAATCTTGCGCAAGCCCTTACGCTGCTCGTTGGAGAGCTTAAGGAAAAAGTGCCGATGACCATTGAATTGTCCCTCGATGATTCCATAGCGTTGAAGCCGGCTGCGGAGGATCATTTGTTCCGCATTGCTCAGGAGGCATTGTCCAATACACTGAGACATGCCAAAGCGGATACAATGGATATAAGGCTTTATCGGGAAGAGGGAGCTGTCTGCATGCTGCTACAGGATAGCGGCATAGGCTTTGATTTGGAGCAGAAGAAGAAGACTTCCTACGGGCTGCTGACGATGGAGGAGCGGGTTAATGAGATTCGCGGCAAGCTGCATATGTCATCAAGGCAAGGGGAAGGTACGCTGATTCATATTACGGTGCCGCTGGACATAAATGGGTAAAGAGTGAGCAGGATGAAAGTGGGGAGACATGTGGAGTCGATGGAGCAATTAGCTGTACCTGTTAAAGTGCTGCTGGTAGATGATCACGAGATGGTGAGAATCGGGCTTGCTGCCGTATTGGACACCGAGGATGGTATTGAAGTAGTCGGTGAAGCAAGCAATGGGTATGACGGTATACGGATGGCACAATCCTATAAGCCGGACGTTGTGCTGATGGATTTGGTGATGGATGGCATGGATGGCGTGGAGACGACAGCGAAGCTGCTGGAATTGTACCCGGATTGCAAGGTCATCGTTCTTACGAGCTATCTTGATGACAGCAAGCTGTATCCGGTCATTGAAGCGGGTGCGTTCAGCTATCTTCTGAAAACATCTCGCGCTAATGAAATTGCGGATGCGATCCGTGCGGCTGCACGCGGGCAATCGGTGCTGGAATCGCAAGTAGCTGCCAAGATGATGAGTCGTATGCGCCAGCCTAAGCAGCCTGTCGCAGCCCCGCTGCATGATGATTTGACCGACCGCGAGATGGATGTGCTTAAGCGTGTCGCACAGGGGATGTCAAATCAGGAAATCGCGGATGAGCTGTTCATTGGGGTGAAAACCGTGAAGTTTCATATTACGAACATTTTCAATAAGCTTAACGTTGATGACCGGACACAGGCTGCCATATACGCACATAAGCAAGGAATTGCCGATTAGCGGCAATTCCTTGCTTATTTTTTGAGGAATTATAGGTTGAAAATGAACGGATGCAATTTATGGATTAGCCTTCATTGTTCAATAGCAATCCGCTTCGAGGTAGCGGATAATGCATTTTCATCGAGCTATAGTAGGTGGCGTATGGCTGTGTGCGCTCGGTATTATTTTTCAACAGATCGGTTGTCCGGATTTCGTCGCCGCTGAGCGACAAGGCTTGCAGCAGCGTCGTCATTAGCCCATAGGGGCCTAGAAGCTGGCGATACAAATGCTGGCCCGACAACGGGTACTCGCGGTAGATGGAGGCAGTAATGGCTGGACGCAGCATCCAGCGGCTTGTGACGTCATCGCGGATGAAGCCAACTAGCGCCGAAGCATGATGGTTCATGGCCTGCTGCGCACGATCCCATAGCGATGGCTTAATGTAGCGGGCTACCTGGACGAATGCCTGTTGCAGGCGATTTATGACGCCCGTCAGCTTCGTCAACTGCTCGACAAGGCAGCGCTCGTTGAAATCATTGAGGATTTTGAGAGCAATGACCTGCACCTCTTTGTGGGCTTGTCTATATTGCTCGAGCCAGACGGCCGCATGGCCGGCAGCTTCGCGATAAGGATCATTCCAGTCAAAATCGTGCTCGGGAGGCCGTTGAAATTCCATATCCCTGTAAGGATAACTGGCGTAAGGCGATATGCGCTGTATAGGCTCGAAGACAGCTCTCCGGTTTGTGCGTTCGATAGGGCGGATGGACATTTCAATAACCTCCTTAAATCGGATTCTTTAGCTAGCATAAGGGATGATAGCTGCAAATACTGCTGAAAATCGCTGTCGAATATTGGTTTATTAAATGAGCAGGAACAAAAAGGCGATCAGGGCGAGGTCGATGGCGAACGCACCGCCAAACGGCGAATAATACCCTGGGTTATAATTATAATAGTAGGGATCATAAGGATAGGCTTGGGTTTGTGCGACTTTATCTTTTGCCTCAGGGGATTTTTTGCTTGCTTTGCCCTTGGGCTTGCCTTTGGCCTTACCGGCTTTAGGTGATTCAGCTTCGGCCAGCGTCTGCGCGCCAGGCTCTTCATTCAGCGTAAGCTTACCGCCCCGGCAGTGGCTTAATATGCCGAAATGCTTTGCGCCATCGTGGGTTACTATGCAGACGGGCATTCCGCAAAAACGTGATATGACGCTTTCTTCAAGGGGATAAATCTGTTCCATGTATGAATTCCCTCCTATTAGGCTTTATGCTTTTGCAAGCAGTATATTCACCTAAAGGCGGATGTGTATGGATGTTTACCCAGTTGAGAAGAAAACAGCCTATCTACTATAAATTCCCCTTTTTCTGCCTAAATCAAACAGCAATCGCGATTTTTTACGAACGGCAGTTGGAGGCGTAAGGCTAGAGTCTCAAGGAAAGGCAGGCAAAAATAAATATATCGTTCCTGTTCTTTTCTGGAATTTCATGTAAAATGGAAGCGTTACCCATCATTTGGCAGGTTATGCAGGCCAAGGAGGCTGATGTGAGCGATGACAAAGCTGAGCAGGTACACGGAACAGGAAAAAATAAAACGGCGCAGCCGGATCGGCGTGCTGGCAGCCGCAATGGTACTTATTTTTGGCGCGATATGGGCACTCGTTAATCAGGATAAGCTGACGACGGAAGGACAAGCGGAGGGCAGCCTGCTTCAGCATGACATGAAGCAAATTTGGAGCTGGAGCGATGGGCTGCTGGAGTCCGGGGCATCTGGTGCAGGCTGGACGCTGCGCTGGTACGCGAGCGGAGAGGCTTCTAAGCTGCGGGAGCAGCTATTTCCACGCTATGAAGGCGATGCGGAAGGGGAGCTTAGCATCCTGCTGCCGGAATTTGGCGGCAAGCTGTCCTTGAGCGTTACGGCGTCTGCGGGGGAAGGGCAGCAGCAGATGCTCGTGCTTTTTTCCCCAGAATCAAGCAAACAAGCGGATCAGCGTAAGCTGCTTTCAGCTATTGATCATATTGAGTCCGCTATGAGAAGGACAAATATTTCTTATGATGGAGGAATAACCATCAGAGGCTTGACAGAATATAATAATGTAGCGGAGCGGCTTGCGCAGCTTGCGGCTGCTCAAGCGGTGGATCGGTACGATGATGCCGGGACGGTAAGCGAAAGCTTTTTCACTGGAGGACTTAAAGCTTCTGTAAATACTGGCGGCAAGGAGGCGAATATGCAGGTTGCGGTGCATAAAGGAACGGATACGGGAGAGCTTGCGGTCGTAATTGGAATCCCGCTGATTTCAGGCGATTACAGCGCCTCGCAATAGATGAAATATTGTGATGAAATCAGGATAAATAACGATCGGTATTAGTTTTTTTTATGGTGGATTGCGTAGCAGTTTCAGGATTAATATGTTAAACTACATACCATGTAAAGACGTATAAAAATTCATAGGAAAGAATGAGGAATATGGAGCAAAATACGAATCCCGAAACGCTACCGCCGCAAGGCGCTGTATATTACTTGTTTGGAGCAACAGGCGATCTAGCTAAGCGCAAATTGTTCCCTGCCCTGTTCAGCTTATATAAAGAAGGAAAATTGTCTGAAAAATTTGCGGTCGTCGGCCTTGCCCGCAGACCTCGCACGAACGAGCAGTTCCGTTCGGATGTTTATGATTCTATCGTAGAATTTTGCCGCTACAAGGCAGATGATGCGGAGCTTTGGAATCGCTTTGCCGAGCATTTCGAATATATGTCGCTCGATATTAATACGGTGGATGGCTTTCGCGAGCTGAACAAGCTTTCGGAGCAACTGGAAGCGAAATTTGATATTCCAGGCAACCGCTTGTTCTATTTAGCTCTAGCGCCTGCGTTGTTCGGGCCGGTGTCCTTCAACCTGCGGGACGGCGGTCTGCTGGATTGCAAGGGCTGGAGCCGCGTTGTAATCGAGAAGCCATTCGGCTACGATCTTCCATCCGCACAAAAGCTGAACGACCAGTTGAGCCAAGTGTTCAAGGAAGAGGAAATTTTCCGCATTGATCACTATTTGGGTAAAGAAATGGTGCAAAATATTCAGGTTATTCGTTTTGCTAATGCATTTTTCGAGCCATTGTGGAATAATAATCATATCGCTAATGTGCAAATCACGCTGTCGGAAACGGTTGGCGTAGAGGATCGCGGCGGTTATTATGACAAATCCGGTGCATTAAGAGACATGGGTCAAAACCATATGCTGCAAATGCTCACAATGATTGCAATGGAGCCGCCTAGCCGTCTGCATGGCGAAGATATTCGCGATGAGAAGGTTAAAGTGCTGCGCTCGCTGCGCAACTACAAATCAAGCGATGAGGTTCGCGAGAACGTCGTTCGCGCTCAATACAGCGAAGGCACGGCTCGCGGCAAGGAGCTGACGGGCTATCGTCAAGAGGATTCTGTTAATCCGGAATCTACCACGGAAACGTATTTCGCTGCTAAAGTAGCGGTAGACAATTTCCGTTGGGCTGGCGTACCGTTCTACATTCGTACAGGCAAACGCCTGCCGGTGAAGACGACTGAGGTTGTTATTGAATTCAAGTCGATGCCGCAAAACGTCTTGTTCGCGCAGCGTCATGATCTTGCGCCGAATTTGCTCGTTATTCGGGTTAACCCGATGGAAGGCATCTACATTAAAGTCAATGCCAAGACGCCGGGTGCTGATAATTCGGTACAGCCCGTGGCTATGGAGTTTTGTCAAAGCTGCCAGATCGGCCTGAATACGCCTGAAGCGTATGAGCGTCTGATCCACGATGCGGTGCGCGGCGATTCTACGTATTTCACTCGTTGGGATGAAGTCGCTCAGGCATGGGAGTTTGTTGACAAAATCGCTCAAGCATGGGGCGAGGACAAGAAGGATCTTCAGTCTTATCCTGCTGGCTCATGGGGACCAGAAGCGGCGGATAAGCTGCTTGCAGAGGATGGCTTCCACTGGTGGCCGGTAAATGGACAGGACGAGGACAATGTGATTTGGATTACGAACAGCAGCAAGTAAGCAGCAGGCTGGACGTCAATTTCGCATAATTTCAAATGAAGATATTCCACAGCAGCGCACCGCCTTTAGGCCGTGCGCTGTATGAATGAAGGGAAGGCAAGCAATGAGCAAAACGTTAAGCAATGAATTGCAGCTGGAAGTCGATAAGCGCCGCACGTTTGCGATTATCTCTCACCCGGATGCGGGAAAAACGACGCTAACCGAGAAGCTCCTCCTGTTCGGAGGAGCTATTCGTCTGGCTGGCTCCGTTAAGGCGAGGAAAGCAAGCCGACACGCGACCTCCGACTGGATGGAAATTGAGAAGCAGCGGGGAATTTCCGTTACTTCCTCCGTTATGCAATTCGATTACGACGGCCATCGGGTAAATATTTTGGATACGCCTGGTCACCAGGATTTCAGTGAGGATACGTATCGGACGCTGACAGCAGCCGATAGCGCGGTCATGCTGATTGACGTTGCCAAAGGCGTCGAGGCACAGACGATCAAGCTGTTCCAAGTTTGCCGTAAACGCGGTATTCCGATTTTTACATTCATCAACAAGCTGGACCGTGAAGGTCAAAGTCCGTTTGAGCTGATGGAGGAGCTGGAGCGCGTGCTTGGCATCCGTTCGGTTCCTATGAACTGGCCGATTGGCATGGGCCGCGAGCTTTGCGGGGTTTATGACCGGATGAAAAATCAAGTCGAGCTATTCCAAGGCAATGATCACAGCACCATTGAAGTGCGCAAGACGGATGATTACAACGATCCGATTATTCGCGAGATGGCAGGAGAATACTTGCATGATCAGCTCGTGCAGGATCTTGAGCTGCTTGATGTTGCAGGCGACCCATTCGATATCGAGAAAGTACGTGCTGGCGAGCTGACACCAATTTTCTTCGGCAGTGCGGTTAACAATTTTGGCGTGCAAACGTTTTTGGATAACTTCCTTGAGCTTGCGCCAAAACCGGCGGAGCGCATGAGCACCGACGGCCCTGTAGAACCGACGAATGAGAAGTTCACGGGCTATGTCTTTAAAATTCAAGCGAATATGAACCCGGCTCACCGCGACCGGATTGCTTTTTTGCGTATTTGCTCCGGGCGCTTTGAGCGTGGAATGAGCGTTCGCCATGTCCGTGCGGGCAAAGATATTAAGCTGGCGCAGCCGCAGCAGTTTTTGGCACAGGATCGCGACATTGTAGAGACAGCTTATCCGGGCGATATTATCGGCTTGTTCGATCCGGGTATTTTCCGTATTGGCGATTCGCTGTCGCAAAACTCGGAAGTCGTATTTGACGAGCTGCCGACGTTCTCGCCAGAGATTTTTGCCAAAGTAACGGTTAAGAACGCGCTCAAGCATAAGCAGTACCAGAAGGGCGTTGACCAGTTGACGGAGGAAGGCACGATTCAAGTGTTCCACTCGGTTGGCGGCTTTGATGAGACGATTTTGGGCGTGGTTGGACATCTGCAATTCGAGGTGTTCGAATATCGGATGCGCGCGGAATATGGCGTCGAAATTCAATTGCACCGCATGACGTTCCAGTTTGCACGCTGGATTGTAGACGATAAGATCGACCCGGCGAAATTCCGAATTAACTCGACGCTCGTTCAAGACAAGAAGGGCAATTATGTCGTCTTATTTGAGAATGAATATGCAATGAGAACGGCGATGGACAAAAATCCGACCTCGAAATTTCTCGAAACGGCGCCTTAATCGCGCTGGGAACGTCAGGGCAGGCAAGCTGCTCTGGCGTTTTTTTTGAAAATATAAGGAAGTATAAGTTTCACACTTATAAATGGGCTTATATTTCTAAGGTAAAGCGCTTCATCGCCATGGAAGGACGACGAAGTCGTTTTTGCTTGAAGATAAGCATTGTCAGACCTAGTGCAATTGGAATACAATAGGAGAGTATATGAAGAGGAAGCTTGTATTTGTTTTCCTTGCGTGATGACAATTACATCGAAGTGGGGGGTTGAAGGGAAATGAGCAATGTCAAAACATTGTTATTAATTACAGGAATTTTTGAAATTATTATTGGGGTTCCAGTTATGGGCGGCCTGATTGTAATGGGTCTTTCTTATATTCCGCTGGTTGTCATGCTGGCTCTGCACATTGTCACTTTGGTGCTGGCTTCACAGCATAATGCAGATAAGCATGGCAGTATTCTAGGTATCATTACGTCTGTCATTGCGATTATTCCGATTGTAGGCATGATCATGCATTTAATTACAGGAGTTTTGCTGCTTGTGAGTGCGTCTAAGGCAGACAGCAACCAGTCGTCATATTCGCCGCCGCCACCGCCGTCAAGCTTCTAAAGGAATCGCTTATAAGCAGCGGTAGGGAACGGCAAAGAAGCAAGCATCAAAGAAGCAAGTATCAAAGAAGCAAGTATTAAAGAAGCAAGCGTTAGAGAGCAGTGCAGACCTTTAGAGGACTGCACTGTTCTTTTTTATTTTGCGGCATGCGGAGAAAAAGGATAGTCTGATTTTTGCTATTGACGGGTTTCCACTTTCATGAAATAATGTACGCGTGTACATTAATTGAATTTGCTTGTGAATCAGGAGGATGCTTGCTTTGGTCAGTAGAAAAGAAGTTGCGTCACTTGCGGGCGTATCCGAAGCCACAGTATCCAGAGTGCTTAATAAGGTAGGACCCATTAGGGAAGAAACTCGGCTTCGGGTAGAGGAAGCGGCGCAGCAGCTTGGTTATGTGCCAAGTGCGCTGGCACAGCAGTTCGCGAGAAGCCGGAGCGGGAATTTGGGCGTAATCCTGCCATTTGTTCCTAAGGTTCATTTGTTTTCCACGTATTATTTTGCAGAAATTTTGAGCGGCATTGGCGAGGCGGCTAAGCTATATGGGTATGATGTGCTGTTAATATTTCGCGAGCCGAGCGGCTCGCGAGATTATGCCAGACTGTTTCTGGCACAGAAGATTGATGCCTGTATTGTGTTAGGCGCACAAAATGTGCCGGAAGAGAAGAAAGCGCTTGCGGAGCTTCAAGAGAAGGGTTATCCATTTTGCCTCGTTAACCAGCGGTTTGCGGAGGAAGGATATTTATCCGTCGATGCGGATCATCATGCGGGGAGCTATGAGGCAGTTAAGCATCTCATTGACGGCGGGAGCCGCAAAATTGCTTTTCTAAATGGACCGGATGTGTTCTCAAGCAGTATGGACCGGATGGCGGGCTACAAGCAGGCGCTTACGAGTGCCGGGCTTGCCTACGATCCGTCCTTGACACTGCTGGGCAACTACAGCCGCAAGAGTGGGGTTGAAGCAGCGGAAGCTGTTGCAGCGCTCATCCGCAGCGGGAAGGTGGATGCCGTATTTGCCGCAAATGACCGGATGGCTATTGGTTTGATGGATGGCTTGCGCGCACATGGAATCGAGGCTGGAGTGGATGTAAAGCTCGTCGGCTACGATGATTCAGAGGGCTCGGTTATTGTGAGCCCGAAGCTGACGACGGTAGCAGTGCCTTTCTACGAAATGGGAAGAAGGGCGGCACAGCGGCTGCTCGCTCCTGAGAAGGACGGGCCTCAGCAGGTGAACGAAGGGCTGCTGCCTGTGCATTTAGTTAAGCGGGAAACATCTTCATAAATCGGGAGGCGGAGATTGAATATGGGGAAGAAAGTACGCGTGGGAATGGTCGGCTATAAGTTTATGGGTAAGGCACATAGCAATGCTTATCGGGCTTTGCCGATGTTTTTTCCAAAGACGCCAGCACTGCCAGAGATGAAAGCGATCTGTGGACGCAACGCCGAGGCGCTGGAGCAAGCTAGAAGCCAGTTCGGCTGGGAAAGCGCGGAGACGGATTGGCGCAAGCTGATTGAGCGCAGCGACATTGATGTGATCGACATTAATGCGCCAAGCGATGCGCATAAGGAGATTGCGCTGGCGGCTGCCGCGGCTGGCAAGCATTTGTTCTGCGAAAAGCCGCTGGCGCTCAATGTAGCGGATGCAAAGGAAATGCTGGAGGCGGCAGAGAAGACCGGAATCAAGCATATGGTTGGCTTTAACTATCGCTTCGCACCAGCGGTGCAGCTAGCGAAGAAGCTTGTCAGCGATGGCCGCTTGGGCGAAATCTATCATTTCCGTGCGGTGTTTCTTCAGGATTGGATCATTGACCCAACGTTCCCGCTCGTTTGGCGCTTGCAGAAGGAGGTTGCGGGTTCTGGCTCGCATGGCGACCTTGGCGCCCATCTGATTGACCTGGCACGCTTCCTTGTTGGCGAGTTTGACGAGGTCATCGGCATGAGCGAGACGTTCATCAAGGAGCGCCCGCTGCCATCGGAAATGACGGGGCTTAGCGCCAAAGGGGACGCTTCCGGTGCTCGCGGCAAAGTAACGGTGGATGATGCGACGCTGTTTATGACTCGTTTTGAAAATGGAGCGCTCGGCAGCTTCGAAGCGACGCGCTTCGCGGCAGGACATCGCTCGACGAACGCTTTCGAAATTAACGGCAGCAAGGGCAGTGTCAAATTCGATTTTGAGCGTCTGAATGAGCTGGAGGTTTATTTTACCGACGATGCCGACGATGTTCAAGGCTTCCGCCGCGTGCTCGCGACCGATCCGGCTCATGCTTACATGGATGCCTGGTGGCCAGCGGGACATACGATCGGCTATGAGCATACGTTTACGCATGAAATGCAGGAGCTGATGCTAGCGATTCACGAGGAGCGTCAGCCTGTGCCGAATTTCCATGACGGCCTGCGGTGCCAAGAGGTGCTGGAGGCAGTTGAGCAGTCGATTACAGAGCGCCGCTGGGTCAAGCTGGCGGAGTACAAATAGAGGAGATGCATGAAGACGATGAGCAAACCGAAGGCATTAATCGTGTGGGGCGGCTGGGACGGACATCAACCCAAGGAGGTAGCGGCTATTTTCGAAGCCGTGCTTGCGGGAGACGGGTTCGAGGTTGAGGTTTCGGATACGCTGGAGGCTTTTGAGGATGGGGAGAAGCTGAAGGCGCTGGACCTGATCGTTCCGGTATGGACGATGGGGAAAATTACTGACGATCAGTTGAAAAATGTATCTGAAGCGGTTCAAAGCGGCGTGGGGCTTGCAGGCTGTCACGGCGGCATGTGCGACTCCTTCCGCGAAAGCGTGGAATGGCAGTTCATGACGGGCGGCCAGTGGGTGTCGCATCCCGGTAATGACGGTGTGGAGTATGTGGTCAATGTAACGAACACCTCCAGCGTGCTGACCGATGGCATTGAGGACTTTACGGTTAGCAGCGAGCAGTATTACATGCATGTAGATCCGGCGGTTGAAGTGCTGGCGACGACACGTTTCCCGGTTGCAGAAGGCCCTCATTTGCTCAATAAAGCGGTTGATATGCCTGTAGCTTGGACGAAGCGCTGGGGTGTAGGCCGCGTCTACTTCAATTCACTTGGGCATCAAGCTAACATTGTGGACATTCCAGTTGTAAAAGAAATGATGCGTCGCGGGTTTAATTGGTGTGCGGAAGGAAAAGCAGCTGCAGCAGGCAGAGACGGAGGCAAGCATGAGTAAAGTCAAGGTTGGGGTCATCGGGACAGGCAATATAAGCCGCATTTATTTGGAAAATGGTTCGAAATTCAGCTCCATGGAAATTGTCGCATGTGCGGATCTGGATGTGGAGCGCGCCAAGGAGAAGGGCGCGGAGTATGGCATTCGCGGCTGCTCAGTCGAGGAGCTGCTTGCTGACCCGGAGGTGCAGATGGTCATCAATCTGACGATTCCAGCTGCACATGCTCCGGTATGCTTGCAAGCACTGGAAGCAGGCAAGCATGTGTACGTAGAAAAGCCGCTAGCGGTTACGCGCGAGGAGGGCAAGCAGGTGCTGGAGCTGGCGGCAGCGAAAGGGCTGCTCGTAGGCAGCGCGCCAGATACGTTCCTTGGCGGCGGTCTCCAGACGTGTATTAAAATCATTGAAGACGGCTGGATTGGTACGCCAATTGGCGCTACCGCTTTTATGATGTCAGGCGGACATGAGAGCTGGCACCCAGCTCCAGATTTTTATTACCAGCAAGGCGGCGGCCCGATGTTCGATATGGGACCTTATTATTTGACGGCGCTTATTGCGATGCTGGGGCCGATTGCACGTGTAACGGGTTCGACACGCATTACCTTCCCAGAGAGAACCATTACAAGCGAGCCGAAGCGCGGCCAGAAAATTGAGGTCGAGGTGCCGACGCATGTAGCTGGTATTATGGAATTTGCCGCGGGCCCAATCGGCACCCTGCTGACTAGCTTTGATGTAAAGGCCGGCTCGACGCTGCCATTCATTGAAGTATACGGCAGCCAAGGCACCCTTCAAGTTACGAACCCAAATGATTTCGGCGGTCAAATTAAGCTGCGCCGCAGCTGGTCTGCGGAATGGTCGACCATTCCGCTTGCTTACGGCCATTCGGAAAACGGCAGAGGCATTGGCGCAGCAGATATGGCGCAAGCTATTCTGACGGGACGCAAGCATCGGGCTAATGGAGAGCTTGCCTATCATGTGTTGGAGGCGATGCATGGCTTCCATGATGCGGCTGAGCAAGGCAAGCACTATGTGATGCAAAGCAGCTGCGAGAAGCCGGCGCTATTTCCGCTTGGTTTAGCGGAATATACACTGGACAAATAGGCTGGTCTAATATAGTTGAGGTAGGCTCGTTAATCCGCTAAAGCTTGCGGGTTGGCGGGCTTTTTTTTAATATAGGCAGTTAAAATTCCCCCTCCTTATAATGGGCTTATTTTTCATCCGACAAAAGCTCTGCTTTGCCTTACCTTGCATCGTGTGCTACCAGTTTCAGGCTCATTTGAGGTATGATAGAGCTATTGGTTTTAGAAATGGAAGCATGAGATGAAGTAGGAGAGTGAAACATGCATAACCCTTATGAGGTTCGAAAATCGAGCTTGATCGCCGAGCTTTCCGCTGCTGGAATGGAGGCAGCACTCGTTACGTCGCCGGGCAGTGTTTTTTATTTGACGGGCTTTCATTGCGACCCACATGAGCGTTTTATGGGATTGCTAATTAACCCGAAGGAGTCGACGTATACGTTGTTCGTCCCAGCTTTGGATCAGGAGAGCGCAAGCGGAGCAGCGATGGTATCGAAGCTGGTTGCGATTTCGGATACCGACAATGCCTATGAGCTGCTTGGCAAAGAAGCTGACAAAAGCGCCGCTACCATTGGCGTAGAAAAGCGGCATTTGAATGTGGCAACCTATGAGCAATTGGCTGGTGTGTTTGCTAAGGCAGCCTTCCGGGATGTGGAGCCGCTGCTTATGGCTTTGCGTCTTCGCAAGTCGCCTGAGGAAATTCAGCGGGTGCATGCCGCAGTAGTCATTGCCGAGCAGGTGCTGTATGAAGTAGCAGCCAAGGCGGCCGTTGGCGTGTCCGAGCTTGAGCTGAACGCAGAGATTGAATATCGGCTGCGCGTGCTGGGCGGCGATAAGCCGGCATTCGAGACGAGTGTGCTGGGCGGCGCTCGCTCCGCCTTGCCGCATGGCAGGTCGGGTGAGTATCGACTGAAGGAAAATGATTTTCTACTCATTGATATGGGCGTGTACAAGGATGGTTATTGCTCGGACATTACGCGCACATTTGTAATCGGTGAAGGTACAGCCGAGCAGGTGCGTATTTATGAAGCGGTGCTTGCGGCGAACCGTCAAGCAATTGCGTCCGCAGAAGCGGGGAAAGCGCTCGCTGTAGTAGATCGTGCTGCTCGCGAGGCGATTGAGGCACAAGGCTACGGTGAATTTTTCAATCACCGTGTAGGTCACGGCTTCGGCATTGATATTCATGAGCTGCCTTCCGTTCACGGGAGCAATGAAGCACGGATTGAAACGGGGCTGCTGTTCACCGTAGAGCCGGGCATCTATGTTCCAGGCCTTGGCGGCGTGCGTATCGAAGACGATATTTATATCGGTGAGGATGGCAAGCCGCAGGTGCTGACAAGCTTTCCGAAGGAGCTTCAGCGCCTGTAGCCTGCGGCTGAGCAGTACAGGGCAGAATAGAGCGATAAAAGAGCAGCATAAGAGCAGCAATAGGAATGGGTTTACGCAGGTGTAAAATCCTCTTGTCCTCATGGACAAAAGGATTTTTTTTATTTTTCACGAGCTAATTGAGAATTGGAATCTCTTTGTTCATATATAAGAAAATATAAATTTCACGATTATAAACAGGCTTATACTTCTCTGAATGCACCGCGCCAAGCTGCCAAAGGACGGCTATAGCCGTTTCACCTTGCTGCCTGCAAAAATGGTATGTTAAGATTTGATAAAGCCAATTCAACAGCCTAGTAGCTTTTACATAATCACTTTATATTTTTGGCGAAACTATAAAGGGGTGTGTACGTTGAAGTCAGACATACTGCAATCGGTTGTAATGGTAAAAGGGACGCTGGTGCTGCCGGAAACGGTAGCGGAGGGCGCTGTTATTATAAAAGCAGGCATCATTGCGGAAGTATTGATTGGAGCAGAGCAGATTCAAAGCTGGCTGGCGCACTCAGATCATAAGGAAGGGCAGGCCATCAGGGACAGCGGAGAAAATGTGGATAGCTATCGCCACCATGAGCTTGAAATAATCGAGGCGGATGGTTGTTACCTATTGCCGGGGCTTATTGATGTGCATTGCGATGCGATCGAAAAAGAAGTTCAGCCTCGTCCAAATACGCTGTTTCCGCTGGGTATGTCATTGCTGGAGTTCGAACGCAAGCTTCCGCTCCATGGCATTACGACGATGTATCATTCTTTATCGCTAGGTGTTGGACTAAGTCTGCGGGGCGAGCATTTGCTGACGCAAATGGTGGAGCTTATTCGCAGCTACCGCGAGCAGCGCTCTGTCGTGCGCAATCGCATTCATTTAAGATATGAAATTTCGTATTTGCCGGGCTTGCCCATCGTGAAGCGATATGTGGATGAAGGTGCCATTGATTATTTATCGTTCATGGATCATTCGCCGGGTCAAGGGCAGTACAGAGAACCGGGCTCCTTCGAGCGTTATGTGATGAAAAATCAATCGGTCAGCGTCGATGAGGTACGCACCATCGTGGAAGAGCTGATGGAAAATAGGCGCCAAATTGACTGGCCCGGCTTAGAGGAGCTTGGTCGGCTGGCCGTGCAGCGCGGCATTTCGGTTGCTTCGCATGATGATGATTCGAGCCTGCGGGTAGATCAGTTAAGAGGTTGCGGCGTCAGTGTCTCCGAATTTCCCATTACGCTGGAAACGGCCGTTTACGCCGTCCAACAGGGCCTCCATGTATGCGTAGGGGCGCCTAATATTGTGCGCGGCGGCTCGCATGATAAAAATTTATCAGCGGTCGAGGCGATTGCCGCAGGAGCGGCTGACATCATTTGCTCAGATTATCATCCTTCGGCGTTGCTGAACGCGATTTTCAAGCTGGCGGATGAAGGAATAACCACTTTGCCAGCCGCCGTTCGCACCGCTACGCTGGCTCCAGCGGAAGCGCTGGGAATAGCCAGTGAAGTCGGAACGCTTGAGCGGGGCAAAGCGGCAGACCTAATCATCGTCGATCGTTATGAAGGCCATCCATGGGTCAAACGGACAATCGTTGGCGGCAAAACGGTATATACCGCGTTGACCCGTTAAAGCATTTTAACGCGTGGCGGGCTGAGCGATTCGTGCTAGCTGCGTATGCAGCGCAGTTACCAAGCGTGCTTGCTCCTGCTCGTCGATTTGCTTCCAAATCATTTCGAACAATACGCCAAGTCCAGGCAGCGCACGCTCGTCATTGCCGATCGAGCTTTCAATCACTTCCGTTAATTCATTAAGCGGCTTATCTTGAACCCGCCTTATAATGGCTTGACGCAAATCCAGATTATCCAACCGGATTCCCTCCAAGTCGTCGTTATTACGCGCAGCTGCAGCAGTTTGGAGCGAGGTCGCTAAAACTGAGCAAGTCGGCGTGCCTAATTAATATGTCCGCAGCGGTGTTTTTTC
The DNA here is from genome assembly GCF_036894955.1 of Paenibacillus sp. KS-LC4. Taxonomy (NCBI): domain Bacteria; kingdom Bacillati; phylum Bacillota; class Bacilli; order Caryophanales; family Paenibacillaceae; genus Paenibacillus; species Paenibacillus sp. KS-LC4. Next base: position 4,880,671 of record NZ_CP145905.1, on the reverse strand, counting down.
ATTCTACATGAGCTCGTATGTTATAATGGCAAATAGCTGATTTTTGTTGCATAAGCGAAGGGAGAGGTGCTGCTTGCCGAAAAAACAATACGCCGTTATCGGCATCGGCCGATTTGGTCTTAGCGTTGCTTCATCGCTCACGGACATGGGCTTTGAGGTGCTGGCGATTGATACGAGTGAGGACCGAGTACAGGATGCGGTTAACCATGTCACGCATGCCGTTGTTGCGGATTCAACCGATGAGGAAGCGCTGCGGGCGCTGGGCATTCGCAATTTTGACGTTGTAGTCGTGGCGATTGGCCAGGATATTCAGTCGAGTATTTTGACGACGCTGATTTTGAAGGATATGGGCGTCGGCCTCATTATCGTCAAGGCGCAAAATGAGCTGCACGGCAAGGTGCTCAGCCGAATCGGCGCCGACAAGGTTGTATATCCCGAGCGGGATATGGGGCTGCGCGTCGCGCATCATTTGATCTCGCCTAATATTTTGGACTACATCGAAATTTCCGAGGACTACAGCATCATTGAAATTAAAGCGCCTGAGGCGATGATTGGCAAAAGCTTAAAGCAGCTCGAAATTCGTGCGAAGTTCAAATGCAACGTCATGGCAATCAAGACGGGTTCGAGCATGAATATTGCGCCTTATGCGGATGATCTCATTCGCGATATCGACATTTTAGTTATTGTAGGAAAAAATTCAGACTTATCCAATTTGGAAATTGCTTATTCGGAAGGTTGAGTAATAGAGATGAACAATCATAGCCTTTTAACCTCGATTCAAAATGACCGTGTCAAGCAATGGGCGTCCCTGTTGGACAAAAAATACCGCGATCGCCTCGGAAAGTTTATTATTGAAGGCGTTCATTTGGTGAAGGAAGCTTTCGCAGCAGTAGTGGAAGTTGAAGCGGTTTTATATGATGCGGAGCGCGGATTGCCGGAGGAGCTGCGCGAGCTTGCGGAGCAGACTGGCCGTGGAAGCAGATATGCGGCCAATGCTGTCGCGGGTAATGCGGAGGCGAGCGCTGATGTCGAATGGATTCAGGCGACGCGTCCCGTAATGGCCAAATGCTCGGGGACGGATACGCCGCCGCCGGTTTTTGCTGTCGTGCGCAAACTGGAAACGGCGGACGATGCATTATTTTCAGCAGGTGGACTTGTCATTGTACTCGATGGCGTAAGGGACCCAGGCAATGTCGGGACGATTATCCGCAGCGCGGATGCGGTCGGCGCGAATGGCGTTGTGCTGGGCAGAGGCTGTGCTGATCTGTACAATCCGAAGACGGTGCGCTCCACGATGGGCTCGTTGTTCCATTTGCCGATTATCGAGGCGGACTTGACGGAGCTGCTGCCTGCGGCGCAGGATCAGGGTTTTGCGTTGGTCGGAACAAGCCTCAACGCTACACATACTTGCTACTCGTATGATTGGACAGCTCCGACCTGGCTCCTGCTCGGCAATGAGTCGGAAGGGCTGTCGGCAAGCTCGCTTGAAGCAGCCAATGAGACGGTTATTATTCCGATGCAGGGTCGGGCGGAATCGCTGAATGTGGCGATGGCGGCGACCGTGCTGCTGCATGAGGCGATGCGGCAGCGGCGTTTTAACAAATAAAAAATTCCTGTCCAACACCCAAATAATCGTCCCTAACTAAAATTAACTGTCTCCAAAGCACCAAAGGCTGGAAGCTGGTTGCTGCTTTTCACGACCAACCCCTCCAGTCTTTTTCTCATGCTATAAAGCATGTTCTGTGATTCATATGAAACTTGGATGGAAGTCTCTCTAATAAAAAAAAGAGGCGGCGATTAATAGCCGCTGAAATGTTGTTATTCTAAATTAGACCAAAAAAAGATTATCATTAAATGATACTTTCAAAATTCCTAACACATTGTTGCGTAATTAATAAACGGTGTTGTTGTTGAAAGCTTTGTGGGAAATTTTGCTGACAAAAACACTGGAGGGCTTAAATGAGGAAGTTTTTTATTACTGACATACATGGCGACTATCGAGGGTTCAAGATGTTGATAGAGCATGCAGAGGTAGATTTTGAAAAGGATCAGCTCGTAGTTGGCGGCGACATGATTAGTCGCGGCAAGGATAGCGGCAAAGTGATGAAGTTAATCAAGTTGCTTTGTGAACAGTATTCGAACAACGTTCAAGCCGTCATTGGCAATCACGAGGAGATGATGGGCTGGTATTTTCAGCGAGGGAACAGATTATGGCTCAGTCACGGGGGGCATGATGCGGTTGCGGACTTCAAAAAGACATTTCCCAACGAAGAGCAGCGACAAGCCCACATCTACTGGGCAACCTCATTACCTATGTACTTTGAGGATGATGAGTTTGTTTATACGCATGCTGGCTTGAACCCGCATGAGCCGCTGGACGCTCAGAGTCGGGACATACTTTGGATGTCCGAAGGTGAGTTCTACTCGCTTCCAAAAGAATCGCTTTTAACTTCTACCGTCGGAAAACCTATTATCCATGGTCATACTCCTGTCGAAAGAATTTATTTTGACGGTGTAAGAATGAACTGCGATATGGGATCAAACACCTACTATGTAGAGGAAGAACGGGGATTAGGACTTATAAATCTATCGGAGATGGTTTACTTCGTCTATAAACAAACACAGAAGAAGATAGAAAAACGAAAGATACTTTATTATTAATACAGAGAATTGTATTATTTTGTCTCTAATGGGGTTTAGCATCGTACAATATGACTATACCCCTTTACAGGCGTTTTACATAAACAATAATTTTTGACCCATGTGAGTTACAACCCATAGCAGCCCTGTTCTTGTATTGCTATTCATTGTCGATTAAAATGTAATCATCAATAATGCTGTATAAATGACATTGCTGTATAAATTACATAAGTGAGAACAGGTGTCTGATCGGCGAGCGTGCTTGTCGTTCTGACTTAAAAGGGAAGTTCGGTGCAATACCGACGCGGTCCCGCCACTGTTACGGAGGAGCAGGCAGCTTAACCAGCCACTGATCGACATGGATCGGGAAGGCTGCTGCCGAGTGATGATTCCGGAGCCAGGAGACCTGCCTGTTCTGACAACACTGCTGTACCTACGGGAGATAGGGAGGTGTTAGATGAACCATCATGCACCATTTATGAAGGCGTCTTTCCCTATGTATTTTCAACGGGAGGATGCCTTTTATTGTTGCGAATTGGACCATTGCTTTAAACGAGTGTGACGGTCCATAATTCTGATGTGGAGGGGAAATTCAATGACCTTGCAGCAATTAAAATATATTTTGACCATCGTTAGAAGCGGCTCCATAAGCGAAGCGGCAAAAAGGCTGTTTATTTCGCAGCCGAGCTTGTCCAACGCGGTGAAAGAAATCGAGATGGAAGCTGGAATTGAGATTTTCCTTCGATCGTCCAAGGGAATTGTGCTTTCAAGCGACGGAGCGGAGTTTTTATCCTACGCTAGGCAAGTCGTAGAGCAAGCCGAGCTTCTTGAGCAGCGTTACATGAATCGCAAGCCTTCAAAGAAGCTGTTCTCCATCTCAACTCAGCATTACGCCTTCTCTGTACAGGCTTTCGTCGGGCTGCTGAAGGAGCTTAACGTGGACGAGTACGAGTGCACGCTGCGCGAAACACGCACCCACGAGATTATCGAAGACGTACGGAATATGAAAAGTGAGCTCGGAATCATCTATATGAGTGAATTCAACCGAAAGGTGATACAGAAAATTTTAAAGGACAACGAGCTGCGCTTCCAACCATTGTTCCAAGCGGAAGCGCATGTATTCATCAGTCAAGAGCATCCCCTTGCCTCAAAGGAGCTGCTGGACATCGAGGATTTGGACGAGTACCCGTGCTTGGCCTTTGAGCAAGGCGAATATAATTCCTTTTACTTCGCAGAGGAAATACTTAGCACACGAACGTACAAGAAAAAAATATTGGTCAGTGACCGCGCGACGCTATTCAACCTGCTCATCGGACTTAATGGGTATACCATAAGCTCGGGCGTACTCAATAAGGATCTTAACGGGGAGCTAATCAAATCCGTAAGACTTCGTACGGATGAGAGCATACAGGTAGGTTATATCGTGAATCAGAAGGCGAGCTTGAGCCAATTGGCCGCCGCCTATGTTCGGAAGCTTAAAACGGTCATTACAGACTTTGGATATCCGATCATAAACCAAGAGGATGAGCTCGCTTGAGCCCATCCTCTTGTACGTTATGATAAGGTTGCTCTTACTTCTTTAGTTGCTTGGACAAGGTTTTTCAAGCTGGCCCACGTTTCAGTGACACCGCGAGTTTTAAGTCCGCAGTCGGGATTAACCCATAGCTTGGACACCTCTATCTTGCCTAGCATGCGGTCGAGTCCTTGTTTAAGCTCCTCGACGCTTGGAATCCGAGGTGAATGGATGTCGTATACGCCTGGACCGACTTCTGTACGGAAGCCGCACTCATTGATTGCGTCGATGATGGCTAAGTCTGAGCGCGACGCTTCGAACGTAATGACATCTGCGTCCATCGCATCAATATCACGAATGATATCGTTGAACTGGCTGTAGCACATATGAGTATGAATTTGCGTTTCTGCTTTGACGCCGCTATGCACAAGTCTGAAGGCAGGAATCGCCCAGCTCAAGTACTCGCTCTGCCAGTCGGAATGACGGAGCGGAAGCTTCTCTCTTAATGCAGCCTCGTCGATCTGGATAATCTCAATGCCGTTAGCCTCGAGATCGAGTACTTCGTCACGAATGGCAAGACCGATCTGTTGCGCACTTTCCTTCAGGCTAATATCTTCGCGTGGGAACGACCAGTTCAGAATCGTTACCGGGCCCGTCAGCATGCCTTTAACCGGTTTGTTGGTAAGACTCTTAGCGAATGCCGAATATTCTACAGTAATCGGCTTGCTGCGGCTAATATCGCCCCATACGATCGGTGGTTTTACGCAGCGTGTGCCGTAAGACTGCACCCAAGCGTTCTCAGTGAAAATAAAGCCATCCAAGCATTCACCAAAGTATTCGACCATGTCGTTGCGCTCGTATTCACCATGAACGATGACGTCAATTCCGATTTCCTCCTGCTGCGCGATACATTCCGCGATACGGTCAAAGTTGAATTGCTTATACTGCTGCTCGGTGATATTGCCTTTCTTGAAGGCAGCGCGATTCGAGCGGACGTCAGCTGTCTGAGGGAATGAACCAATCGTCGTTGTAGGTAACGGCGGCAGATTGAATTTCGTTTTCTGAATCGTTTCCCGCTCAGCGAATGCAGGAAGTCTAGTGAAGTCGCTGTCCGTCAGCTCAGCCACTCTCTTCTGAACCGAGTTGTCGTTCGTGAGGCGCGATGCGCTGAACAGCTTCTCATTCTCCGTATAAAAAGCGGATGCCTCCTGACTTGCCTGCTCCAGAATCGACTTGAGCTCTGCAAGCTCGCGCAGCTTTTCTTCCGCAAATGCGAAATACTGCTTATTCTTCGCCGTCAGCTTCGTCTCGTGCTTAATCGTGTATGGGACGTGAAGCAGCGAGCATGAAGTGCCGAGCACAACTTGGCTTGCATGCTTGCCGATCTCTTGAACGAGAGCGAGCGTCTTTTTATATTGGTTTTTCCAGATGTTCTTGCCGTTGATTACGCCAGCAAACAGCACTTTGTCGCTTGCGAAGCCATACTGGCGCACGAGCTCCAAAGACTGCTTGCCCTCGACGAAGTCGAGGCCGATTCCGTCGAACGGCAGCGCTTGAAGCACCTGATAGCAGTCGCGAACGTCTCCAAAATAAGTTTGCGCGATCACCTTTACGCTGCCTTTGGCAGACAGGATGCCGTTGTAAAGCTCTGTGAACAGCGCGATATCTTCCGCAGTTAAATCCGATACCAGTGCAGGCTCATCGAGTTGAAGCCATGCTGCGCCAAGCGTGTTTAATTGGTTAAGAACAGCCGTATATGCTTCGACAATTGCAGGCACGAAATCCTTTGCTTTCTTCGAGCCGGTGAATCTCGCGAGCTTGAGCAGGGTGAACGCTCCGACCAGCACAGGCTTGGTTGCAATGCCAAGCTGACTAGCTTCCGTAAATTCGTCGAATAGCTTTGATCCAGCCAAATGGATGCTTGTCGTATCGTCGATCTCGGGCACCATATAGTGATAGTTCGTGTTGAACCATTTTTTCATCGCCAGCGCTTTAACGTCGCCTTTGTCTCCTTGATAGCCTCTCGCCATTGCGAAATACGTCTCCAGCGGGCTTAGGCCGAGCTGTTGGTATCTTTGCGGGATGATCCCAAGCGAGCAAGCCGTGTCGAGCAGTCCATCGTAGAAGGAAAAATCGTTGGACGGAATGAAATCGACGCCATTCTCCTGCTGCAGCTTCCAGTTTGCCGATCTAAGCTGAGCCGCCGTTTGCTGCAGTTCTTCAACGGGAAGTATGCCTTTGAAATATTTTTCGGATACGAATTTAAGTTCTCTGAGCGCGCCGACTCGTGGATAACCGATAATGGATGTTTTCAATTGTAACAGCTCCTTATGTAATGGTTGGCTTTAGTATAGAGCGCGGAAGCTGCTATCGGGAAAGACTAATAAACTATATCAAGGCATAGTTTTTTTATATGGCTCAAACGAAAAGAAAATCGAAATGTAAATATATTGATTAATAGTCGCGTTAATGACACAATACACGGTGTATTGTAATATTGCGAACTTACGCTATGAGCTGCCTAAAGGAGAGTCCTATGATCATTAGAAAACTTAATTCAAATGAAGAATTTCCAATGGAGCTTTTGTTACTAGCAGATCCTTCTCGAAAGCTTGTTGAAGATTATGTTAAAAGAGGAGAGTGTCTCGTTGCTGAAGCGGAAAATCAACTTATCGGCTTATCGGCGTTTACGTCCTTCTGCCTACTAGGCCTGAAACCGTTGAATGGGTGAACGTCGCTGTGGCAGAAGAACGACAGGGGAGAGGGATTGGTAAACAACTAGTGCTACATGCCATTCAAACTTATATTAAGAGCTTATCGGAGGAATGAAGGATTCGCCCTCATTTCTCCGTTCGGCTTGATTCCCGATGATACATCTTTAGCTATGAGGAAAGCTTTGAAGGTTTATTTCTAATAGCTGATCAATCGTTTCCTTTGCGCCCTTCCAAGTGCTCATTACAGGCATAGTGTATTGCTCTCGCTCCTTCAGGTTCCAAGGATGGGGAATGCATAGCACCTTTTTGCCATCGGCTATCGCCGGGAGCAGGTTGTGTGGACCATCATCAATCAAAAGATCAAACTGAAGCAGGTTTTTCCGCCTGCAAGTAATAAACTGCGTGTCCGTAATAAACGGCATATGGCGCTGCAGCCAGTTCCATTTCTCCACGACCGTTATCGCATCCGCCGCCGTTACAATGATTACGTCATAGACGGCATTCAATTTCTCCATTTCCTCAGTAACATATTCATCGTATAGCTCCAGCTCCTCAAATAAACCTGGCCTGCAATAAAAAACTTCATGAGTGGAGTTGGGGTGCCGCAGATGCGTAGTATCCCACAAAGTCATGTCCTCATAACGCAGCTGATGCGTTGGAAATTCAAGATTATTGTAATATAATGCTCGTTTGACCAATTGGCAAATCGTATCGTCCATATCAACAGCTATAATTGGTTTCATTATCTGTTTCCTCCACCTATGAAAATCAACCGCCTCTCTATTGTACGATTTTTGTCCGGCTTGTACAGTTTGTTTCAACCTTTGAACAGCCATGCTTAGGTGGGACTATATATTTTTTTCTGGATCTAGGGCGTGTCTGAAAACCCGTTCAGTGGCCCCTATCACCGCCTTTCCGCCCCCTGCTTCGTTCCGTTTGCTTGCCGTACCTCCGGTACGCCTTCACAAATGCGCCTTGCATGGAACGAAAATTCGGCAAAATTGGCTGCTCTCAGCGTTCTCAGACACGCCCTAATATTTGCAAAAAAAAAGAGATCCGGCTGATAACAGCAGATCTCTTTTTTTGACGAATGATGTTGTTGAATGTTTAGGTGAAGCGATAGAGGCGCACGCCATGCGGCGGGATATTGACTTGCAGAGAGCCTGCTTGCAGCTCGGCTGGCTCTCCGCTCCACAGCTCTGTACCTTCGGCTGTGCTGCTTAGGCCGATTTGCTCAATCGCCAGATTAACAGGCAGCGGATTATCGCCAACGTTGAATACAGCTGCATAGCGGCCGCCGTCTGTATGTTCGGCTGTCCAGACGATGAGCTCACCCTCGCAGAGCGCTTCCTTGGCATTAAAGCTCTCGCGGTGCATGCGCAGAACCTCACGATTGGTCAGCAGTGAAAGCGTCCAGTCATCGTTATCGCGCAGCTCGCCGCCAAAAATCAGCGGCGAGCGGAAAATACTCCAGAGCGACATCATCGTCAGCTGCTCATCGCGCGTGAACCTCGTCCAGCGGTCTGCCCCGCCGCCGTCTACCGAGCGGATGCCAATATGTCCGAGCGGCAGCATATCGCAGTCCGGCCAAGTGCCCGCTTCGGGAACGCCTTGCCACTTTCGGCAGCGGTCGAACATATCCAGCAGCAGCGGCCACAAATCCCAGAAGTCGTCCGTAACCCGCCACATGTTGGCATGCTCGGTGAAAAACTCGGCGTATTCCACCGGAGCAGGACCAGGAGACAGACTTAGCACCATAGGGCGACCGCAGCGCTCAATCGCCTTAGAGATGAGAGCAATTTCCGGCTGATGAGTGTCGTACAGCCGCGATGCCGCGATGTCGTCCACCTTTATGAGATCGACGCCCCACTCTGCATACAATTGAAACAGCGAATCGTAGTAGGCCTGAGCGCCTTCCTTCGTCGCATCTACGCCGTACATATCCGTATTCCATGGACAGATGGAGTTCGTATGCGCAATATCGCGTGCCGTCGCAGCTGTGCCTAAGATAGGGGTAGCCGAGTGAGCAGCCTGCCGCGGAATGCCGCGCATAATATGAATGCCGAACTTCAGTCCAAGGCTATGAACATAATCGGCTAGTGGCTTGAAGCCTTGACCGCCCGCTGCGGAAGGAAAGCGGTTCTCGGCAGGCATCAGCCGGGAATGCTCATCCATGACCAGCGGAACGAAGGGACGGTATTGCGAGGAATTCGCTAGCGGCTCGTACCATTGTATATCGACGGTAATGTAGCTCCAGCCGAATGCCTTCAGATGCTCTGCCATATACTGCGCATTGCCGCGAATTTCGTCCTCTGTCACGGCTGCGCCGTAGCAATCCCAGCTGTTCCACCCAAGCGGCGGAGTTGGTGCTATATGTTTGTGATTCATAGTGATGCTCCTCTACTAATTAATTATTGCTCTTTATAATTCCATCATAGTAAAGGAGATTGGTGATATCTACAGTAATATTTCAAGACCAATAGCACTATATTGCGGTTAATCGAAAAATAACCTTCTGTAGCTAAGGCTTTCGCTTCCGCTCCGAAATTCACCTGGTGTAAGCCCGGTCAGGCTGCGGAACGCCTTAATGAAGTAGCTCCCGCTGGAGTAGCCAATTCGCTCGGCTATCGCTTCCATGCTCAGGCTCGTTCCCCGCAGCAGCTCCATAGCCTTCTCTATCCGCACGCGAGTCAAATAAGCGCCGGGCGTTAGACCTGTGCTAGCCGAGAAGCGGCGGATCAGATGGTATTTGGACAGGGAAACATGCTCGGAGAGCTGATCCATACTGATCATCTGGGCATAGTGGTGCTCTATAAATTCGGCGGCGAGCCTGATGCTCAATGACCAGTTCTCCCTGTCCCGCAGCGTCGTTACCTGCATTCTGGCGAGCTCGGTTACGAATTGATAGACGTAGGAGGAGGCAATGAGGGGATCAGTTATTCTTCCTGCCCCTGCATCCGCCACAATCATCCGCGACAGCCGGACGGGCGCACAGTCTATGGGCAAAGGGGGCACTTCACCCGCAGCCTGCAAAAATTTGCGCCAATGGGGCAAAATTAGGTTGGGCCGCAGCAGCAGGAACAGGAACTGCCAAGGCTCTTTCGAGTTCGGATGGTAGTAATAGCGGTGGGGACCGGGAATTTCAGCGAGAAAAGCCTGCCCGGCAGTAACCCGATGAATCCGATTGTCCGATTCAAACACACCCTCACCTGATAGGGTGTATTGGAACAATAGAAGAGGCCCATCATTCCGCTCCAGGCCATCCCAGCAGTAAGCAGAATCGGTAATCGCGTCATATCCAGCCGCATACAATACGCACAGCTGCAGCTCCTTATCCTCGGCAAACCGAAAGCCGTAGGTGCCTTTGGGAATGTCCATACATGTTCTCCTTTTTGTGAAAATACAGCTTGTCCGCCACGCCAGCAGCCAACCGATGATTGCCACATGCTGCTGTACTGCCCTCTATTGCGACCGACTCAAACCCAGCCCTTAAATGCCAATATGGATGCCTTCGCTGATTGCGCCTCCGATTTAGCCCCTTTGCGCCATTCTTTCGGCGTTGCTTCCATAAGCCTAGAAAAGCTGCGATTAAAGCTGGAAATGGAATGAAAGCCGACCTGCTCGGAAATCGAGAGAATGGAGGCGTCAGAGCTTTTGAGCAGCTTGCAGGCTTCCTCGATTCGGGTGCTGTTCAGAAAATCCAGAGGGGCGCTGCCCATTATTTCATGAAATTTTCTGCGGAAATGAGTCGTGCTTAAGTGGCATAGCTCAGCCAGAAAATCAATGGTAATAGAGGTCATATAGTTTGTCATCATATATTCTAGCGCGGGAGAGATGACAAAGTCATTTTTCATACTATGCTCCGCCTCTTGTTCAGCCCCTATTTCAGTCGCGGAATGAATTCGAATGAGCTCGATATAGAGGGATAGCAGCAAGCCGTAGGCGCTTTCCTGATAATACGGCTTTTGCTGCTGCAATTCCTCTACAATCGACGTCGCAAGAGTATATACCTTAGGGTACTGCTCCTTATTTAAAATGTAGTTTTTTCCCTGCATTCTTAACAAATTCGGCTCGAAGCTACTGTAAGCGCTTTTAAAGGAAGAGTGAAACAGCTCCTCCGGTGAAAAAAAGAGATAGGACCACAGGCTGGCTGTGCGAGGCGCGCTATATGTCGTGTGCGGGAGATATCTGGGAAGAAAGGTCACGTCTCCCGCTTTAAAAGGGACGGTTTCTCCTTTAATCTCCATGCTGCCGCTATCCGAATAGCAGATGCCAATTTCCAAATGATTGTGGAAATGAAGATGCTCGCTTTTAATATCTGAAATCCGCCAGCGTTCTCCGCTTAACAGCAGGACAGGGAAGCTGATGGGCAGGCTGTAGTGGCGGTATTCAATGACAGGCTTCTTTTTTCTGGGCATGCTCGACGCTCCCATTCTCCATACGTTAATTTGAGTTGATTATAGGCGAAAGGGCTTCTAAATTCAATGAAAGGGCAGGAATAAATGATTGAAATTGCACATTTTTTCTGCGAATACGCTTAGATATAGAACATTTTACTGCTTACAATAGAGATTATGAAGCGTTTACAATATGTCAGATGGCTCTTAACTACCTTTGAGGGCATATGCGAGGGAGAGGGGATTTTTATACATGCTGCAAATTAACTATGACAGAGAAGAAATATTGAGTGTGATTGATCAGGTTGCCAAAAAAACGTTGGCTATGGATTTAACATGGGACTGGCCCTGTGGAGTCGCTTATTACGGCGTATCCAGAGCTTACCAGACAACTGGAAATAAAGAGTATTTGGACAAGCTTATCAGTTGGGCGGATGAATATATGGAGCTGGGCTTGCCGGACTGGACGGTCAACACCTGTGCGATGGGCCATGTGCTGATTACCTTATATGAAGAGACGGGCAACCAGAAATATTGGGACATTGTCATGAGCAAGGTTGATTATCTGCAAAATAGCGCGCTGAGATTCGGGGACCATGTGCTGCAGCATACCGTATCCATTTCTAACGATTTTCCCGAGCAGGCGTGGGCGGACACGCTGTTTATGGCGGCATTTTTCCTGCTGCGGGTAGGCAGCAAGCTTCAGGATCAGGCGATGATTGAGGATGCTCTGAATCAATATTACTGGCATATTAAATATTTGCAAAACCCTAGCACCGGGCTCTGGTACCACGGCTACAATAATGTGAAGCAGGATCATATGTCCGGGTTTTACTGGGCGAGAGCGAATGCTTGGGGCGCCTATACGATGTCGCAGGTTAAGCCGCTTTTGAAGGAATGGTATTTGTACCCGCAATGCATGGACGTAGAGTGCTCGGTTCGGGACCAACTGGCCGCACTGAAGCTTGTGCAGACGGAGAATGGCTTGTGGCGAACCTTGCTTGATGACGAGGAATCCTATGAGGAGGTATCTGCATCCTGCGGCATTGCGGCGGCTATGATCAATAATGGCAATCCGCTGCATACGAAATATGTGCAGAAGGCGCTCAAGGGCATTTTGGAAAATATAAGCGCAGATGGACGAGTGCTTGGTGTTTCTGGCGGTACGGCCGTCATGAAGGACCGTGAAGGGTATCGCAACATTCCAAAAGATTGGATTCAAGGCTGGGGGCAAGGCTTAGCACTCGCTTTTCTATCCGATATGGTGAAATAGGAGGGAATCCATTTGTCGAAAAAAACGACGGGGGCCTTTACCCTTCCGGGTGAATCCGGCTATGAGGCACTGACCTTGGAATTAGCCGAGCGCTGGGGCGCTGACGTCATTCGTGACAGCGATGGTACGAAGCTGTCCGATGAAATCATCCATGCAGGGTATGGGATCTATTCTACAATCTGTATCGTTAGAGACCATAATGAATGGGCATCGCAAAATTTGGATAAGCTCCAGCAGTGTTTTTTAATTACGCATCCGAAGGTAGCCGTGCAGGATTACTTAACCATCTATGTGATGGAGGATTTCTTCGCTGAGCAGTTCAAAGTAAATGACTCCAAGGAAGCGTTTAAATATTGGCAAGTGGTTGACCGAACGACTGGGGAGGAGGTTCCGCGAGACCAGTGGAACTATGATCGCGAAACGGGAAATGTCGTCCTTACCGGAATTATGCCTTGGCATAAATATACGGTGAGCTTCATGGCTTACCGGATCTGGGAAGAAATCTCCATGTATAATCACACCACGAATAACTGGACTAAAGAGCATCTCATGCAGATTGATCCGATGTACGCAGATACGCAGGCGTATATGCTGAACTGGATGGAAAACTGGTGCGCTCAGCATAAGGAAACGACGGTCGTTCGGTTCACCTCCTTATTTTATAATTTTGCCTGGATTTGGGGCAGCAGCGAGCGCAATCGCCATTTGTTCTCGGATTGGGGCTCCTATGATTTTACGGTGAGCGCCAAGGCGCTTGACCTGTTCGCCAAGCAGTACGGCTATTCGCTGACGGCCGAGGACTTTGTAAATGGCGGCAAATATCGCGTCAGTCATATGCCCGCGGAGCAGCGCAAGCTCGACTGGATGGCTTTTATTAATGATTTTGTCATCGGCTTCAGCAAGCGGTTGATTGACATTGTCCATCAGCACGGCAAGCTGGCCTACGTTTTCTACGATGACAGCTGGGTCGGCATGGAGCCTTATAATGACCGCTTTCAGGAGTTTGGCTTCGACGGGATGATCAAATGCGTATTCTCGGGTTACGAAGCAAGGATGTGCTCAGGGATCAAGGTGGACACGCATGAAATCCGGCTGCATCCTTATTTGTTCCCGGTCGGCTTAGGCGGGCTGCCTACCTTCATGGAGGGCGGCGATCCGACACTGGATGCCAAAAAATACTGGATTAATATTCGCAGGGCTTTGCTAAGAGAGCCGATTGATCGAATTGGCTTGGGCGGCTACCTGCATCTCGTAGAGCCGTACCCGGATTTCTGCGATTATATCGAGAAGATTGCCAATGAGTTTAGGGAAATCAAGGAGCTGCATCAGCAAGGAAAGCCTTATCAGATCAAGACGAAGGTTGCTGTTCTGCACAGCTGGGGCAAGCTGAGATCATGGACGCTGTCGGGCCATTTTCATGAGACCTATATGCATGATCTGATTCATATTAATGAGGCGCTATCTGGCTTGCCGGTCGAGGTGGGCTTCATTGATTTTGAGGATATTCGCCAAGGAAGGCTGAAAGATTATGATGTGGTGATCAATGCAGGCTCGGCCGGCTCAGCCTGGAGCGGCGGATATCACTGGAACGACAGCAAATGCGTGGACATCCTGACCAAATGGGTGTATGAGGGTGGTACGTTTATTGGGGTTAACCAGCCTTCGGCGGTTGAAGGGTATGACAGCTTTTTCAGAATGGCCCATATTCTCGGTGTGGATGAGGATACCGGTGCCAGAGTCGTTCATGGCAGGTGGACTTATGAGGCCAGCGATGAGCATGGTCTGATCCCTGTCGGGGCAAGCATTAAAGCGAAGAAGGGGATTTACCTTACTGATGGATCAGTTACTGTGGCACAGGAGTCGGACGGAAAAATCACGCTGTCCATACATGCTTTCGGCAAAGGTAAGGGAATCTATCTTCCTTCATTCGAATTAAGCTTGGAAAATACTCGCCTGCTGCTGAACCTGCTCCGCTATGCTGGCAACGAGCAGCATGAAACAAAATACCTGACCGACAACCTATATACAGAGTGCGCGTATTACCCGGAAAGTAAAATGCTCGTTGCAATTAACAACAGCGACCAGCCGCAAAGCACGACCATTGATACGGAATATGGACAGCAGACGTTTGAGCTAGCTCCGTATGATACGATGATCAGGACGATTGGCGGTTCATAAAAATAGAACACGAATGAATCTGCAAGTTGTCCAAATGTAGAACAAATAATGCAAAAAGGCAGCAGGCAGCTCATATGGGCTGCCTGCTGCCTTTTTGCATTATTCCGATTTAAGTTATTTTGACCCTGTCGATTGCTGTCATTGTTAGCACTTGTAGAAACAGGGGGAAACGAGGGAGTAAAGAAAGAAAACAAGAGAAAAAAGAGGAAGTTTAAGATGTTAAAAAAAGGAATTTGATACCAAATATCTATTTATAATTAATAACAAAAATGGTAATTTTATATACGTGACTGGCCAGTCCATTATATGAGAGTGTATAGGGAGAGACGTTAATTTATGAAGAAAAAACTAATGGCTATGTTAAGTACATTTATTCTAGTTGCAGTGCTTGTGCTTCCGGCAAGTGCGAGTGCCGCTGTGTATGTCCCGCCGTTTGAGCCTGATAGTGCAAGCAATCCGCACATATTTAGTGCGGGAGATTGGTCTTTTCCTACTTTAACGCCTGGGGATAAAGATTATTTCAAATTTACGAATACGTTTTCGTACACTAGAACATATACGCTAATTGTGGATAGTCCCGATGGCTTTAACTATGTTCCAGGCTCTATTAATGCAACAGGCGTGCAGTTGATTAACCCGGTAGTACAGGAATTTGGCTATTATCGCTACGACATTGTGTGTAATCCAGGTGCCGTTGTAAATATTGAAATTGGAGCCCAAATTAGTGGATACTCACCGAATACTTATTTTATTGTTATCATTTAAGATGAACTGAACAATTAATAAGTACAGTAGATAAAGATTTAAATGGATTATATCGAAAGCATCGGAGATTCGAAGCCTGCTGGCAGCGGGCTAGGGGTCTCTTTTTTTAACTGGAAATTTCGTAGTAGAGCATTGTGGAGTATAGAAAAAATATTCTCCAATCAGCAAAGAGATTGATATTACAAATTTCTTTCTAAACAATATCGGGTTTATCCTCCAAAGGCAGAGTCAGCTTAAACCTGAAAATGCTGTTTTTATGATCAAGGGTTAAGGTTCCGCCATGCAGCTCAATAATGTTTCTGGCAATCGAAAGGCCGAGCCCGGCACTCGCTTGTATGCCATCATTGCTTCTGGAGTGGTCTACTTTATAAAAGCGGTCGAAGAGCTTATTTTGTTGCTCCTGTGTAAGAGGCTGCCCTTTATTTTCGACTACAATAGTCATATGATTTTTGTCCGTTTTCATAAAAATGCGGATGGTTCCCGGCTTTATGGAGTACTTCAGCGCATTCATCAAAAGATTTTCGATGGCTCGGGCCATTTTTTCGCTGTCTATGCGAGCAAGCAGGGGCGTATTGCCGATATCAGTTTCAATCTGAAGATTATTTTCCTGGGCGATAGGCTCAAATTCAAAAAGCAGCTGATACAGCAGCTGATGCACGTCAATCCGTTTTAAATCCAATTTCGTTTCGATCGAGCTAAGGCGGGTATAATCAAATAAATCATCAAGCAGCTTCTTTAAATGAATCGCTTTGTTATATGTGTTTTGAACAAAACGCGAATATTCGTCCTTATCTTTATAGGACTCTGATTTCAAAAGCTCGATATAGCCGATGATGCTGGTCAGAGGCGTTCGCAGGTCATGTGAAATGCCTGTAATCATCTCCATACGAGATTTCTCTAATTCACGTTCCTTCACGATTTGCTGCTCAAGGCGCTCTGTCATACGATTAATGTTATAGGCAACTCGGCCAAGCTCATCATGCCGATTGACAGCTACCCGATAATTCAAATTCCCTTCAGTAATAAATTGCAGCCCGCGCTCAAGGGTAATTAAATCCTTAACGATACGTCTAGTTAAAATTAGAAAGGTCAAAATAAAAATGACCATAAATATCGGGGTGATCAGATAAGGAAAAAAAGAGAGCAGCCAAGGCGATTCCATGGAGGTGCCTATCTTTTCAAAAAGCAAAATAAGAAAATTATTTATAAAAACAGAGATGATGATACTTAGGGCGATACGGCTCAAAATGTTAACTTGAATTTTTTTCTGGCGTTTTGGCTTTTGCACCGAGTCATTCAATTTTGTAGCCAACTCCCCATACCGTTTTAATATATTGAGGCTCTCTTGGGCGCTCCTCTAATTTTTCCCGCAAATTACGAATATGTACCATGACGGTATTGTCTGAATAACCGTAAGGCTCCTTCCATACGCTTTCGTATATTTTATCAGCGCCGAATACTTGCCCGGGACGGCTGGCAAGCAGCACCAGAATAGCGAACTCCAGAGGGGTCAAGGATATATCCTTGCCTTTCAGCTTAACGGAATGTTTATTCTTATCAATGACAAGATCCTTGATTAAAATAAGCGAGTCATACTCTTCTTTTCCAATTAGCGATTGCCGCCGCAGTTGGGCTTTTACTCGAGCCAGCAGCTCTAATGGGTTAAATGGCTTCACCATATAATCATCTGCGCCAGTCGTTAGGCCTGTAATTTTATCAATGTCTTCTTCCTTGGCCGACAGCATAATAATGGGGATATTCGATATTTCTCTAATTTTAAAGCAGGCTTGAATGCCATCCATCCGCGGCATCATCACATCCAAAATGACAAGCTGGATGGATTCAGATTGTATGGCAGCTAAAGCTTCCAGACCATCTGCGGCTTCAATGACTCGATATCCTTCATTTCGTAAGTAGACATGGATGACATCTCTAATCTCCGAATCATCATCTACAACAAGCACGGTATGCATGACAGGCTGCTCCTTTTATGAGTTTGTAAGGTCAATACGGGTGAGAATTTTTTCAATAATAAATGTATCGGACAAATGTTTTTTCATTTGAAACAAAATTGTTTATTTCGACTAAAGGTTTTCCTTCTTGCGGCACGTATATACGAAAGCCGGGGGGAAATTGAAGGGCACAAGCTCGATTTTTTCAATAATAAAATGTTCGGAAAATTGTTTTTTCATTTGCAGGGAATATTGGAAGGCGATAAAGGCTCCACCTGGCTTGAGAGCTTTGATCGTCTGCTCAAGCAGCGTTTCTCGCAGCTCGCTGGAAAAGTTAAAAAAGGGCAATCCGCTGACAATACAATCCAACTGCTCAATGCCTTCTTGCTTCATCCTCTCAACTAAGTGACAGGCGTTTGGATGACTGATGAAATCCGGATATTCCGACTGTAAATTTTTCCTCATCAAATCATCCATTTCAAACAACAGCACTTTAGCGGACCCGGATAACCGTTTATTAATAAAGCGTGTGATTGCCCCTGTACCCGCTCCAAGCTCAGCGACCGCCTTAACATTGTGCAAGGGGATAGAGCTAACCATCTTTGTTGCCAGAAATCGAGAGCTGGGCATAACGCTTCCGACTCGTTTCGGGCTTTGAATAAAGCGTTGCAAAA
Source organism: Paenibacillus sp. KS-LC4 (assembly GCF_036894955.1). Lineage (NCBI taxonomy): Bacteria > Bacillati > Bacillota > Bacilli > Caryophanales > Paenibacillaceae > Paenibacillus > Paenibacillus sp. KS-LC4. The sequence goes on along the minus strand of NZ_CP145905.1, from coordinate 4,862,565 downwards.
AAAGTAGACATTCCCTGATGCTCAATGGATGTACCTCCAATATTTCGTTTTTCTTGATGGCTAGGCTAGCAGATGAGTGCCAAAGTATTTGCCGACCGTAAAAAATGTAATGGTCCAAAATAAAACGCTAAGATAGGAAAGCAGTGCAAACCTTCTGAATTTTACACCGCTTAGCCCGATGAACAGAGGGAGAATATACCGTACGACTGGAATAAATACGCCAATGCACATCGCCCAATCCCCTCGTTGTTTAAAAATCTCTTCCGCCCGCTGAAACGGTCGCTTATGCTGAAACTTGTATATTAATCTCTCTCCAAAAATTCGGCCCGCACAATAGGAGAGCGAAATGGCTGTTAATAGCCCGCTTAAAATGCAGATATAGGTTACCCACGGATCTAAAGCATCGGTGCTGCTCAACATGCCGCCTGTAAGGATCGTTATTTCATTCGGGACAGGAATGCCAAAGGGCCCTAAGGAGAAGGCTAAATAAAAAATCAGATAACCGTGCTGCTCGAATAGCCGCAGGATTGTGTCGCTAAGCATGATGAGCCTCCTCGTTTGTTTTGCTAGAGAAATCATAACGAAAACTTCTGAGGAGCTTATGGGTAACTTTCTAAAGAAAATCTAAAGAATAGAACTAAAAAATAGAACTTTTCTAGAGGCAATCGGGAGGTCACTTTGTTATGCTGTAAATTTCTAAGTTTGGTATACTGAAACGGATTGGAATTATATTCATTTATTTTCTGAAAGTATAGTAGGCAAAAAGAAAATTTGGAGGTCATTTTATGTCAGAATATTTTTTGGTATTCGAAAATAAGGAGGGACTGCCCATGCATATGGAAGCAGACTCGATCATTCATATTGCGTAACCTATTAAAAATTTATATACATGGAGGTAAAATGATGGGGATTGAATGGTATGACATGATTGCTAGAAGAAATGGCGGTTATAAAAATAATGCGGTATTTACCATTGAAGGAGTTTCAGCGGAGCCGATATTTGAAGCAAAACTTGTGGATATGCTGCCAAATTTTAATTCAGTGCTTGATGCGGGATGCGGACATGGGGATTTTACACTTAAGATGTCGAGGCATGCGAAATCAATCATTGGATTTGATAATTCCTTTGAAATGATTAAAATTGCTGAGACGTTGTTAGAAGAAAGTAATGTGAAAAATGCTAGGTTTGTATACGCTACGACCAAGAGCGACTTGCCCTTTAAGGATGAACAATTTGACTTGATTTATGATAGAAGAGGACCAACCTCAATATTAAATCACAGTAGAATCCTTTGTTCTGGAGGCACGATATTCGGAATTCACTCGGGAGCATTGGACACGGTTAAAAACAGATTAAACAGTAATGGTTTCATTAACATTGAAATTGAAGAATTTAATAGCGCGCTTATTTTTTTCCCTAATGAGATTGAATTTGCTAAGTTTATTTCAGGAAGTCCCGGAAATCCCGATTATACTAAGCCTGAGTTAAAGAAGGAACTAGAAGTGAAGATTGAACAGAGTAAAATGAACGGAAAGCTTGGATTGAGAGAGTATAGATATATATGGAAGGCAAACAAGCCTTGATGTTATACAAAAAATGATATTGGCTAAATTCGAGGTGATAATGATGGACAGGGAAGATATTTGATTAGAACGCATTGGATTAGAACCGGAGCTAAAGTATTACAAGAAATTAGGTCGTTGCTAATTGAAGAAACGAATTCTTCCAATACAGAAGAACATGCGTATTTATAAACGCTCTGTATCTTGCTATTTACCTTTGGATACCCCGAGGACACTCTTCTTACCTGGAATGCTAAGAGGAAAGGTTTTGATGCAGGCTGCTATATTGATGGAGACTTATAACATAAAAGCTTTGAATATAATTAAAAGGTATTGGATAAAGTATAACTGCCTTCATATTTAAACTTAGACAGAACAAATCAGCGTATCATTGAACCATATCTTTATAGACGGCATGATCAGCCTCCAGGCTGTACATGCGGTCTTTTTTTATTATGAAGCTAAGCCTGCCTGCATAGGGGTTACGACAAATGTAGCGTTCGAATCTAGGAAGCGGCACCACCAACTCAGCTAAATAACCAGTGTCTGGAAGGTTCATGGAGATTTATGCTCTTGTGAAGGCGTTCACATCATTTTCAACAATTTTGATCAATAATAGAGCAATATAGTGCTGATTTTATTTGAATGCCTATGCTACAATTCATTATAAAGCGCTATCATTTTTGATTGTTGATCAATATTGCTTATCTTACCCATAGAAGGGAGGCCGTTATTGGTGCTATCCATCCACACCCCGACGAATGTTGCTCTGGAGGAAAATGAAGTTTATGTGCGCTCAGAAGCGGATAATTTTCAGGATGAATGGCCTATTCATACTCATGACGGTTATGAAATTCATTATTTTATACAGGGGGATGCCACCTTCTTAATCGGTGACAGGATTTACAAGCCTTCGCCCGGTGACATGTTTGTATTTAGGGGGGCGGTGCCGCACCGGGTTAATCCTTCAAGAGAAATCGTTTACAAACGAAGCTTCGTCAATTTTACAGAAGCGTTGCTTTTGGATTTGCTAAGCGTCAGCCAGCTCGACAATCTGATGTCTATTTTTCGTCATCCTAATGGATTGTTGGTGCATTGGTCCTTGGAGGAGCGTGAACAAATAAAAGGCATATTCAAAGGAATTAAGGAGGAGATGGAAGCCAATCATACAGGATATAAAATGATGGTCAAGATGAGTCTGACGCAATTGCTGCTGCGCATCTACCGAAAAATGAAGATGGAGCAGTCTGAAAATGAGCCTTCAGCTCCTTCCCAGAAGCAAACAAGTGTAAGCCGCGTTCTTAACTATTTGAACCAAAATTACACGGAGAATGTTTCTTTGGATGACCTGTCCAAGATGCTTCATTTGAATAAGTATTACATTTGTCATTCCTTTAAAGAGACAACAGGCTACACCATAAGCAATTACGTAATAAGGAAACGGGTGGCTGAAGCCAAAAAGCTGCTGTTGTCTACGAATGAGCCGATTTTGTCCATATCAGAAACACTCGGCTTCAACACACCTGAATATTTTAGTAGAGCTTTTAAACAATATGTAGGTGCATCGCCACAGCAATTCCGTAAAAACAAAGTGCTTAGCTAAGCGAAACCATTACACCATTTAAAGGAGATGTTTGTATGAAACGTAAAACGAACCTCAAGCTCAGTCTTAGCCTGGTTTTAATCATGACGCTCATTATGCTAACGGCTTGCGGCAATGCCGGCACTAACACTGGCAATACTGGCAAAACGGATAGCGGCGGAGGTACCGAGAAGGCTACTCTTGATTTCTTATGGTTCTCAGATGGGAATGAAGGTGAAGTCATGAAGGGAATCATTAAAGATTACGAGCAGGCCAATGCCAATGTCAAAATCAATCTGATTGAAGTCGGCTTTAAGGATCTGCAAACCAAATTGAAAACGATGATTTCCGGCGGTAAGCCGCCTGCTCTGAGCCGTATCACGGATACAGGATCATTCGCTAATCAGGCAGTGGATCTTACTCCATACGTCGACAGTGCAGAGCAATTCGAGGGTCAATTTATTGATTCGCTCAAGCCTTATTATGTGATTAATGACAAGCTGGTCGCAGCTCCTATGGATGTAACAGCGAATGGACTGATTTACAACAAAACCTTGTTTGATAAAGCGGGCGTCAAAGTGCCGACTTCACCAGATGATGTGTGGACGTGGGATGAGTATACAGCTGCGCTGAAAGAGGTTATGGCGAAGGGCGGAGCAAGATACGGCATGGTTTGGGATGTCACGCCGCATAGATGGTCTACTCTTCTGTATCAGAACGGCGGAAGCATCTTAACGGAAGACGGCAAAGCAGCAGCGATTAACAGTGAAGCTGGAATTCGCACTATGGATATGTTCAAGCAGCTTCATAAAGATGGAATTATGCCTGATTCCGTATGGCTTGGCGGAGAAAATCCTAATAATCTATTCCGTTCAGGCACGGTGGCTGCTCACTGGGCAGGCAACTGGATGATCAGCAACTACAAGGACATCACTGATTTTGAATGGGGAGTTACCTATATGCCGAAAGGAACACAACGTTCCTCGGTACCAGGTGGAAAATTCCTTATGGCTTTCAAAGATAGCGGCAATGAGAAAGAGGCAGCTGAATTTATTAAGTATTTAACGTCCAAAGAAGTGAACTCTAAATATAATCAGGAATCTCTGTTCATGAGTCCGCGCAAGGACAGCGCTGTGCTGGATTATTCATTTGGCAAGGAAATGTATCAGGTTTTCTCGGATGAGCTGAAAAATACTTCGCCGCTTGCAGCAAATGACTGGTCCAGACAGACCATCATTTCTAAAATTTCGACTGATTTGAAAAATAATATTATTGATGTTCTATCGGATAAGGCGACCTCTCAGGAAGCAATGGACAAGACAGCCAAGCTGATTAACGATGCTATTGCAAACCAATAGGCCAGCCTAAGAAGGCAATGATCGACAATAAAGAGGCGGCGGATCTATATCCGTCAAGCCGCCTCTTTATAGAATTTATTTGAAAGGGGTAAGCAGATGAGCGGAGGTCAAAGTTTAAACCGTAAAAAGCAGACAGGACAGACGAGGAAACTCGCCATTGCTCCTTATCTGTTCGTTCTTCCTAACCTCCTGATCTTCGGTGTTTTTATCGTAATTCCCTCTTTATTGGGCTTGTATTATTCTTTCCATGTTTATGATGGCTTGAATCCAATGAAGTTTAATGGGCTCGGCAACTATATCAAGATTATTGGGGATAAGGAATTTTGGACGACGATTGGACGAACAGGAATTTATGCAGCGATTGTCGTTCCGCTAATTTATGCAGTAGCATTAGGAATTGCGATGATGCTTGCACGCGAGATTAGAATGAGAGGCCTTTTTAGAGCCATATTTTACTGGCCGACGATGATTTCTTTTATTATTGTTGGTTTGACCTGGAAGTGGATTTTTGGAGATTCATTCGGCATTCTGAATCATATGCTTACTGTGATCGGAGTGGAGCCTATCGGCTTCCTAACCTCGCCATTTTGGGCCAATGCGGCTGTTATTATCGCGACCGTATGGTCACGAGCCGGATTTTTCATGGTCATTTTTATAGCGGGCTTGCAAGCAATCCCTACGGATTACTATGAGGCCGCACGATTGGATGGAGCAACGGGCATCAAGGTGTTCCGTCATATTACTCTCCCGCTTCTGAAGCCTACAAGCTTGCTCGTATTCATGCTCGCTCTTATTGATGCGTTCAAAGCGTTTCCCCTTATGTTTGCGCTTACGGGCGGCGGACCGGGTAAAGAAACGACCTATATTGTTCAATATATTTATGAGATTGGTTTTACGAAGCAGGAGCTTGGTCTGGCTAGTGCGATGTCCGTGATGTTGTTTATCATTATCGGCGGGTTCTCTGCTCTGCAATTCCGTATGTCCAAGGGAGGTGCTGTTTAATGGAGCTTAAGCCTCTAACTAAAATTACCATCTACAGTATATTAAGTGTAGCAGCACTGTTTTGGCTGCTGCCGGTATTATGGGTCGTCATTTCTGCTTTAAAAACGAATACGGATCTGTACAGTTATCCTCCTAAGCTATGGCCGCAGCCCTTAACCTTCGAGCATTTCACGGCAGCGTTCAACAAAGGAAATTTTGGCTTGTATTTCAAAAATAGTACGATCGTGACGCTATCCTCAACGATTTTGCTGCTCCTGATCAATTCCATGGCAGGCTTTGCACTCGCAAAGTACCGCTTCCGCGGCAGCTCTATTATATTGATCGGTTTTATATCCACCCTGATGATCCCGATTGAGGTTATCATGATTCCGATCTTTAAGGTGCTGAGCGCACTTGGCATGTATAACAGCATGCTTGCGATTATTATCCCTCCCGCAGCAACTCCAACCGGGGTGTTCCTGATGCGACAGTATTTGCTGACTGTACCGGATGAGCTGCTCGAAGCAGCACGTATGGATGGAGCGGGGGAATGGAAAATTTACTGGAGTATTATTCTTCCTATTGCCAAGCCTATTCTTGCTGTATTGGCGATTTTCTCCTTTATGTGGAGATGGGATGATTTCCTATGGCCATTAATAGCAATTAGTGATCCAGCTAAATATACGATTCAGCTTGCACTTTCTAATTTTATTGGCGAATACAGCGTGGACTGGGGAAGCTTGCTTGCCATGTCCGTAATCACGATGATTCCAGTGCTTATCGTTTTTCTCGTTTTCCAGCGTTATTTTGTTAGCGGTATGATTACTTCAGGGATGAAAGGATGATTTGAGTGTCTGACGCCTTAAATTATAAGCCAATGAAATTGGGCAAAAATCAAATGATTAATCATTGGATGATTAGCGGGATTTATACGCAGCCTGTAAAATTTGTCCCGACGACGATGGAGGGAGATATTAATGATTGGCTTATTGAGGGTTTTGCCATTCATGAGAATCCTTGCCGCAAGGAATTTGTAGAAAATCGGAGAATGCAGCCCCCGGCTCGCTTCTTCGAGCAATGGAATGAATTCCCATCGCCAGGAGACACACCGAAGGGAATAGAGGATGGAATGCCTTGGGAGATTTATTCCCCTTGGAATAATCCGAGAGTAGAGAGATCGGGCTTTTGGTTCGTTCCCACTCATCTGCGCAGCTATGCGGCGACACGGGTTGTATCCCCTACTAGCCATACGGCCTCTTTACGGGTGAGAACCTATGGCAGCTTGGCGCTGTGGATTAATGGACAGCAAGTAACAGACTTTGCCCCGCTCACCCGCAACAAGGAGCAGGAAATCGTCATCGAGGCTCAGCTTACAGCCGGATATAATGAAATTTATGCGTGCTGGGAGGATCTTGCCGAACGGGATACGATGTATGCTTTCGCAGTGGAATATTTAGGCGGCGAGGAATTGGAGATTTCTTTACCTATCGCTCCTGATTTGGTTCAGCTTGTGCAAGCGGCAGAGCAGGCATTGGAACAGGCTTATTTTCCTTCGGATCTTTTTAAGGGGGAGGAAATTAAGCTGCGGCTTCCGCTTCCCTTTCCTTCTATCGTGACAGAGGCTGATATTCAGTACGGTAATTTTTTTGATGGTACGGAAAATAAAACGATAAGCATATCCGAGGGCGCGACGGATTTAACGTTGGGGCATACGAATGAGATTGGCCATCATTACGTCTATTTCACATTAACCATCTCTGTTTCAAATGTTGTATTGACGAAGAAATTCGGCTGTCAAGCGTTTGATACGACCTATGATGAGGCTGCGCAGCATGCAGCAGATATAGAAGCTCGCAAATCCCTCGCCCTTCGTTGTATTGCCGAGAAGGGGAGTCCTAATATACACAAAGCTATCGCCATGCTGAAAACAGGAGGCGATATCCAGGCAGCGGAGAAGATTTTGCTGGATGGTGTGGAAGGCATAGAGCAGCGTAAGGATTGCAGTGATTTCTACCTGGTCGGGCTGTTCCGCCTTTGGAGAGATGAGCGCAACAGCGGTCTGTTTACGGAAGCGTTCTGGGATCGGGTGAAAGCAAGCATTTTAGGCTATCGCTATTGGATTGATGAGCCGGGTGATGATGTGATGTGGTTTTTCAGTGAAAACCATGCTCTATTGTTTCACACCAATGAGCTACTGGCCGGACAACTTTTCGGGGAAGAAACGTTCAGCAACAGCGGGGAATCCGGTAACGTGCATCGTGAAAAAGCTGAGCAGAGGCTCGCGTTATGGTTCGAGCGCTTCTTTGATGAAGGGCTTGCAGAATGGAACTCTAGCGCTTACATTCCTATAGATGCGGTAGGGCTGCTGCATATTTATGAATTTGCCCTTAGCGAGCAACTACGGGAGCAAGCCAAAAAAGCGATGGATCTGCTTTACTATTATATTACGATTCAAATGCACAGAGGCGTTATGACGACAACCTTCGGACGCAGCTACGAGAAGGAATTGCTCGGCCATTATGCAGCGGGAACGACATCCATGTGCTGGATCGGATATGGAGTCGGCAATGTTAACAATTATTCGATAAGCAATGTCGCCTTGTGTTTATCGAATTATGAGCCGCCAGCAGCGTATCAGGAGCATTTGCTGCTCAGTGAAAAACAGCAATTAGTGTTCAGCAACCAGCAGGGCAAGGGAGGGTATGCCCAGCTTTATCATAATCGGACTGCGGAGTACACCCTATCGTCTATTATTCGCTTCCGCCCAGGCAAGCAAGGCTATCAGGAGCATGTCAACCATTTATCTCTGTCCCCTGAAGCGCAAATTTGGGTAAATCATCCGGCGGAAATCTATAAGCATGGAGATGGCAGACCTTGCTTCTGGGCAGGAAATGGCATATTGCCCGATGTAGTTCAGCATGAGGGAATAGCATTAATGATTTTTGATATTCCGACTACTCATAGCTCAGATTGGACTCATGCTTATTTTCCTTCCTATTCCTTCACGGAATGGACAAGGGAGGGCAACTGGTATTTTGCTCGTCTGGATAAAGGATATGCGGCCATTTATGCGGCCAATGGGGCAGCTATGGAGACAGTTGGGGTGACGAAGGAGCGTGAGCTTATCTCGCACGGCTTACGCAACGCCTGGATCATCAGGGCAGGCAGCGAGCAGCAGTTCGGAAGCTTCGATCAATTCAAAAACCAAATGGTAGCGGCAAGCCCGCAATTCGATAGTCAAGCCTTATCTCTTACTCTAGTAGACCCGATGCATGGTCAAATACAGTGGGGAATGGATAAGCCTTTCCTTATAAAAGGAGAGGAAATCGTGCACGGCGGTTATGGCGTGAGAGGGCAATTACAGCTGCTGGACATGTAGCACTCACCGAGCCTGGGGCAACAAAGCAAAGGAGCGAATACGAACATGCTGAACAAGACGATGCTGCTGGAGAAAATAAAGAAGGTATCCCATGCGATGGAGTCCATGGAAAACACAACAATGGATGAGCAGTTTCCCATTGGACTAATTGATATTCACTTATGGGAATGGCCGCAAGGTGTCGGTCTATATGGCTTGCTTCAGCTTTATGAGGCAACGAAGGATGCTGAGGTGCTGGAATTTCTGGATTCCTGGTACAAGGCCAGGTTAATGGAAGGCTTGCCTGAAAAAAATGTGAATACCTGCGCACCGCTTCTTACGCTAATTTCGTTATGTGAGATTACGGGGAACAAGGAATATGAGCGTGTCTGTGAGGAATGGAGCAGTTGGATTATGGATGGGCTGCTGCGTACGGGAGATGGCGCATTTCAGCATATGATAACCGGAGATGCCAATGACGGGCAAATTCTAATAGATACCCTTTTTATGACGGTTCTATTTTTGGCGAAGGCAGGTATTTACTTCAATAAACCGGAGTATGTGGAGGAAGCTAAGCGACAGTTCCTTGTGCATATCAAATATTTGTATAATAAGAAAACCGGATTATTCTATCATGGTTGGGATTTTAACGAAAATCATAATTATGGCGCTGTGCATTGGGGCAGAGGCAATGCATGGTACACGGCGGGAGTCATTGATTTCCTTAATATCGCGCCGCTAGAAGAAGGGCTGAAAGCCTATTTGCTGGATACGGCGACTGCTCAAATTAGAGCGCTGAGCAAGCTTCAGGAAGAGGATGGCATGTGGCACACCGTACTTGATGAAGCGGACTCTTACAAAGAAGCGTCGGCAACGGCGGCGATTGGCTACGGCATTCTCAAGGGAATCCGCTATGGCTACTTAGATGAATCCTATCGTCAGACAGGCTTGAAGGCACTTGAAGCTGTACTGCGGCACATTGATGATAATGGAGTCGTACAGCAGGTGTCCTACGGAACTCCTGTCGGCCATGATGCCCAGTTCTATAAGGATATTCCGCTTAGCCCGATGGGCTATGGACAGGCGCTGACTTTGTTCGTCCTCATAGAGGGCTTGAACGCTGCTGGCACCGAATAATAGCAAGACTTGCTTGTGGGGAGGATATGGGAATGAAGGTTCCTGTATCCTCCCTTTTTTTGCGATTTTATAGTAATATTATTCCAAGCCATAAGGTGTAATTCAGACGGGGGAATAGTTATGAAAAACTCCATGATAAATTTATCAAAAGCACAGTTTGAAAAATCAAGAGAATTTATTATGAATCAAGGAAGAAGGCTTGAGCAAGCGTTATTTCAGTTTGAATTTGAGAGCGGGACTACAGATAACGTCGTTAGGGAGTTAACCAGATATCAGAATGATGATGGTGGATTTGGCAAAGGACTTGAGCCGGATTTGCGTTGTGATGCATCATCAGTGCTTGCAACAACTACAGCTTTACAGATCCTATCTAGCATGAAAGTTTCAAGAGATCATGAATCCGTTGCTAGAGCAATGAATTACCTAGCTAGGCAATATTCAAGAGAGCATATGGGATGGGAGATCATCCCTGTGGAGGCAGATGAAGCCCCGCGGGCAATATGGTGGAATTATCAAGGGCATAGCCCGCAATGGGGAAATCCGAATGCAGAAGTATTGGGCTATTTTTATCAATATAATAAGACCTTGCCTGATCATATCGTGAGTGAAATCACTGTGAAAGCAACGCAATATCTAGACAATTGTGAAGAGCTAGAAATGCACGAAATTTACTGCTATCTGAGATTAGCTGCTCGAATGTCGGGTGAACGATTGAATCATTTTATGAAAAAACTGGAGCATTTTTTAGATTTATGTGTAGTTGTGAAACAGGAGGATAGAAAGGGCTATTGTGCTACGCCCCTGCAAGTTGTTGATTCTCCGGCGTCTCTTTTTTATCATAAGTATTCCGAGGCTATTCCAGCAGAGCTTGATCAGATCATCATGAGTCAATCTACGGAAGGTTGTTGGCAACCGAACTGGAGCTGGGGAAGATTTGAGGAGGAGTGGAAGTTAGCTGAAACAGAATGGGCAGGTATTATTACTTTAAATACGTTAAAAACGTTGCGAGCATTTAATAGAATAAGCGATTGAGCTGAAGGGTGCGAAAGGCAGGTTGGAAAATGAGGATAAAATTCAATTCGACAACCATTGAATTAATAAAGGGGGATATTACAAAATCTGAAGTGGATTGTATTGTCAATGCTGCAAACACGAGCTTACTTGGCGGTGGGGGCGTAGATGGCGCCATTCACCGTGCTGGTGGAAGTGAAATACTTGAACAATGCAAACAAATACGAGCTAGACAAGGTGGTTGTGCTGTAGGCGATGCAGTTATAACGACGGCTGGTAAGTTGAGCGCGAAGTATGTCATACACACAGTGGGTCCGGTATGGAACGATGGAAAGCTTGATGAGGAGAAAAAACTGCAAAGCTGCTACATAAATAGCTTGGAATTAGCAAGTAAGCATCATATAAGAAGCATAGCGTTTCCTAATATAAGCACAGGTATATATCGTTTCCCCAAAAACGTTGCAGCTCAAATTGCGCTGACATCAGTCAAACATTATATTGAACTGCATCCAGTCATAGATCACATACAGTTTGTTTGTTTTGATGAAGAAAACGATCATATCTATCAGAAGATGCTTGAAGAATTGTATATGTAGGTTCAAGAAGACAGGTAAATCAAAAGTCAGATCCTTAGGGGGCAAAATATGTTCAAATCCATCATAGATCAGGATTCCTATATTTCACTTTTAGAAAATAGACATGCGGAAGAATTATTTGAGTTAATTGATAAGAGTCGAGACAGTATTGGAGAATGGCTTGATTTTCCCAATCATACACACGAAATTAATGATACACGGAAATTTATCAAACGAACGTTAAGTTCATTTGCAGCTAATAACGGCTACTGGGTTGGGATTTGGCATAAAGAAAAACTAGCGGGATCAATTGGCTTTTTATATTTTAATTGGCAAAGCAAGAAGACGGAAATCGGATATTGGTTATCTAAGGATTTTGAAGGATTGGGTTTAGCAACCAAGGCGTGTTCCGTATTTATGAAACATGCTTTTGAAGAACTAAAATTAAACAAAGTTGAAATATGCGCGGCTACCAGCAATATTAGAAGTAGAGCCGTTCCTGAGCGCTTAGGGTTTACGGAAGAGGGAACCATTCGCTGCTTCGAATTTCTAAACGGCAAATATTTAGATCGAGTAACTTACGGGATGATTGGTGAAGAGTGGAGAGGAAGTTCCAAAGCCTAAAAAAATTTTTCAACCTGATGCAAAACCATTGTTGAAACCTTACATTTTGATCGAATTAGTCGATTAAAATTCTCTAAAGTGATTTGTGATGAGATAGTTACTGCAAACGGTATTTTTGCCAATCAGATTGGAAGCTAGCCTGTAGCTTTGCGTTTTACTAGGGGAGTGAATAACATGGAGTTAATCAAATTAAAACATACAAAAACAGAGTCAGATATTCAAAGTCATTTAATACGAGAACATCGTGCTTTATTTAATGACGAAAGTAAATCAAGATTGCTTGAGATGATTAAATCTTTTTTTCCTGAGATGAGAACGGCTTATATTATTTTTTGGTTGCCAGAGGAGTCAGAAGATATCGTAACTCTACTTATTAATAACAATACAATTGCAAGTATAGAATTTGATAGATATGATACTAGCATAGAACCTATAGTAGAGAGTAAGCCAATAGATCGTCATTATATAAAGGGTCTTAGAAGATATCCGCAGCTTACGATTGCTGTTGCAGTAGAGCTTGCTAATTCTGATCTTATGTCACACCGGAATTAAATGTTATATTGAAGGGAGCCATCCCCGTGCTTGTCGTTCACTGGTCACGGAGTGTACTGTTTTCCCGTAACGGGACATCTTTCTTTGGATCGCTGGTGGATGAAGGCATTAAAAAGCTTCAGAAAAGATGGCAAGCGATATAACGGTTTTATTTTCGGTTATATATAATAACAAAAATATGATAAGAGCCAATGGAAGGAAGCCCAGCGCTTCGACTAAAGGCTCATTTTGGAGCATAAGGAGCTTTTATGGACATTGAAATCAATATGTTTCTCATCTTAGGCCTATTTATTGTGCTGGCAGCGGGTTTTATTCAAGGATTAACGAGCTTTGGCTTCGCGTTAGTGACCATGCCTTTTTTGGTGAAAATGATTCCGCTACAAGAGGTCGTCCCAATCGTTGTCATCCTCAGTCTATGTACAAATATGATCGTACTTCTAAATAGTTGGCGGCATGTAGCCATTCAGAAAATATGGATATTAATCCTTTCCAGCCTATTGGCGGCCCCGCTGGGAACCTTTTTGCTTGTCTATCTAAATGCAGACCTTCTAAAAGGATTTACGGGTATATTCATTATTGCTTTTGCCAGCCTATTGTTATTAGGGAAATCCTTCCCTGTCCGTAATGATAAAATCGCTTTTATCCCTATCGGCATGACAAGCGGGTTATTAAATGGAAGCATCTCGCTCAGTGGTCCTCCGGTTGCATTGTTTTTGTCCAATCAGGGATACAGCAAAAATGAATTCAGAGCGAACATCACCGTATACGGCGTCATATTAAACATGATTACAATTGGCACATTTTATTATAGCGGCTTATTGACTCCAAAAGTGGTAATGTACACCTCGCTATTTGTTCCAAGCATGTTAATCGGTGTTTTTATTGGCATTATAGCGATCAAAAAGTTGAATGACCAGCTGTTTAAAAAGCTGACGCTGTGGCTCATCATCCTCTCGGGGTTGTGGACGATTCTGGGTTCTTTGAAGCTCGTGTAGAGCAACCTGATGACACTTAGTATTGCTTCCTCGATTGGAATAATTAATTGTTGTTAAGTTCCGTTAAGGAGCACTCAAACACATGGAAATGGTTTCCTTCACCATATCCATCCTTCACTTCATGCAACTGAATATGATGAAAACCGTTCGTCTTAAGTATATTTTCAAACTCTTTAACATCATAAAGGCGAAGTGGAAAATCCATCATTTCTGTCTTTTCGATTTTATCCTCTGTAACTACCTGGTATTTCAACTTCGTAAAGAGCGTAGATTGCTCTTTATGATATTGAGCTTTTTTGGATATAACAATCCATTCATTGTTAATATATTTTTTTTCTAATTGTATCCAATCTGAACTCTCTTCAATATCATTACCTTTTAACATAATGGTCAGTAGAAGTTTTCCCTGCTCCTTTAGTACGGATCTCATATTGGCTAGGCTTTTATTAACGAGTTGGTTCGGCAAAAGTGAGAAAGATCCAAACGGAATAATGATCAAATCGAATGTATGAGAGCTAACAAAGTCTTCAATCTTTTGATAATACACGTTGGGTTTCAAGTTATTTTTATTGCCTTTCTCTATACAAACCTTAAGCATATCTTCTGAAATATCGAAACCTTCTATTTGTATATCACGTTGCATAAAGGGTATCAACATTCTCCCATTGCCACACATTGGTTCAAGTACACGAATATCTTTTCTGTCAGCAAAAGAAAGATAAAAATCAAGCTCCTTGCCGTCTGCTAATGATTTATCACTTTCATACATTTTCGTGCAAAGCTCTCCATAGTAACTTATCACTGATTATCTCCCTTATAAATGGTGTATTAGGTGTCTGCGAATTTTACGAAAAAGAAGTGTGAATTCGTGGTGCTTTTGGATAATTTGCTTTTCCATTAATAATATACTACATCACATCCATTTTGTTTGCTTTTTTTACCTTTAGAGTAGAAGAACGGTATAATAATCTATAATAGAGCTTGTGAAGGTGCTTGAGTATGATGCGTAATGATTACAAAGCTTGATGGGAGAGTTGATGGAGAAATGGACAATGTTCGGTTTCCTATAGGTCAGTTTAAAGCGATAATGAATCCAACAGAGGAAGAACGCGTTTTTCTCATCAATCAAATACCAGAAATCATAAAGAAGTTAAGAACGATTTTGAGTGATTTGGAGCCTGCTCAAATGAACACTACATACCGCAAAAATGGCTGGACAGTAAAACAAATCGTTCATCATCTTGCTGATAATGATATGAATGCTTACTTAAGATTTAAGAGGGCACTAACGGAAGAGGCACCGATGGCAAGCTCTTATCGGGAAGATTTATGGGCAGAATTAAGCGACAATAAATATGTGCCTATTGAGGACTCTTTATTACTAATTGAAATACTGCATAGACGATTTATGATTTTGCTTAACCATTTAAAAACGGAAGATTTCAGGCGAACCTTGAAAACTCAAGCGCTAGGGGAAGTAACATTAGATATCGCGCTTCAAAGATTTATATGGCATAACCAGCATCACATAGCTCAAATCCAAACTTCTGTTCAAGTGAATAACTGGCCAGTTTGGGCCACAGAACCAGTTGAGATTAAGCCTCCTGATCCCGCTTGGTTAATGAAGGGGGCAGAAGAAGTTAAGCAATTAAGAGAAACGCTTTATCCTTTTGGAGTGAGAGATATAGAGCATATGGGTAGTACTTCAATTCCTAATCTCCCTGCCAAACCCATTATTGATATGATGGCAAAAATCAAGTCCTATAATGATTTAGAAGAGATCATTGAACGTTTGAAAGCTAATGATTGGAGTTATGTTCCATATGAATTGGATGGACATGAGTGGAGAAGATTTTTTGTCAAAGTTAAAAATGATCGAAGAGATTGTCATCTTCATTTGATGCTAGAGGACGAAGCACATTGGGGGCAACAAATTAAATTCAGAAATAAACTTCGTGAACAGCCTTATTTGGCTGAGCAATATGCCGAGCTAAAAAGAAAGTTAGCAGAAGAAAACAGAGAAGACAGAGAAGCTTATACGGAGGCAAAAACCGACTTTATAAAAAGGATATTAGAAGCGCAATAGTATTAGTGTTTGGGACAATCATAATTATGAGGTGACTACGGTTTGTTCTATGTTAATGCAAGAGCATTTATTGAGAGAGAACGTAATAATGGTACTGAAATTATTGTCCAAGTTCGTAATAAGAAAAATGAAGAAGCGATAGAGCTGCCTGGCGGAAGATTGGAGCCCTATGAAGCTATATTAGATGGATTAAAACGAGAGGTACTTGAAGAAACAGGTTTGATCGTTACAGAAGTAGAAGGCAGTGATAAGCGTATTGACACGGTTGGCATTAATTCTGAATTTGAAGTGGAATGCTTAGAGCCCTATTGTGTGTATCAGACCATTAAGGGACCCATTGACTCAATAGGCATGTACTTTATTTGTAGAGCAGAGGGGCAATTATTATCTGTTGGAGATGAAACGTTACATATTCGATGGGAAGCTATTGATGATATTTATCAACTAATGAAAAATGACCCGCGACAGTTTTCAGATGTCGATCGAGCAGGACTGAAATACTATTTAAAACATAGGTTTGGAAAGTCATGAAAACGTATTGGGTAGCCACAGAAGCTGTTAACTTCGCCCAGCACAGAGTGTTAGGTGAAATTAAAATGAAAATCCGGAGGAGCACACAATGATGAACATGGACAATATATACTTAATTACCGATATTCCTGGATATTCTCCTCAGATCAGTCGACTCATTTCCATGATGAATTATGCAAGATTTACTACACTAGAGGCAGTGAAAGATTTGTCGAAGGACCAGCTTGATTTTTTACTGGATTCTGAGAGTAATTCAATTGGTGCATTATTATTGCACTTTGCTGCTGTTGAATATGCCTATCAGGTAGAGACGTTTGAAAATAGAGAGTTAAATGAAGAAGAGCTTAAAGCTTGGGGTCCTGCACTTGATTTAGGTAAAGAAGGGCGAGAAAAGATAAAAGGGAATGATTTAATATTTTATGTTACCCAAATGGAGCAAGTAAGAAATAGAACGCTGGATTTCTTGAAATCAGTTCAAGATGACTGGCTATATGTCGAGGAGCCATTTTGGTACAACAAACAAGCTAACCGTTATTTTATGTGGTTTCATGTATTTGAAGATGAAATCAATCATAGGGGCCAGATTAGAATGATTAGAAAAAGATTGAATGTATAGAAACAAGGTAATGGTCAGCCGCAACAGAAGTCTAATATTAAGTACTGATTGAATCGAAAAGGTTTTAGTAAAGGATGAAAATAGATGTCGACTAAGGGCTTTTCGCACTGTCTTCAAATTTTTCCAAGCTCTGACATGAACAAGACAGCAAATTTTTATGAATTGCTTAGATTTAGAGCCGTTCGTTATCTTGATTCTGAGGAACCACATATTTGTTTATATAGGGATCAAATAGAGATCGTTTTAACAAAATCGACTAAAGAAGTTATCGCACCTAATCGAGAGATTCATGGTTATGGATATGATGCTTATTTTATAACAAATAACCAAGAGGAAATGGAAAATGAATTTAGAGCATTAGGCGTTTCGATCGTTCGACCATTATCAACGACGGACTATAACAATAAGGAATTTGTATTTGAAGATATTGATAGAAGATGGATTGCTGTTGGGAACAAACAGTAAATGGTGGGAAATGGATAAGAAAATTCGAGCTGGTCAATCAAAGGCAGGATGAAATGATGATCAATGAATTAAAACAATGGGCAATTAAATATGACATTGAAAAAACAACTCTTGCTAGCTTTTGGGTGTGCTTTAACAACTATATTGAAGAAGAGCCAATTGAATTTCACGAAGTTTTTGGCGAGGATTTCGATCATGTATTTTTAACCGTTAAGATAGAAAGTGTAGCTCTATTCATAGATAAGTGGGATGAAACAAAAGATAACGAGCTGATTTCATATGGCTTTGATTATGTTGTATCCTATATTCCAATTGTATATCGAGCTAAAAAGATTGGATTATATAAGCTGCTTTTTACGCTTGAAGGGGAAGCCTTTGACGATTTCTTTATTCTTGATTCATGGTAGTTTTATGTATCTAACAGACCTAATCAAATCATATATTCAAAAAGCAGAGGCTCCTAGTCATACAGGGGCTTCTGCTTTTTAGTTTATATGAGGACCTTACTTGCGTGATTCCAAGTCGTATATGATATTAAAACGGGTGTGAATATATTGCCTTATTTTCCAATAATATGTTATTGTGTTGAGGAGGAGACAGCGGATTTCTTTGGTTGATCATGCCTGCATTTGTCAATCCTTGATTACAACGCAAGCTAGCTAGATTGTTGAAGAAGGGAGGCATGGAATTGTTGCATCGTAGAATATGAATCATCATGGTAACTATTCTGCTTGTTGCACGACCAAATAACGTTAGTGGAGGTTTAGACATGCTTGTGAAAATGAAAAAATACGGCGTTTGCAGTTTAGCTTTTATGTTGCTGACTACGATAGTTTTTACGGGATGGAGCGCTCAGGCATCGGCAGCAACACCTATTACAGCCGATTTCAGGTCATTGCAGGCTTCGCAAATCGTTTCCGAAATGGGCGCAGGATGGAACCTGGGCAATCAGCTTGAGGCGACGGTGAACGGTACGCCAAGCGAGACATCCTGGGGCAATCCGGTCATTACAGCAGCGCTGATCAAAAAGGTGAAGGCAGCAGGCTTCAAGACCATTCGCATTCCCGTCTCCTACTTGAATTATATTGGAAGCGCTCCCAACTATACAATTAATAGCGCCTGGCTGGACCGTGTGAAAACGGTTGTTGACTATGCTTACAATGAAGGTCTATATGTTGTCATGAATATCCATGGCGATGGCTATCATTCCATTCCGGGTGGATGGTTGTTCGTAAATAGCGGAAATCAAGCTGCCATCAAGGAGAAATACCAGCGTGTTTGGCAGCAAATTGCCAATAAGTTTATTAACTATGACGAGCGGCTTATTTTAGAATCAATGAATGAAGTGTTTGACGGTACTTACGGAAATCCCAATTCAGCCTACTACGCCAATCTTAACGCATATAATCAAATCTTCGTGGATACGGTAAGGAAGACCGGGGGCAATAACAGTGCCAGATGGTTGCTGATTCCAGGCTGGAATACGAATATTGACCATACCGTTGGCAATTACGGCTTCGTCCTCCCAACGGATAACTTTAGATCCTCCACAATTCCGAGCTCGGAGAAAAGAATTATGATTTCCGTACATTATTATTCCCCTTGGGATTTTGCAGGCGAGGAAAACGGAAATATTACGCAATGGGGAGCCACAGCCACGAATCCTTCCAAAAGGTCTAATTGGGGGCAGGAGGATTACTTAAACGCGCAGTTTAATTCCGTGTATAATAAGTTTGTGACACAAGGCTACCCTGCTGTGCTTGGCGAGTTTGGCTCAATTGACAAAACCGCACATGATTCCACAAACAATGTGTACCGCGCAGCATTCGCCAAAGCCGTAACGTCCACGGCCAAGAGATACAAAATGGTTCCTGTATACTGGGATAACGGCTACAATGGCCAGCACGGCTTTGCGCTGTTCAATCGTTCTAATAATACCGTAACTCAGCAGGGCATCATTAATGCTATTATGCAGGGCATCCAATAATTGTATGTTAGACTGAAGCGGTTAAATCGGCGCGTTCCTTGCAACAAGGAGCGCGTCGTTTTTCGTGAAAGAGAGAGGCTATTTGTTAGGATGGACGATATGAGCCTATTACCGTTAAAATGGAAGTGTACGTATCATTTACAACGAAAGGGTGAGCAGCCATGTTATGCATTTCTATCGAAAACATTCAGAAGCTCAAATATACGAATAAACGAACGAATGAAAAGGATGGTTCTTGATTGAAAATTAAAAATAGCAGCAATGTTCCTGTACGATTTTTCAATAATGACGAAATTAAGCTTGAAAAAAATGCATTGGCCGAGCTGGACCAGCTCCTGACGGTGAATGAATCGGTCGAAATGCTGAAGCAGCATCAGACGGACTATTTTTCTAATACAGATGCCAAGATCGAAGAGGTTGCCATTACGCCGGACTTCCACAAAGGAAGCGGCATCCCGATTGGCACGACACTTCTGACCAAAGGCTTCGTCATTCCTCAGGCGGTAGGCAACGATATTAATTGCGGCATGCGGCTGTATACGACCTCGCTTCAGGAGGACGACATTCGTTCCAAGCTCAAAAAAATCGAAGCTGACATTCGCCATATTTTCTTCGAAGGCGGACGCAATATTCCGATGACAAGGTCGCAGCGCGAAGCGATTTTCAAAGAAGGCCTAATGGGTGTTTTGGCATCGCAGCAAGGGAGCAGCCGCGAAGGTCTATGGGGTTTTTACGATGCGAAGCAGCAAGAGCAAGACCTTGCTAGAGTAAACCGCTCTGGCTCGTTCAAGGCTGGCGGCATAGACGGACTCGACAGCTTTCTAGGCGGCCCGGGGCTTTCCTATGACAGCCAGATTGGCTCGATTGGCGGCGGGAACCATTTTGTAGAGATACAAAAGGTCGTTCATATACGCAATCACGCCTTAGCTAACGAGTGGAATATTAAGCACGGCCAAGTGGTTGTCATGATTCATACGGGCTCCGTCTCGATTGGACACCATGCAGGCCTCCATATAAAAGAAATGCTGAAAGACATTTATCCAGCATCATTAAAGCATCCAAGCAATGGCATTTATGTGCTGCCGCAATCTGAGCAGTATGCGCTGCAATGGAAGCGTTACTGGGACCTACTTCACAATGCCGCCAATTTTGCTTTCGCAAATCGTTTATTTCTAGGGCTCATGCTGCAAAAAGCCTTGCATCAGAGCTTGAACTCGTTCGACTATCAATTGCTGTATGATGCGCCGCATAATTTTGTATGGGAAGAGAAGATTGATGGCAGCGCGGGCTTTATCCACCGCAAAGGGGCATGTACGGCAAAGTCGGCAGAGCAAATGATGAACACGCCTTTCCAATATACGGGGGAGCCTGTATTCATCCCGGGCTCGATGGGCGCAAAAAGCTATATTCTTGCAGGACTCGGCAACCGGGAGAGTCTGTTCAGCGCTAGCCATGGCGCAGGCAGAAGTCTGTCCCGAGGCGACTCGATCAAGGTAGATGATGCTTTATTCCGTGAATTTATCGCCAAGTTTAATGTGGTCACGCCGATTGATCCGAAGCGCAACGATATTAAATCGCGGCCGGATATTTTGAAGAAATGGGAAGAGGAATTAAAGAAGGAAGCTCCTTATGCCTACAAGGATATTAATGCTATTATTGAATCACATGAAGAGCATGGCATGGCCCAGGTCGTTGCGGAAGTGGAGCCGATTTTAACGATTAAGGGGTAAGCAGCCGTGTAAAGCTTAAAATTCCAAAAAAAACCGCTTGTCTAATGTCGAAAGACAGGGACAAGCGGTTTTGTGATGCTGCAAGCTGTTACGCGAGGTTGTACATGCCGCAGACTCAGGCTTTAAACAGCCCGAGCAATTAATGCCGCCAGCGCTTTTGCTCCTTTAGCCGTCAGATGAACGCCATCCTGTGAAAAATAATCATCCTGGCCGGAGCTGGCCGTGTTCCAGTCAACGAGGGTCATATTTTTGCTTCCTCTGACCGCTTTGGCCAAGGCATCGTTGACGATTTGCTCCCACGGCCGAGGAACCCTCGTATTCACCAATATAACTTTTGTATTATTTTTTAGCAGATCAGAAATTCGCGTCAGCTGCTTGCTGGCGAAAGCGCCATTCGTCCCTAGCTCAATAATAACAGTGTCGCCAAGTGAGCCTTCCCTCTGAAGCTGTTCAAGAATAGGTGGAGCCTCAGACATTTGCCTGCCGATTTGACCGTCTACCGCGATGCTGGGAACGAGCTTTTCCAGCTCGCTCTGAATGTCGAGCATGACTGAATCTCCAATTGCAGTCACCGTCGCTTCGGAAGGAGAAGGCCCCGGCTCCTTCTCCTTCTCCGATGCCCTCTTGCCTCCGTCCCCACCTGATTCGGTCGGTTTCGCTGACGAAATTGGCTCGCTGCTTGCTTCGGGGCTTGACGATGCACTTGCCTCCCCGATCAGTGCCGGCGTCTGCTCTGGTGCGGCCGTTTCCAGCTCGCCCGCTTCTGCTCCCGTCCGAGTACTAGAGCTTCCTCGAACACCGGGCGCCGTCCCCGGAGCTTCGGCGTCTTCAGCAGCGTAGCTGCCCGACGCTTGAACAGGGGAGAGCGGCTTATTGCCCCAGATCGAATTTAACCAATCCATTCGCAGTGCAAACGAAAACGAAAACGTGACGAATAAGCACATGCTGAAGAAGACGATAAAGGCTCTCCGATAGGAATGGGCGGCCATCCATGCGGGGAATTGCCTGCACAGCTTTCTCACGCTTCCGTAACGAAGCGGCTGTTCAACATATTTAAAGGATACCGCTGCAAGCACAAGCATCAACACGAGCTGCAAGCTTAGGCGCATGAGCGAAATCTCACCCGTATCCACAGCTGGACTCGTTAAAATAATGACCGGATAATGCCACAAATACAGTCCATAAGAACGAACACCGATGTAACGAAGCGGCGGAATGGATAATAAACGACTGATTCGGCTGGCTGGATGCGCCGATGTCATAATGAGCAGCACGGATACAAAGGACAGTATCAGCATGCCTCCTAAATATAAGAAGGGCTGATACTCATTCGTATACCAAAAAGCAAGCAGCGACACGAGCAGCGCTATTCCGCCGATGATATCAAGCGTAAGCTTCGCTTCATTGGAAACGCGTGGCTTGAGCTTATGAAACGGCCATACAAGAGCAAGTGCTGCCCCGAAAAGCAGGCCGAACAAGCGCGTATCTGTTCCATAATAAACACGGCTTGGATCACTGTCAGGCTGGTAAAGCCATGCCATAGCAGCGGCGGAAACAACGGCCAATCCAAGTATGCCCAGCAGCAGCACACGGCGCCGTTTCAAAAAACGCAGGCCTATCAAGAGCATTAGCGGCCACACCAAATAAAACTGTTCTTCTACGGCAAGTGACCATAAATGGCCGAGCGGCGAGGCGGGGCCAAAGCTTTCGAAATACGAAACATGATGTAAAATAAGCGACCAATTGCTCACATATAGCAGCACGCCAGGCAAGTCGGTTAAAAAGGGGGACCAATGCGGATAGGCAAACAGCAGGGTCGCTGCCCCGGTGACCGCTATCATAAACAGCATGCCGGGAAGCAATCTTTTTGCCCGACGAATCCAAAAAGCCTTCAAATCTATTTTTCCACGCTTCTCTAGCTCTTTCAATAAAATACTAGTAATCAAATACCCTGATAGAACAAAAAAAATGCCCACACCGAGCAGTCCGCCCGGCATCCATCCGGGATGAAGATGGTACACAATAACCGCTATTACAGCGATTGCCCTGATTCCGTCAAGCCCAGTCCTGTATGCTTTGTTTCCCTGCTGCTCATATGTACTTCGCGCGATATGCTGTTGTGACTGCTTGCTGTTGTCCATTGTGCCTCGTACCTGCCTATGTGTAATTTTGTTGCGCAACATTTAAATGAATGAAGGCAGTAACCTTTATTATCATAATGATTATAGAAAAATGCAAAGGATAAAAAGTTACAAATCGGTTATTAGAATTGTGTTCTTTTACCATGCAACTATTTAGGTGTAAGATTCGTTTTGGTGGATGAAGGGTATTTAAGAAGGCAGAGTCACAATGTTGATCAAACCACCTACGAAGCAGGAGGACACTTATAATGAAAACATCCACACGACCGATCTCCAAAGGTAAAAGCATGATGGCAGCAGCGGCTATTGCGATTGGCTTGGCAACGATATTGCCGACAGCAAGGGCAGCGGACACTACAGCGGAGCAAGGTTTGTTCAGCGGAAAGCCGGCAGGCGACAGCGCCTACCATTTTAGCGATATCCAATTTTTAAATGCGACGACAGGGCGGGCTGCCGGCAACGGCTTTCTAATCGGGACATCGGATGCTGGCTCCCATTGGCAGTCGATCTATAAAGGAACATGGCAGTTTACCCAGTTGGACTTCATCTCCAATACGACAGGCTGGGTACTAGCAAAATCTGCGAGCGATGGTCCGAACGCTTTGCTGTATACGACGGATGGCGGAAGCAAATTTACAAAGCTGCCTACTGGCAACCTTCAGCTGCAGCGCATTCATTTTGTAGATAAAAATAATGGCTTTGGTTATACGAAGGCCTTTGCCTACAAAACGAAGGATGGCGGGAAAAGCTGGGCGAAAATCGCGACCCCGGCAAACACGCGCTATGCGGAGTTTGTTAATGACAAGCAGGGCTGGGTGCTAGTCATTCTGCCGGGTCTCGGCTATAACCTGTCGAGAACGACGGACGGAGGCGTTACCTGGACGACCTCCCTTCATGTGAAGGCGGACGAGCTGAGCGGCGGCAAAATCGTTGCAGATGGCACTGCGGTATGGGCGCAATTTAATGGTGGAGCGGGTATGTCGCAGCAATCTTATTCGGTATACGCTTCGGCTAACAATGGGGCAAGCTGGCGCAAAGTCATTAGCCAGAGTACAGCGGGCGGTGGCAGCGCGCCTGGAGAAGCAAAGGGACTCGTTTCTCAAGGGCCGGCATCACCGGGCGGACATCCGAGCGACCTTGAGCTGGTGGGAGGCACAGCGATATTGAGCGCGTATTCCCCAGCGGCGCAGCGCATCGGCATTGGACGCTCCTCCAATGGCGGACAAACCTGGTTTGCGCCATCGGATACGGTCGGTTATGCCAATACCATCTCGTTCACGAGCACCTATGTCGGGTTTATGGCGGACACAAGCCTGAATTCCCCGGCGATTTACAGCACAGTGGATGGCGGGAAAAGCTGGTATACGAAGCTTGAAATTCCGGTTAAGCCATAAGAGTGAAAAAAAGAGCTCCCTCCCCTGCTGGATAGCAGTTGGATCGGAGCTCCTTTTTTAATGCCACATTTATTACTGCGTGTATTACGGGATGTATTACGGCATGTATTGCTGATTGCAGCGGCTGCTAAATGCGACCTATTTTCCGGCCGGCGCGGAGCTGCTTGTACCAGAAATAAACGGTGCAGCCTACGCAATAGCCGAGCAGGGCGGCGCTGGCGGCTGCCAGCAGCATAATGGAGAACGCATACGCTGCTATGTCCCAGCCAAACGCTGTGGATGCCAGCGCTAAAGTAAGGAACAGCACAGCCAGCACATTGTTGAAACGCTGCAGCTCAGCCGCCTGCGTCTCGGTGCCTGTTCCTTTTAAAATCAGCTTTGCGATCCGTACAAAAAGATTAAGCTTCCCCGCGGAAGCAAGGCCAGCCACTTGAATGATCCATAATAACCCCAAAAGCAAGGGCTGATTAAGGAAAAAGGATAGAAGAACAAAAGTAACGATTCCAACCTGGTTTGCTTTAACATAGCGCATCGGCACTTCATGCATCATCGTTCACCTCTAATTCCAATTTGTTTACTTGGTATTATTGTATGTGCTAGCTCAAATTTGAGCAACACAAATATTTTGCAGCGTCATTAGACATTAGAAGGGTACAAGCTTGTTTTTGACGATACGAAACCTCTATATTATAAATATAATGGAACAGTGTACAGGGCGGCGTATAATTAGATGCTAAAAAAAGCTTTTACTTTTTCAGGGCTGTGTGTTAAATTAATTTATGACCAATTGACCGAAAATGAATTTTAGTCATTTTGATCATTAAGCAAGGAGTTAAAAGGATATAATGCTTGATGCAGGGGAGGTGCTGGGAATGGCGATTGATCGCAAAACATTGATTTTAGAAGCAGCGGCGCAGTCGTTTGCACAGTTTGGCTATAAAGCGACGACGATGGATCTCGTATCCAAAATCGCAAATGTAGGCAAAGGGACGATTTATACCTTTTTCAAGACGAAGGAGGAGCTGTTTGAGGAAATTCTCGGCAAAGCCTTTGCAGAGCTGCAAAGCATTATGAGCGAGGGAACGAAGCAGGACGCGGCGTTCGTCGACAATTTGTTTAATGTGCTCGATTCGATTCTCGATTTCCGCTCTGATCATGAGCTGGCGGTGAAGCTCTCTCAGGAGGTTCGAGATATTGGAACGGTACAAGCGCTGGAGGGCATTCGCCGAATGGAACATTTTGCGCTGGACTTTCTTAAGCAACAGCTGGAGCGTGCGATCGACAACGGCGAGGTGAAGCCTTGCAATTCTGAGATTGCTGCGTTTATGATTTTTCGACTGTACATCGGATTGACATCCGATTGGAATAAGCTGAGCGCACCGCTGAGCAAGGATGAGATTAAACAAAATATGCTTTCCTTTATCACATCTGGCATCGTAGCCGATTCGGTAAAGTAATGGGCAAAGTCAAAGCAAGCTGGCGATGCCTATTTTTTTAGGGGGAAATGACTAATAAACCGAAGTGGTCATTAGTTCAATATATAAGCAGCATAGATCAGCATATTGAAAAAGGACGTGTTCGCGATGGGTATATTTCAAGTGTTTTGGAAGGAAATGAAGCTGCTCGGCAAGAAGCCGATGGTGCTGCTGACGTTAGCAGGTATTGCTCTGCTTCCGATGCTGTATAGCAGTTTTCTAGTCGAAGGCTCATGGGACCCCTACGGACAGACGAGCAAGCTGCCAGTAGCGGTTGTTAATCTTGATCAAGGGGCAGACTATGAAGGCAAGCAGCTGCATATTGGCGAGGATTTTGTCGATGAGCTGGGGAAAAATACTGACTTTAGCTGGTCATTCGTTACGCAGGATCAGGCAAAGACCGGTATGAGCAATAATCATTATTATATGACGATTACAATTCCGGAGCATTTTTCGCAGGATGCATCGACGCTGACGGAGGCTGAGCCGAAGCAGGCGGAAATTATTTTTGAACCGAATAGCGATTATAACTTTGTAGGGGCCCAAATTGGCAGCACGGCAATGAAAGAACTGAAGTCGAAGCTGTCGGTGCAAATTACGGAAGCCTATACGCGCAGCATGTTTGAGCAAATTGATAAAATTTCCGATGGCCTTGGAAAAGCAGGCTCCGGTGCAACGGAGCTTAAGGATGGGGCAGGTAGGTTAGGTGACGGAATTACGACGCTGAAAAAGAATCTGAACAAGCTGGCGAGCGGCACAGCGGACGTTCAGGTTGGTGTGAAGCAGCTCGCGAGCGGCGCGGGTGACCTTGCCGAAGGCGCAGGTGCGCTGAAGTCGGGAACCGCGACTTTGTCGAGCGGGCTCAGTGAGCTGTCTGCGGCGGCTGCCAAGCTCGACGCAGGGGCAAGCAGCGCGCAGGATGGCGCTGCGAAGCTTGAAGCTGGCTTGCAAGCGGCAAGCGCAGGAAGCGGTAAGCTGGCCGCTGGCCTCACGGCTTCGGAGAAAGCCAGCGCGCAGGTTGCGGCAGGCGCAAGCCAGGTCGCTGACGGTTTGGCGCAGCTCGCGGCGAGCAGCCCGGAGCTGCAAAGCAATGAGCAGCTGGCAAAGCTGCTGGCAGCTAGCCGCCAAGTGGCGTCGGGCAGCGAGCAGCTGCATGACGGACAGAAGCAATTGCTGACCGGCAGCACAGAGCTTGCGAAGGGGCAGGAGCAGCTGCTGGATGGAGCAGCTAAGCTTAGCAGCGGACAGCAGGAGCTAGCTAAGGGGCTGCATACCTTCAGCACCAAAATGAAGGAAGCTGCGGCAGGCGGCGAGAAAACAGCAGAAGGTGCCTCAAGTGTTCAGGCAGGCGCTGCAAAGCTGCAAGCCGGACTTGGAAAGCTGAACGGCGGCGTTAGTGAGCTGGCCGACGGCTCGAGAAAGCTTGACGCTGGCGCGGGCAAGCTTGCTGACGGTTCTGTGAAGCTGGTTGACGGCTCGGGCGAGCTTGCGAGCCAATTAAATGAAGCGGCTAGTAAGTCGTCAGAAGTGCAATCAGGAGACAGCACGGTCAGCATGTTCGCTGCTCCAGTCAAAGTGACAGAAAATACCGATCATAAGCTAAGTCATTATGGTCTGGGCATTACGCCATATTTTCTGTCACTGGCGCTATTTATGGGAGCGCTCGTGTTTACTACGGTGTTCTCTTTAAGAGAGTCTGACATTGCCAGCGCTACACCTATGCAGCGTTTTGTCAGCCGGACGCTGACGTTCACGATAGTCAGTCTCGTGCAGTCGGTCATTGCCGACACGGTTCTGCTATACGTCCTCAAGCTCGAAATTCATAGCAAGCCATTATTTTTCTTATTTACGATTATAACAAGCTTGACCTTCACTTGGATCGTACAAATGCTTGTCACATGGCTGGATAACCCGGGTCGCTTTGCGGTCATCCTGCTTATGATTTTGCAGCTTACTTCAAGCGCAGGAACGTTTCCGCTGGAGATGCTGCCGAACTGGATGCAGAAGGTCAATCCTTGGCTGCCCATGACACACAGCATAATCGGCTTCAAAGCGATTGTAGCAAGCGGAGATTATGGGGTAATACGCGAGCAAATGTTGATTTTGGGCATCTTTGCGATTATTGCGCTCGCCTTGACCTTCCTGTATTTCTATCGCCAGACTGGGAAAAATGAACAACTACAGGCTATTACCGCTTAATGAAGCAGCAGGATGAATAAAGCGAAAAAATCGGAAGGAACCTCCTCTTTCATTCAACCCGCAAATGCGTTAATATTATCTTAACAATTATCATTCAAGAAGCGGCCATCACGTGTTGATGGCTTCTTTTTTTTAAACTATAAGCCTTATTAGTTTCACGGCTATAATCGGCTTATTTGAATGCGAGAAGGTGAGTGTGGTTTATGCAGCAAATAATATTTGGAGAAAATAAGCAGCGGTCGCCTTTTTTGCTTGTTTATGCAGCGCTGCTGCTCAAGCTGGCGTTATTTCGTTATTTTATTTTTGATACGATTGCAGTCAGAGATGTGGCAATGGATGGCCTAGGCTTGCTAGGCGTGCTATTGCTGCTTGAGCTGGTTGCCCCCGGCAAACGCAAAGGCGCTCTTTTTTTACTCGTTAATACGGTACTGTCGCTGCTGCTTTTTGCCTCGACGGTTTATTTTGATTATTATGGCTCGGTGCCGACGTATGATGTGCTTAAGTCGATTAATCAAGTTGGTCAAGTGCGGGCAAGTGTTCAGACGTTAATTCAGCCAGTCTATTTGGCTTATTTTCTTGATGTGGCGATTTGGCTGGCGGTGTATGCAGTAAGACGCTTTCGTACACGAAAAGTTTATGAATACAAGCGTATAGGAAGAGTGTCGGTGCTGCTTGTCCTGTTAATCGTAAGTACATCGTTTTTTGGCCGCCAGGTTTATATGGATCAAACGATTGTAAATGAGCTGGAGCGGGCGAAAAATCTTGGGTTTATCGGCTTTCAGGCATCTGCGGCTTGGCAGGCTGGCAGTGAAGCCATCGAGACTGAAAGCGGCAGCTTGCCAGAAACGATTGCTGAAATTAATGAGCTGCAAGCAAGCTATCCTTATGCTGATGCGGGATCTAATAAGGATGTGCCAGCCAAGCAATCGGAGAAAAGGCTTGTTCAATTTGGCAAGGCAGCCGGTAAAAATCTAATTGTCCTGCAAATGGAGGCTTTCCAAAACTTTCCTATTCATCTTAAGGTTGATGGCTTGGAGATTACGCCGAACATTAATCAGCTGGCGGATGAGGGCTACTATTTTCCACATGTGTATCAGCAAATTGGCCAAGGCAACACATCGGATGCCGAATTTATGTCGAATACGTCGATTTACCCGGTCGGCAGCGAAGCGATGTCAAAAGGGTACGGAGACCGCGCTTTCCCAAGCCTTCCGAAGCTATTGCAGGAGCAGGGCTATGATACCGCCACCTTCCATATTAATAACGTGACGTTCTGGGATCGCGACAAGCTGTATCCGGCGCTTGGTTTTCAGGCTTATTACGATAAGCCTTATTATACGAATGACCATTTTAATGATTTTGGAGCCTCAGATGAGGAGCTTTACCGGGTTGGCGTCCAAAAGCTTTCCGCGATGAAGCAGCCGTTTTACGCGCAGTTCGTTACAACATCCAGCCACTTTCCCTTTAAGGTGCCGGCTGAGCGCGTAACACTAACGCTGCCGGATTCGCTTGCAGGCACTCAACTGGGCGACTATTTGACGGCAATCCATTACACCGATTACGCCATTGGCACATTGATCAGCAAGCTTAAGGAGCAGGGATTATGGGACAATACGGTGCTGGTTATGTACGGCGACCATTTTGGACTACAGCCTGACAAAGTCGATCCAGAGCAATTTAAGACAGAGCTTGACATGACTTATGATGCGCGGCTCAGCCGCTTTAATATACCGTTTATCGTCCATATGCCGGGCGGTATTAAGGGCGGCAAAGGGCAGGTAGTTGAGCAGGTAGGCGGTCAACTGGATATGATGCCGACGATTGCTAATTTGATTGGCCTTAAGCCGGAGCTGTCGGGCGCTACGCTGTTCGGCCATGATCTGCTGAACATCAATCGGAATGTGCTGGGGATGCGCTATTATTTGCCGAGCGGATCATTTTTCAATAATGATATTTTGTTCGTTCCCGGCAAAGGCTTTGATGACGGCACTGCCGTATCACTTGATACGATGGAGCCGCTTGCGAATTTTGAGCAGTACCGCAGCGACTATGATTATATTTTGAAGCTCATGAGCTTATCTGATAAATACGTGCGAATGCTGCCAAAGCGCGAGCTTGAAGCGTATTAAGGATAATAGATGAGTGAGCGAATTTTATTGTGAAAAAAA
The DNA here is from genome assembly GCF_036894955.1 of Paenibacillus sp. KS-LC4. Taxonomy (NCBI): domain Bacteria; kingdom Bacillati; phylum Bacillota; class Bacilli; order Caryophanales; family Paenibacillaceae; genus Paenibacillus; species Paenibacillus sp. KS-LC4. The sequence goes on along the minus strand of NZ_CP145905.1, from coordinate 4,832,037 downwards.
AGCTCTGCCTATTGGCGGAGCTTTTCACCATTATTATTCGAATTTTTCCACTTTTCAATGGCTTCGCTAACTGCTTTATCGCGTTGCTCGTCTTTCAGGCAGGCGGCTACTCCCGCGAAAAGCCTTCCTCTTCCAAATATTCGACAGCCTCTTCGTAGGTTTCGAAGGCCATCTCCAAATTAAGTCCCTCGTAGATCATCCAAGTATCTTCCTCAAACCGTACTTGAAGCGTCTGCGAATCCTCGTTCACCCATTGCTGATCGGAATTGGCCCGTTGTCTTCTGCGCTGTGATCTTGTCAGCGGCACTTCAGGCTTGAACGATAGCGATTTGATTGCCTCGGCAATCAACGTGCGAAGCGCGGGCTCATCCAGACTGCGAATGTTGACGAGACCCTTGTCGTCGATGTCATAGCCGCTGAGCAGAGCGGCATAAACGAAGCCATTGCCGTTCGGATGCAGGTGGTACACGACATTTTTGCGGTCGTACACGCTGTCTGCATATTGAAAGTTAACGCGTCCGAGCGATACATCGCTGCGCTCCAGCTCGGGAAAGGATGTAATGATTTCAAGCTTTTGTTCAAAGGTTAGCATAATTTCCTCCATCGTTGAATCCAGTTTACTTTAGCGTAAAGGGCGCTGGCTACAGATGCGCCTTGTTGACCTGTTCGTTGCGTACCATTTGCTCCAGCTTGTCGACGAGAGCTTGATGCTCAGGCGGCAGCTTCCGCAAGCCGAATAACCGTTTTGCTTTGTTTTGCTTCAGCGTCTTCAGCATATACAGCTTCTCCCGATAGGTGAACATGGGTACCAGCCTCCAATCCAATTGCACCGTAAGTTCCTCCATTATATAGGCTTCACCGTCAGGATGAAAGCTATAACCTGAACAATGGAGCTTTTTTGCGGGTGCAAGTCAGCGCGGGCAGCCTTTCTTCTTTTTTATCCGAGCCAAGCATAAGCTTGAATACAGAGTGGGACGATCCTTAGGCGGGAGGCGATAGAAGCATGGCAAGATGGGGGAGAAAATGGGGACTGCTTCAGCTGTTGAACCGCAATCGAAAGCTATCCTGGCCTGGCCTGCCGCTGCGGCGGGTAAAGACGGTCAATTGGAGCAGTCGTGGAAACGCAAGCGGAAATGCAGGCAGCCGCAGCGGCACAAGCTGGGGCAATGGCAAGCGATATGGCGCAAGGGTTAGCCGGCCCAAGAGCTGGGGCAGTGGCAAGCTTGCCAGCGCAAGCATGAGCTTGCCCAAAAGCTGGGGTAGAGGGAGCCATACTAGTCCCACCGCTAGTCGACCCAAAAGCTGGGGGATGAGGAAGCCGCTGCTCGGCAAAGGGAGCAGACATAGCGGTTTCGTGGCAAAATCGCAGTCTGGGAGCGATGCAGCCCGCCGAGCGACCTATGATGCTTTTCAGCCTGGGCAGTCACAGTCGTCTGGAGGAGGAAGCCGGGGCTCGCGGCCAAAGTCGCCAAGGCGGAAGCTCAAAATATGGACTGCCATTATTGTGCTGACGCTGCTTTTTGGCGGCATCCAGTCTTTTTTATACGTTGATAAGCATTTGCGCGAGCCGCTCACTAAGGTTGCCCAATTGCGAATCAAGCAGGTAGCAACACAGGCGATTAATAAAGCGACAACGGAGCAGGTGGCCAGCCAATCCGAGTTCGAGAAGCTGGTAGATTGGAAAATGAACAGCAACGGCAAAGTGTCGGGATTCATGCTGAACTACAATGAGCATACGAAAATTAGGGCGCAGACGATTAAAACGGTGCAATCGACGCTTGCTGATCTGAAGGAAATACCCGAGCATATCCCGATTGGCAATGCGCTGGGCAGTCCGCTTATCGCTTCGTATGGCCCCCGTGTGCCCGTGAAATTTGAGCCGGTCGGCGCTGTTAAAGTAGATCTCAGCACACGGCAGCAAAATGCGGGCATCAATATGATTTTGATTGAGGTATACATTCATATTGTCGCTGAGGTTGCCATTATTATTCCTTTCGAAACGGAGCCGCAAATGGTGGAGACGGAAATTCCGATTTCCTATTTGCTCGTCGTTGGCGACGTCCCAATGTATTATTACGACAACAAAGGCAATCCAGTCGGCAACTCTGCCCCTAGCGCCCCTAATATTGCACTGCCTTTATCAAAAGGAACAGGAGTGACGCAGCCATCGGACGGCAGCATGCTGGAGGAGCAGCTGGATGCGCCAGCGCTGCCTGCGCCTAGCGCGGACAATGAAAGCGAGCATTAGAAATAAGGAAAGCCACTGATGCAAGCGTCAGCATCAGTGGCACATAGTGAATCCTTGTGCTTCCTTGTGGCTTTATTGAAGCGTAAGCAGAAATTACATGTACAGCATGAAGAAATTCACGTCATGTCCGTTTTGCTTCAAGTAATTGTAGAGCTGGGAACGATGGTGGAACGTATGGGTAACGACTTCAATAAGCCATTTGATCTGAACGATGCCATGCTCCAAATAATAAGCTTTAGAGGAGCGATTCAGCAGCTCCTCCTCACTTAAGGAGAGGATATACTGCTTAAACGTTGCAAGGTTGGCTTGAAAACGCTGAATCAGCTCATCTGGACTCGTAATGCCAGCGGCTCCATTTTCAACCGCAACTACTTCATGCTCTGTCTTTTCCTGCAAGATGGCAAGATCGCTCGCTGGAATAGCTACTATATGATGAACAAGCTCTAGCAGCGAGCGCATATTGTCCTGAGGGCGAAAGTCCCATTCCGATGGCTGAATTTGGGCAATGAAGGAGCAGCTTGTCCGAACGGACAGCTCCAATTCCTCTAATAAATGATCTCTAACGGTAAATGTTCCTGACATGATATATCGTCTCCTTGTTTGTTCGATTATTTATTCATGCTGTTCATAGCGGGCAGCGAGCTGGCATACTCGTTGATAAATTGCTTTGCGCAGTGCTGGCGGCTGTGTCACTTCGGCATCCATGCCAATATGGGTGAAAAATTGAACGGCCCAGTCCCACTCGGACATGGGCAAATCCATTTCAAGCAGCCACAGCTGGCTGTCCACCTGCTTGACCAGCTGCCCAAAATGAGGGTCCTGCTCGGCGAGTAAAGCTCCCCGATACGTTAATTGGGCAGCGATATGAACTAGCTCCATTGCACCGGGCTCCGCCGATATCGCCTTGTCCAGGTAGGCTGAAGCCGCTGGCGGCGGGTCGATGGGCTCCAATTCCACAAAACGGTCAACGCGGAATGTACGCTGCTCTTCATGCAGCACGGAATAAGCCTCACAATACCAGAAGCCATGCGCTGTATAGAGCCGGAGGGGCAGCAGCTCCAGTGATCTTTGATGCTGCTCGGAGCGATAGAAGGCGCGGATCCAGATGGATGTTCCTGCATATTGGAGCAGCTTCTCCAGAAGCGGCGTTTTGTAGCTCCGATCGGGAATGGAAATTTCCAAACGATCCAGGATCGGCTCTATATGCTGCAAAATATGCTCCGGCATGGTGGCACGAATTTTATCAATAGCTGTAAAACGTGCTTGGTTAAAAGGGGTGTCGGCCATTTTGGTCATCGCATTCAGCGAAAATAAAACAGCGAGTGCTTCCTGCGAATCGAAATGCAGCGGCGGCAGCTTATAGCCATCCATTAGTCGAAAGCCTCCCGCAGGTCCCGATAGAGCATACAACGGCATTCCCATCTCGGCTAGCGCCTGCATATCGCGAAGAATCGTTCGTTTGGATACCTCAAGCTTGCTGGCCAAAGCCTGTGCTGTTTCGGGCCGCTGCTGCAAGGCCATCATAATGGCAATGAGGCGATCATTTCTTTTCAAACGGAGCCTCCCTCCCTTTTTAACCCAGTATAGCATGCCATTAGTGACAACATGTTTGTCATCATTAAATCAGACTTTCCAATAAAAAATGTAAAATCATGCTGTCGCCTATGAAAAAACCGCTAGCTACCAGCCAGCGGCCAGCAATTAGCGGTACGGTTTTTCGCGAAATGATATGCTCCACGCTGCTCAGGAAGGCGCCAGCCGTTTCACCTTGATCGTCGCAGCTCTTCGCGCTCCCATGCTTTCAGCAGAGGATACGGATCGAAGGACCATTCGATGAGTCCGCGGTCGCGGTATATGCCGTAGTGAAGATGGGGCGGGAATTTGCCTTGGGTTCCCGGCTTGCCATAGCCCGAGCTTCCGACCCAGCCAATCACTTGTCCCGGCTTCACTACCGTTCCGGTAGTCAGCGATTTATCGAACCCGGATAGGTGCGCGTAATAATGGTAATAATTGTTGAGATCACGGATGCCAATGCGCCAGCCGCCGTACGGGTTCCAGCCCTTCACCTCGATAATGCCGTAGCAGGTGCTTTTGACTGAGAGGCCATGGCCGGCGAATAGATCGGTGCCCTCGTGGCTGCGTCTGCCGCCCCAGCTGCGGGCGTTGCCCCAAGTGCTTTTATACGAATAGTTATGCCCGACTGGCAGCGGAAAAGCATGCTCAAACAGATCCAATCGTCCAAAAGCCTCATAAATGCGCGCAAACTGCTGAATGCGCTGGACAGAGCGGCTGTTATGATAATATTCCCATAGCCCGATAGCCAAGTCATCCTCGGTCGTTCCATGCTGTAAAATTTTGCTGGCTATCGCATACAGCAAATCGGAATCATTGGTGCGTTCGGCTTGCCCGTCGCCATCGCCGTCTCGGCCAATGCCGTTGAACCAGCGAATGGAAAGCGGTGAAATATCGGCCTTATTGGGATTCAGCAGGCCGCTCCATTGATCCTGCTCAATAAAGACGCCAACGGTTTGGCCTAGAAGCGGCCGCGCTTTCGGGCGTGCGCTCGACAGTGTGCGCTCGTATTGATCTATAGCGGCAAGCTGCGGCCACGAAATACCGGTGATTAAGCTTAGCTTGTCATATAACTTTTGCCGGGTGGCGAACACGTCGGCAGCTTGGGGCGTGGACTGGGCTGGCAAGAGGCCGTCATCCTCATACTCAGCAGGCCGGGATGCCGAATAGGCTTGCCCCAAGTTCCCGGTTAAGAGGCAGGTGGAAAGTGTGAGTGCTGCTGCAAAACGCACGGTCTGTTTCAAGCTGTCCATCCTTTCTGTAGCTGTATCGCTTGATGAATAGGTTTTGCAAATCATTGGTTTTTATGCGAAGCGTGCAGACAAGTCATCTATCGTAAATCTGTATGGCTTTTATCTGAAATTCGAATGAATCGAATGGGTAATAACGTGCTACATAGGGACGAAACATGCTATAATAGCGAAAGTGATACGGCCAGGGCTTATTTTGAAATGCAGCCAATGTTGCGTTTGAGGATAGGGCCTTGTTAAATGGAGTGAAAGCAGGGATGCCGGATGAAACCAACCAAACAAACAGAAAAACTGCCGAAGCCGGATTGGCTTCGCATTAAATTAACGACTGACGGCAATTATGCCGAAATTAAAGACATGATGCGCACCAAGACGCTGCATACGGTATGCGAGGAAGCGCGCTGTCCAAATATTTATGAATGCTGGGCGAATCGTACAGCAACCTTTATGATATTAGGTGACATTTGTACACGGGCTTGCCGCTTCTGTGCGGTGAAGACGGGAATGCCAACAGAGCTTGATACACAGGAGCCGGAACGCGTTGCTGAAGCAGCGGAGCAAATGGGATTGCGTCACTGTGTTGTAACGTCCGTTGCACGCGATGATTTGAAGGATGGCGGTGCCTCAATTTTCGCCGCAACGGTTCAAGCGATTCGCGAGCGTCTTATGTTTTGCCGCGTTGAAGTGCTCATTCCAGATTTCCTTGGTAATGAAGCTGCGCTTCAAGTGGTTATGGATGCGAAGCCTGATATTTTGAACCATAATATTGAAACGGTGGAGCGGCTTTCTGACCGCGTGCGCGCCCGGGCCAAATATGCCCGTTCTCTGGAGCTTCTTAAACGCGCGAAAGCAATGAATCCAAAGATTCCGACAAAATCGAGCATTATGCTAGGTCTTGGCGAAACGTTTGAAGAAATTTTGAAAACAATGGATGATTTGCGTGCGGTGGATTGCAACATTTTGACCTTAGGCCAATACTTGCAGCCAACGCCAAATCATTTGCCGCTCGTTCGTTACGTGCATCCCGATGAATTTGCCGCGTTGAAGGAAGAAGGACTGAAGCGTGGATTCCGGCATGTTGAGTCCGGCCCGCTCGTTCGCAGCTCCTATCATGCGCATGAGCAGACAGATTCTGCTGCCGCCGCTGAAGAGCGCGAGCTGAGCAGCGTATAAGGCTTGAACTGAAGCTTCGAGAGGTGGGAAGTCGTCTTGATTCAAATCGGTGGTAAAATTTATGAGCTTGTTCATGAGAACAGAAATGGCTGGAATCAAGAGGCCTTTCGTGCCCGCTACAGCGAGGTGCTGGAGCGGTATGATTATATTGTGGGCGACTGGGGTTATAGTCAGCTGCGCCTGAAAGGTTTTTTCAAAGACAATCATATGAAGTCAACTCGTGATACGATGTTTTCCTATGCATCGGATTACATTAATGAATATTGTAACTTCGGCTGCCCTTACTTTGTGCTGGAGAAGACCGGAAGCGTGAAGCAGTCTCCCGAGTTTGAGGAAGTGGACGAGGAGGATGCACTGACAGCTGATCTCAATGACAAGCTGTTCATGGCGCTGGAGGAAGCTTTTCAATCGGCTGGGCAGGAGGAGGATGACCTCGTGCAGGCGGCTGCTCCGGCAGCCAAGCCTTCTGGTGAAGCACGTGCGCTGAATCAGGTTCAGAAGCAAGGCCAGCAAGGTCAGAGCCATACTTCGCGCGGGAGCTCCGGCAATCGCAGCGAGGACTCTGCGCAGCGCAGCGGTGGCAAGCAGCGTGATCGTCGCAGCTATCGGCCGAATGGCGGCAGTAACGGGAGCGGAGAGCGTACAGATCGCAGCGGCGGCAAGAAGCCGTCAAGAGGACTTGCGGCAAGCAAGGAAATTGCAGCTTCCGCTGAAAGCAATGAAGGGGTGCCGGCCCAGCCGCAGCGCCAGAAATCGCCATATCGCGGCAAAAACAACCGCCCGCCTAAACCGAATCATTCCGAGCCAACAGCGGAATAAGCAGATGACAGGATGTCATAACGGCAAGAAGAACCCTCACCGTAGCGAGGGTTCTTCTTTTGTAGTTGTATCAAAAGAGCTGCTTATTGACCGAGAAGGGCAGCTCTTTGAGCGGAATTTGCGCTGCTTTAAACCTCGTGCATATCCACGAAGGCATCGCGTACGCGGTTCCAGAACGGAAATGGGCGATAGCGGGCGAAGCTGACCTTGCGGCTGGACACATTGCAGCGTATGGATAAAATGTCGCTGCGCAATATGCTGAGCTGGTCGATGGTCAGCTGCATCCGCTGATTTTTCTTCGAGATAATGTCGCAGTGGTGATGCTGCGGCAGCAGCAGCGACGAGCCCAGCGTCCGAAAAACGCGGTTGTTAATGGAAGCAATCTCAGCAATTTGTATCGAGGCAATGGACGGATGGACGATAGCGCCCCCGACGCTCTTGTTATAGGCCGTACTGCCTGAAGGCGTCGAAATAACGATGCCATCGCCACGGAACATTTCGAAGGGCTCATCATTGACATTGATTTGAGCGACGAGCGTGCCGTCCACCCCTTTAAGCGTGAACTCGTTCAGCGCCATATAATGAAATTTTCCCTCGGTCGTCTCGACCTCGATTTCCGCGAGCGGATAGCGGACGATGCTAAGCTCCTTCTCGGCCATTAAAGCGACGAGCTCGGGCAGCTCATTTTTTTGCCAGTCGGCATAAAAGCCCAAATGTCCGGTATGTACCCCTACAAAGGCGACATCCATAATGCGGTCAACATATTTGTGAAAAGCCTGTAGCAGCGTGCCGTCTCCGCCTATGGAAACGACAATTTCAGGAGCATCGTCATTTCGGTTGAAGCCGCGCTTCGCCGCGAGCGTATGGAACTGTTCCGCCAGTGACTGGGATAAGGAATCGCCTCTGTCGATAACGGCATATTTCAAGGAATGCAGCCCCTTTTCAAATCTTCTGGTTACGTTCCCTTAAATGATATCGGAATACAGCCGTAAATTCAATGTGCGCAGCACATTTCATCCGATAAATCGGGGGATTAGGGCCCGAGCCATCCCCATAACGCATAAACGAGCCCAAATGCGATAAAACCGTGCAGCAGTCTTGCCAGCATAAGCGGCTTGTAGCGCATAGCGGTTTTGCTAACGAGGCTGGCTACCTGAGCGTGGACGGATAAGCCTCCCCATGACAGCACCCAGGCTGCGATAGCCGTTTGATGCAGCAGGCCAGTGCCAGCTTCACCTGCGGCGCGGGCGCCCAGCGTAACTTCGAACAGGCCGAAGATGGCGGCATCGGCGAGGGCGGGTGAAAGCCCAACCAGCTCGAACAGCTGCCGCAGCATGGCAGCAAGCATAGTAATCAGGCCAGCTGATGTCAGCAACTCCATAATGACGGAGAAAAAAACAACGAGGCCGCCGACGACGATCATGAGCCGCAGTGCGGATTGAATCGCCTCCTGAAGCAGTTGGCCGAGGCTTCGTCCGTCGAGCAGTCGTGCCTCATGCATCGCCTTCAGCGCTTCTGCAAGGCGAGTACGGCGGAGGGAGCGTGGATGCTGCAAGTGCTTTGGATGCTTCAAGTGCTGTGAGTGCTTCAAGTGCTGCGAAGCGGTTGTTATAGGCAGCGGTTGATGGTATGCCGAGCTGGGCTTTATGTTGGACGCATTCAGACCGCTGCTGCGTCGTGATTCGGTAATCGGCGCAGACGGGTCGTGGAAGCGCATGAGCAGACCGATGATGAACGCGCCGCCATAATGGGCGGCGGCGAGCACAGGCGCTAAGGCAACATTGTGGAAGAAGCCTACGGATACGGCGCCGATGAGGAAGATGGGATCGGATGTCGTTGTGAAGGCGACAAGGCGTTCTCCCTCTGTGCGGTTGATGAGCCCCTGCTCATGAAGCTGAGCGGTTAGCCTTGCCCCGACCGGGTAGCCGGAAATATAACCCATTGCTACTACGAAGCTTCCAATGCCTGGAAGCTTAAACAGCGGGCGCATGAGCGGGTCCAGCAGCTTGCCGAAAAAATGGACGATGCCGAAGCCAAGCAGCAGCTCAGAAATGACGAAGAAGGGGAAAAGGGCAGGAAACAGCACCTGCCACCATATCGTTAAGCCCCTAAGGGCAGATGCAAGCGCCTCATTGGGAAATACGGCCATTAGCAAGGTGAGGAAAACAGCGGCTAAGCCCGTTAAGGCAGCAGGATGTGAGAGCGTGCGCAGCATGGTCAAGTCCTCCCCTCAAAATGGCACATCCTAGTCAAAGGGACTTGTCCCGGCAAATAGGCAAGCAGCCCGTAGTCCTAGAAGAAGTCCTTTTATCATCTTTATGCAGAAACTAGGACATCCATCACTTGCAAAGGAGGATAAGCCTATAAAAATATTTTCAGTTCCAAAAAGAAAACGCTTGCAAAAAGGGTAGACGCGGGATTATTTTATGGTACAATGGAATTACCTTTGAATGCTTGGAGTGATGAGAATGAGTATAATCGCTGGCATCCTCGTCTGTGCTTTCGTCTATGTAATTAGGGAATCGCTTACAGCACCAGGAGAAGAGGACTACGAAGGCTACCACTAATCTAACCCCTATACTTTTACAAGAGCCCGCATAGCCATATGCGGGACTTTTTTCATGCATTGGAGGCTGGAATCTGAACGGAGCATTCAGCAAATAAAGCGCAAAGGTGCGACTGCGATGCCGAGTCCACACAGCGATGCATCATTCGAGCTGTATAAGGCATGTAGAGTCGGGAAAAAGGCAGTACGGCTGCTTGTTAAGCGCAGCGCTGTCTTTTTTTGTGCTGCCTGCTTCATTGACTTTGTAGTGAGGCTCTTAAAAATGAGCGAGCAAGCTATCCAAAAAACGTCTGATTAATCACGAATTCGCCGCTTTTTAAGGGCGGATACAAATTAAAAACAAGCTTAATTATATTATAATAGGCTTATGGCTCAGAACGAACCGGGACGAAGGGTCCAGAAGGAGGGTGATACGAGGCAAAATGGTGGAGACAGCCAAATTTTTCTGTGTTATAATACTAAATACCTACTAATTGGAGCTGAAAATGACGATGAATAGGAATATAAGCCTCTATGAAGCACTTGGAGGAGATAGGTCTTTAAGACTTATTGTGGAAGCATTTTACCCGAAGGTGCAGGCTCATCCCCTTCTTGGTCCGCTGTTTCCGGAAGATATTAATCCGGTTATGGAGAAGCAGCACATGTTTCTCACCCAGTTTTTTGGAGGGCCAACGTTGTTTTCCGATGCTTTCGGCCATCCGATGATGCGTGCTCGGCATATGCCTTTCGAGATTACGCCAAAGCGTGCTGAGGCTTGGCTGGATTGTATGAACAGAGCGCTTCAGGAAGTAGGCATTGAGGACGAGCTAAGACAATTTGTAATTGAAAGACTTTCAGGACCTGCCCATCATTTTGTAAACACACCGGAATAGGAGAAGTGATCTGTATGGAGCCGCTATACGAAACGAAAGTACAATGCATTTGCTGTGAGACAAGCTTTCTAACCTCGCGCGTGCGTCCTAGTTTTAAGAGAGCGGTGAAGTCAGACACAGACTTCTGCGGATATTATAAAGCGGATATTAATCCCGATTATTATGTCGTTCGCGTATGCCCAACATGTGGCTATGCGTCAACGGAGAATGGCACCGAACGGCTGAGCGATAAACAGAAGATGAGCTATTATGAAAATATCGGCTCGCGCTGGGCTGTACGTGAATTTAGCGGCGAGCGTACACTTCAAGAGGCTATGGCTGCATACAAGCTGGCGCTGTTGTCGGCCCAATCGGTGGGGGAGTCCCAGCGTGTTATCGCTGGCATTTTGCATCACATTGCATGGTTGTACCGCTATGAAAGCAACCACGCCGAAGAGCAGCGGTTTTTAAGATTTGCGCTGCAAGCTTATTTAAGAGTTTTTGAAGGGGAAGGCGCGGAGCTTAATGGCGCCAAGCTGATGTATTTGATTGGTGAGCTGAACAGACGCATCGGCGAACGTGCTGAGGCTGTGCGCTGGTTCTCGCGCATCGTGAATGACAAGCGTATTATGGATGCTGCGATGATACGGGCAAGCCGCGAGCAATGGCAGCTCATTCGCGAGGAGCTCGAAACGAGCAAAATGCTGGAGCAAGAGCTGCATGGCGAACTGACATCTGCTTAATACGAATTAGGCATGAAGCAGACTGGTACAAATATAGAAGCTTTCGCATTTACGCTGTAAGCAGCGGGTGCGGAAGCTTCTTTTTTTGTGCTGTGAGGCCAGCGGGCAGCTGCCTGCTGGCCTGATTTAGTTGAACGGGAGCAGGAGGCTTTAGACAAGGGACAGGCGCTCTATTTTTCAAAAAAGGCTTGTCTGCGCTGCCTGCTTAGCTGCCGAGCTTGCGCAAGCGCTCAGTTGCCAGCAAATAGTCGCCATCTACATCAATGATCGTTATTCGGCTGTGACAGCAGGGAAAGACCAGCAGCTTTTTTTTGCCTTGCTGAATGAGCGGAATTTCCTTGGGACGAATCGGGAGTAACACATTGCTGGTCTGGCAAAACGGACAAGCATGTACATAGATGTCGCTCATAATGATGTCGTAGGGCCAGGTGTTCTCAAACGGAATCATACAGGCTTGTCTCCTGAAGCTTCATCCTCAGATGGGTTTGCAGTGGCCGCACTCCCTTGGGCTTCGGCTTTGGCGAGCTCCCCGAGCTTTTGCAGTAAAATGTGCTTTGGCATATGCATTAAGTGTTCAATCGGTATGCCGAGCTGCTTGGACAGCTTGATTGCGGTATCCGCTGAAATTTGTAAAGGCTGGGACATGGTAGAAATCCTCCAATCTGTATATAATTAAGTTATACACCGCCTATGGAGAATGCGCAAATGAAAAGCGAAGCTTGCGGGTGCTTTTTAGAGAAATATAAGCAATTGTAAGTTCCACATCTATAAATAGGCTTATATTTCATCGCGAGGCGACAGTTTTGCCACAGAAGGGCGGCGACAGCCGTTTCACCTTGGTAGATTTTTTATTAAAAATGATTGGGCAAGGCAAGGCAAGGAGAGGAGATAGGCGAATGTCAGTTGGGCATTATTCATTAACATGGAATTTGGATTCTATTTATGCAGGAGGAGCAGGCTCGGAGGCTTTTGCAGCGGAGCTGGCTGCGGTGCAGGAGGAGCTGTCTGAGCTTGAGGAGCTGCTTGCAGCACCGCAGGAGGGAGCTGCATATTTAAACAAGGTGACGGAGCTCGTGCAGTCAGTTTTGCTGCGGATGCGCCAGTCGGATTCATTCGTAGCTTGCTTGACCGCGCAAAATATGAAGGATAAGGCGGCAACGGCTCTGAATGATCGCATTAAAACATTGAATGCGGCTTTCCAGGGCGCGCTGACGCGCTACGACAATGTGCTGCGGAATGTGGACGATGCCAGCTGGGCAGCGTGGATCAGCGAAGGGGCAGCAGCTGAGATTGCATTCAGCTTGACGGAGCGCCGCGAGCAGGCCAAGGAGAAGCTGTCTCCGGAGCTGGAGTCTTTAATCGAGGATATGGCGGTAGACGGCTATCATGGCTGGGGAGATTTGTACAATCTCGTCGTTTCGCGGGCGAAATTTAATGATGTCGATGCAGATGGCGTGAAGCGCGAGCTTTCGGCAGGACAGATGTTTAATAAGCTTTCAGCTAGCGATCGTACAGTGCGGCAGGCGGCTTTTGCCGAGTGGGAACGGGAATGGGGCGAGCAGGCTGATCTGTGCGCAGACGCCTTGAACCGAATTTCGGGCTTCCGCCTGAAATTGTATGGCAAGCGTGGCTGGGAGTCGGCGCTCAAGGAGCCGCTGCAAATGAACCGGATGAGCGAGAAGACGATCGGGGCCATGTGGTCGGCGATCAATGAGGGCAAGCCGGAGCTGGTTAAATATATGCAGCGCAAGGCAAAGCTGCTCGGTGTCGAGCAAATGGATTGGCACGACATGTATGCGTCCATCGGTACGGCGGAGAAGGTTGTCAGCTATGATGAGGGCGCGGCGCAAATTTTAGAGCAGTTTGCGAAGTTCAGCCCCGAGCTGGCCGCTTTTTCGGAAAAAGCCTTTGTTGACCAATGGATCGAGGTTGAGGATCGTCCAGGCAAGCGTCCGGGCGGCTTCTGTACATCATTGCCGAAAAGCAAAGAGACAAGAATCTTTATGACGTATTCGGGTACTGCCTCGAATGTGTCGACACTTGCGCATGAGCTGGGGCATGCTTATCATCAGCATGTTATGAATGACTTGCCAGCCTACTCGCAGGAATATGCGATGAATGTGGCAGAAACAGCTTCAACGTTCGCAGAGCTGATCGTATCGGATTCCGCGCTAAAGGCTGCTGTGGGCAAGGATGAGAAAATCGCTCTGCTGGAAGAAAAATTGAGCAGTGCGGTGTCCTTTTTCATGGATATCCATGCGCGGTTTTTATTCGAGACGCGCTTCTATGAGCGCCGTGCCGAAGGCATGCTGACTGTGGAAGAGCTGAACAAGCTGATGGAGGAAGCGCAGCGTGAAGCATTCTGCGGCGCATTTGGACAGGTGCATCCACTGTTCTGGGCATCGAAGCTGCATTTCTACTTCACGGATGTGCCTTTCTACAACTTCCCGTATACGTTCGGCTACTTGTTCAGTGCAGGTATTTACGCACGGGCAGTGAAGGAAGGGGCAGCCTTTGCGGATCGCTACGTGGCGCTGCTGCAAGATACCGGCCGCATGACGGTTGAGGATTTGGCGCAGAAGCATTTGGGCGTCAACCTGGAGGAGCCGGATTTCTGGCGTGAAGCGGTCGCTTTGACGACTGCCGATGTGAAGCTGTTTTTGGAGATGACGGAGGAATAAATGATGCAGGCTGCCGATATTTTTCGGTAGCCTGCGTTTTTTTATACATATTTCAACAGCAAGATGGAGCGAGCAAACAGCAGGTCATTTTTCGAAAAAGAGGATTAATGAGCATTATATACTTCTCTTTCATCCTTTATCAGAAACACTAATAGCATTATGCCGTCTTATATATTGTGCATTATATTTATATGTGTTATATTAATTGCGGATAAAGACCATTTAATATGATGACTATCTTATAGATAGATACGGTCGAGAGGGGGAGAGAACGGTCATACAGCTATCATCCAGGCAGTTAGAGCTTATTGAGCTGGTAAAGAAGCATGCGCCTGTTACCGGAGAGCAACTTGCAGATTATATTGGCGTGAGCCGTCCTACTCTGCGCTCGGATTTTTCGCTGCTCGTGATGCTGGGGCTTCTTGATGCCAAGCCTAAAGTCGGTTATTTCCTAGGCAATGCTTACCGCGGCACTGACAGCTCGGAAACGAGGCAGCGCTTTGATCATATGAAGGTTGCCGAAATACAAGGCGTGCCCGTGAACATACCGGATACGCTATCCGTTCATGATGCGGTCATCACCTTGTTTACCGAAAATGCGGATACGCTGCTCATTGTTAATGAAGATAAAAAATTTGTCGGCATCGTAACGCCCAAGGACTTGCTGAAAATTACGCTAGGCAATGCGGGAGCTGCATCCATTCCTGTAAGCATGGTCATGACGCGCTTTCCGAATATCGTGACGCTTTCCAGCGAAGATTCGGTGGCGGATGCGATTCGCAAAATGATTTTACATCAAGTGGACTGTTTGCCGGTTATTACGTCGGTGGACGAGTCCGGTCAAGGTCCCGAGGTTACCGGTTGGGTGTCCAAATCCAATATAATCCGTCTGATGTCGGACATCGCAGCAGCAGAGGAACTGGGGGAACAAGGTTTATGACAGAAGAAATCATATACGTGTGCTCCGATGCCGTAGGCGAAACAGCTGAGGCAGTGGCGAAAGCGACGCTGCGGCAGTTTTCTTCGGAGCATGTCAAAATTAAGCGTTATGGCCACATGAAGAAGGAGGACGAGGTTATTCAGCTTGTTGCCGAAGCAGCACGCACTGGCGGCTTCATCAGCTATACACTCGTCCAGCCGGAATTGCGCGAGCTTATGAAGCAAGAGGCTTTACGCTGGGGTGTTCGCGCAGTCGATGTGATGGGTCCGATGATGCAAGCCTACGTGGATACCTTTGGCAGCTTTCCAAAACGCAAGCCCGGCTTGCTCCATTCGATGGATGATGAATATTATCGCCGAATGGAAGCGATTGAGTTCGCGGTTAAATATGATGATGGAAAGGATGCACGAGGCTTTATGCAGGCCCAAGTGGTGCTGATTGGCGCATCGCGGACGTCGAAGACGCCGCTTAGCGTGTTCTTGTCCCACAAAGGCATTAAAGCGGCGAATTTGCCATTGATGCCGGAGGTAAAGCCGCCAACCGAGCTGTACCCCATGCCAGGCCGGCTTATTGTTGGCTTGACGATGCAGCCGGAGCAGCTGCTGCACATAAGGTCCGAGCGTCTAAAGACGCTGGGCTTGCCGGGCTCGGCCCAATACGCTTCCATGGAACGCATCATGGAGGAGCTTAATCATGCTTCACGCGTTATGGAGGAGCTTGGCTGTCCGGTCATTGATGTGACGAGCCGGGCGATTGAGGAAACGGCTGGCATTATTATAGAAATGATGAACAGCTAGAATTGCTGAACGAAAAGGTATAGATGACGAATAGGTATAGATGGCGAAAAGTTGGCAATACGAAGGAGAGGGAGATAACAGATGCTGGAACGCGAATTATCTTTGGAGCTTATACGAGTAACGGAGCTTGCCGCACTTGCGGCTTCTCCATGGATGGGACGCGGCGACAAGCATAGCGCAGACGGTGCGGCAACGGAAGCGATGCGTAGCATGTTCGACACCGTTTCCATTCGTGGAACCGTTGTAATTGGCGAAGGTGAGATGGATGAGGCGCCGATGCTGTATATCGGAGAGCAGGTTGGAAGCATGAATGGCCCCGAGGTTGACGTGGCAGTAGACCCGCTTGAAGGTACAGAGATCGTTGCCAAGGGACTAAATAATGCGATGGCTGTCCTTGCTGTAGCGCCGAAAGGCCAATTGCTGCATGCCCCTGACATGTATATGGAGAAGCTTGCAGTGGGCCCTGCACTTGCTGGTAAGCTGTCGCTGCGCGACCCGATTGTGACAACACTTGAAAAAGCGGCCCTCGCCCTTGATAAGCCAGTATCTGATCTGACCGTCATGATTCTCGATCGAGAGCGTCATGCAGAGACCATTCTCGAGCTTCGCAAAGCAGGTGTCCGCATCAAGTTTCTGTCAGATGGAGACGTAGCGGGCGCGATGGCACCCTCCTTCCCAGAAGCGGGCATTGATCTGTATGTAGGCTCTGGCGGCGCGCCTGAAGGTGTGCTGGCAGCTGCTGCACTTAAATGTCTAGGCGGAGAAATTCAAGGACGCCTCATGCCGGAAAATGAAGAGCAGTACGAGCGCTGCATTTCTATGGGGCTGTCCGACCCTCGCAAAATTTTGTATATCAACGATATGGTCGGCACGGATGATGTGATTTTCGCTGCGACTGGCGTTACGCCAGGTGAGTTTATGGGTGGTGTGCGTTATTTGCCCGATCAGCGGGCTGAGACACATTCAATCGTTATGCGGGCCAAAACCCGCACGATTCGATACGTGAAATCGCTCCATTACTTGCCGAACAAGCCGCTGCTGCGATAGGTGCTTTTATGAAAATTGAATTTGTTAATGAAAATGAGAGGTTTACCTTCGATGTTCGCAGAAGCATTTTGCTTGGTGCGTATATGGCACAGTGGGGCATGCCGGAATATCGGGTAATGATGTCAAAGACGGAGAGCGGCGTCTATATTGAAATGTACCTTTTTCCCGATCGGGGAGGCGTTTCAAGATTTGTGACTATTGGCTTGTCCAATACGCTTCACAAGTCAGGGCAACCCGTAGCCTCTGAATGGATGCTGGCGCTGCCTGCTGATTTGGGCGGAGAGAAGCAAGAACGGATCTTTCATTATTTTGCCGATTTAATGGCTCACCATATCGAACAGGGTTCCAACTCGTCTGTTCCTCTCGTCATGGGCTCAAGTGCTTTGGCGCCAGGCAGCTGGAATGCAAAAGCTTTGTTGATTGATGAGCTGCGCGGCGAAAGCGAAAGCTTGGAGGAGCTGAGGGTGGGCAATGAGGTTTTTCCGCTCTTATGGGCAGTTCCGATTACCGAAAAAGAAGCGGCGATTATTTTGGAAAATGGAATTGAGGCTTTCGATGAAATGTTTGAAGAGTCTGATTATTCTATAATTGATCCTTGCCGTCCGTAATCTAGCATTAGATTTGACAGGAAATGAAATGGATAATAACAGTTTAGAATAAAAGAGAGGAAGTTAGCGTATGAGTCGTACTTTTGTAATGGTGAAACCGGATGGGGTTAAACGCGGCCTTATTGGCAATATCGTAGCAAGATTTGAGGAAAAAGGGTTTGAGCTCGTACAAGCCAAGCTGATGAATGTAGATGTAGCACTTGCCAAGCAGCATTATGTGGAGCATGTGGAAAAAGCATTTTTCGGTGAATTGGTAGATTTTATTACTTCCGGCAAAGTGTTTGCAATGATTTTGGAGGGGCCTGATGCGGTGCAAAATGCAAGAAACATCATTGGCAAAACGAATCCGAAGGAAGCTCAGCCCGGATCGATTCGCGGCGATTATGCGTTATCCGTTGAAAGCAACATCGTACATGGTTCAGACTCAGATGAAAGCGCTGCTCGCGAAATTAAATTATTTTTTCCACAATAGAAATTGGCATTTCAGAAGATAGCTGCGCTTGGCGCACATATAGCGACGATTTAGGGCTCGCTGCTGCCTTCGCTGTTCTTTCATTGCTTCAAGCCGCCGGTCATGGCTCATGGCCTGGCGGCTTTTCTTTTGCCGCTAGGCCGCTCCCTAATGTATGATAGAAGCAGATGGGCTAAGGTAACGCTTGCAAGCTGAGCGACTAGAGAAAGAAGCGAAATCAAGGAGGCTATTGGAGATGGAGATCAGAGCGCTGGAAGCCAAACATTTTGAGGAAAGATTGAAGCTGTCCGAATATGCCTTTCAATTTAAGCTTACACCAAGCCAGCGGGAGCAGAATGAGCAAAGGTTCCGCCCGGAGCATGAGCTTGGCGCATTCGATGAGCAGGGAGAGCTTCTCTCAGCGCTTACTTTGCTGCCGCTCGAAATTTGGGTGCAGGGCAAGCGATTTGCTATGGGCGGGCTTGCCGGCGTCGCGACATGGCCGGAGGCAAGAAGACTTGGCTGTGTAAGCGAGTTATTAAAGCGGTCGCTTGAGTTAATGAAGGGGGCAGGGCAGACGGTAAGCATGCTTCATCCGTTTGCGTTTGCCTTCTATCGGAAATTCGGCTGGGAGATGACGGTGGAGCGCAAGGCGTATACGCTTGCAGCGGGCCAGCTTCCTCTGCGTAAAGCGACAAGCGGCCGAATCGAGCGGCTGTCAGAGGTGGATAGTGCGCTGCTGAATGAGGTATATGCCAAGTTTGTATCGCGGTATACGGGAACGCTTGTTAGAACCTCCGAGTGGTGGGCTCAGCGGATACTCAGCAAGCCTGGCCACACAGCAGTGTATTATAATGCGGATGATGAGGCGGCAGGCTATGTGAGCTACCAAATTGAAAACCGTAAAATGACGATTCACGAGCTGGCTGTGCCAACAGAGGAGGCTCGCACCGCCATTTGGACCTTCATTAGCAACCATGACTCCATGCTGGATGAAGTGACTGTGACAGTGGCAAATGATGATCCACTGCCCTTCCTGCTGCCAGACCCGAGAATCAAGCAGGAGCTGCAGTCTTATTTTATGACGCGGATTGTAGATGCGGAAGCTTTCGTGAGCCAGTATCCTTTTGCTTCCGGTAATCAGGAGGAGGCGTTAGAGCTTGTGCTTACAGATGCACACGCCGAGTGGAACAACGGCCAATTCCGATTAGTATTCCATGCAGATGGGGCGGCATGTTTGACGAGGACAGAAGAAGCACAGTCGAATAAACAGCAAGCGCCTGCTGCGCCTCAGCTTGCCTTGGATATCCAGACCTTGTCAGCGCTGCTGCTTGGTGGCCGTAAAGCCTCCTGGCTTGCAGAAGCGGGGCGGATGACCGGCGATGCGGAGGCTGCTGCATTGCTCGAACGCCGGATACCGCAGCATAAGACGTTTTTGATGGACTTTTTTTAAGCGGTCTGCCGCAGCGTTTGCCATAGTTAGGGCAGCAAGCAGGGGATGGAACGTTATTCGTTTCCATGCCTTGTTTTTGCTATGGATATTTATAAGCCTTCTCTGACCCTCTATTCGAATTTTCATACAAAATGTATCGAATTTTATCTATAAATCTACCTTGCTGCACGTTAAGCTGTTCCTCGCATTTCCTCTAAGAATAAACGTATATGTTCCACATATAAATTAATTTTTAAAATAAAAAGATCCCATTTTCCCTAGAGAATACGGTGTTTTTCGGTGGAAACGCTCTCTTTTTTTGGAGTGCGCTTTCAGTTACATTCTGACGCATTTTTATGAAAACTTGTGAAAAAGCTATTGACATGATACGTATTGTATCGTAAAGTTAGGGTTGTAAAAATACATAATGTATCAAACAACAAAGCGGCAAGGCTAACGTTTCGCGTAGAAATATAGAGAAAGGATGGAGAACCATATCCTTTTCTAATATTTCAAAAAAGAATAACAGAATGAAAGGGTGGATGAGTGACGTCATGATGTCAGCTGCTGAGATAGCTCGACACTATGAGACAGGTTTCAGCTTTTTCAAATAGACATAGAAATACGGATAGCCTGTGGAGGGATAACAGTGGAGTTGAAACAATATATGAAAATCGTCCGAAAAAAAATAGGGCTGGTTGCGGTCATTGTGCTTATCGCCTGTGTGGCAGCAGCGGTAAAAAGCTTCTTTTTTACAACTCCGATCTATCAAGCTCATGCCCGGCTGCTCGTCAATCAAACTGCCCTGCCTGACGGTCAGTATTCCCCAAGCATAGGAACGCTGCAAACGAATATTATGATGATAAATTCTTACAAGGTCATTATAAAATCAGAGACAATACTTAGTCAGGTGAGTGAGCGTTATCCCGAGCTGAATATTACACCGGCACAGCTTGCTGGACGAATATCCGTCTCCTCTGCTGAAAATTCACAGGTCATGGATATATTGATCCGAGATCAATCGTATGCACGTGCCGCAAAAATGGTCAATGCCGTATCCACCGTCTTCAAGGAACAAATTCCCCTCATTATGAAGGTCGACAACGTTACAGTTCTGGATAAAGCGAATGAAGCTTCCGCTGCGTATCCCATAAACAACAATCCCATTTTCGTCATTCTGGTTAGCTTTGTTGCAGCGCTTATGCTGGCGATTGGACTTGTGTTTCTGATTGAGTATTTAGATGACACGTTTAAGATGGAGTCCGAGGTTGAAGCGGTGCTGGGTATTCCGGTCATTGCCTCTGTACCTAAGATGACGAAGGAAGATGTTCGTCCTTCCCGCAAGCGTGTATTGAATAACCAAGGGGTAGGTGAAGGGAAGCATGCGACGATTAACCAGTGAGACGAATTTAGTAGCGTTAACGAACCCTAATTCTCCTATATCGGAAGTTTACCGAACGCTTCGCACCAACATCCAATATGCCGAGATTGATACGCCGAAGCAAATTTTAATGATCGCCTCCTCACAGCCGGATGAAGGCAAGACGACGACGATTACCAATTTGGCGGTCACGATTGCCCAAGAGGAACGCAAGGTGCTGCTGGTTGATGCCGATATGCGAAAGCCATCCTTGCATCAAGTGTTTGACAAGCCGAATCGCATCGGTCTCAGCAGCGCTATATCCAATCAATTTTCGTGGCAGGAGGCGGTCATGGATACGATGGTCGAGCATTTATCGGTCATTACCTCCGGCCCCATTCCTCCGAACCCCTCCGAGATGCTGGGCTCTAATAAGATGAAGTCGCTCGTGCAGGAGTGGAAAGAGCATTATGACGTTATTTTGTTTGATACCCCGCCCGTGCTCGCAGTAACCGATGCTCTTATCGTAAGCGCGTTTTGCGATGGCGTCGTGCTGGTTGTGCTGGCAGGCAAGGTGAAGAAGGAAATGGTCAAAAAGATGAAGGCGAATTTGGACCGCGTTCAGGCGCAAATCGTCGGAGTCGTTATGAATAAAATCAATCCGAAGGACAGCGAGGATATCCAACTGCAATATTATGAAACAGCTAAATCTTAAGCGGTCTGCCATAGCTTGATTTTTAGAAAAAAGAATCGAATGATAGAGCCGCCAGGCTCAGGTCATGCCTATAACACCTTTATCAGGATAGGCACTCGGTCACGCTGTGGGTTAAGCGACCTTAGACATGATTGTCAAGGGTGTGATGTGAGGAAGGGTTAAATGCCCTGTTAAAAATAATAGTTATTTCCTTTTGCTTTAAGTAAAAGGCAATAACTAGCATTTTTAAAAATGTAAGAATGTATCTGCTTCAGCTTGCTTCTAAGAATCGCATCCATAGATAAAGAATAATAAGGATAGGGTGATGGATGATGAAGAAGGTCAAAAAAGCAATTATACCTGCTGCCGGACTTGGAACACGTTTCTTGCCAGCGACAAAAGCGATGCCGAAGGAAATGCTGCCTATCGTAGATAAGCCAACGATTCAGTATATCGTCGAGGAAGCGGTGGCTTCAGGCATTGAAGACATCATTATTGTAACGGGCAAGGGCAAGCGGGCGATTGAAGACCATTTTGACCATGCCTTCGAGCTGGAGAACAATCTGTTCAGCAAAGGGAAATTCGAGCTGCTGGATGAAGTCAGACGCCCCTCCAATGTGGATATTCATTATATCCGGCAGAAGGAAGCGAAGGGTCTGGGCCACGCTGTATGGTGCGCACGCAATTTTATCGGCAATGAGCCGTTTGCGGTGCTGCTTGGCGATGATATCGTTCAGGCGGAAGTGCCCTGCGTGAAGCAGCTGATTGAGCAATATGAAAAGACGCAAAAATCGGTGATAGGCGTTCAGACGGTAGCGGATGACCAGACGAATCGTTACGGTATCGTGGATATTTTTGAAAAATTCGATCGGCTCTATGAGGTGAATCATTTTGTAGAAAAGCCGGCGAAGGGTCTGGCGCCATCAAACTTGGCAATTATGGGGAGATACATATTAACCCCTGAAATATTCGGCTTTCTGGAAAAGCAGGAAGAGGGCGTCAGCGGCGAAATTCAGCTCACCGACGCGATTCAGAAGCTGAATGAGCATCAGGGCGTATTCGCATATGATTTTGAAGGCATTCGGTACGATGTCGGTGAAAAGCTCGGCTTTATTAAAACGACGCTCGATTTCGCCTTGCAAAATCAAGAGCTTCGGGGCCAATTGTTAGCTGTCCTTGAGGATATTTTAGTCAGAGAGCAGTTAATTAAAGCAAACTAGCGCAGCACACCTGCTGTTATTCCAACTATTAGAATCGTTATTCTACTATTTAATTGAGGTGATTTCGAATGCCCCCATCCCCGCAGCGCAATGATGCCAGGGCTGTATTGGAAGGCGGTTTTAATGCAAGCTTTGAGAAAAGAAAGTCGCTACGTCTCTATTTAATGGCAAAGCGGGCAGTGGATATTATCGGGGCAGCTGCAGGCATTGTGATTTTATCGCCGATTTTTATTCTCGTGGCTGTTCTCATCAAGCTGGAGGACCCGCGCGGCAAAATCTTCTTTTACCAGACGAGGGTTGGACGTAATGAACGGACGTTTAAAATGTACAAATTCCGCTCCATGGTTTCCAATGCCGAGGATATGCTGGAGGATTTGCTTAGCAAAAATGAAGTAGAGGGCGCCATGTTCAAAATGAAGGAAGACCCGCGTATTACAAAGATTGGCCGTTTTATACGAAAAACGAGCATTGATGAGCTGCCGCAGTTTTGGAACGTGCTGCTCGGCGATATGTCGCTCGTCGGTCCCCGTCCACCGGTGCCCCGGGAAGTGGAAACCTACAGCAGCTATGACAAGCTGCGACTGCGCGTAACGCCTGGCTGCACGGGCCTATGGCAGGTGAGCGGTCGCAATGAGCTGAATTTTCATGAAATGGTGGAGCTTGATCTCCAATATATTGAGCAAAGAAGTATTATTTTTGATATCAAAATTATTTTGCTGACCGTTAAGGTAATGTTTGGCTCAAAGGATGCATATTAGGGGCGGGGCTTATAAACCTTTATTGTGGAAAGGAAGCATGAAAAAGAAGCTTCGCTGCATGAAAAGCCTGGCTTCCGATCGCCATTAACCCCCAATTTCCTCCATTAAACCGCTTTGCGGTAGAAATTGTGGGTTAAAAACGACCGCTGTCGCTTCTCCAGTCCAGGCTTTTCATTCCGCTTCGTCTTTTTCAACCTCCATTTCAAGAATACAAGGTCTAAAAAGCACCACCCGCTAAAAGGGAGAGGAAAAAGGGATGGAAATTGGAGCTAAAATATATGTGGCGGGACACCGGGGGCTTGTTGGATCAGCTATCGTCAGAGCCCTTCAAGAGCAAGGCTATCAAAATCTTGTATATCGCACTAGCGCTGAGCTGGATTTGCGTAAAAAGGATGAGGTGCTTGCTTTTTTTGAGCAAGAAGCCTTCGATTATGTGTTTCTCGCTGCGGCCAAAGTAGGCGGCATCGTGGCAAACAACGATTACCCAGCCGACTTTATCCGCGATAATTTGCTCATTCAGACGAATGTTATAGATGCCGCTTATCAGACGCATGTTGGCAAGCTATTATTTCTGGGCTCAACCTGCATTTATCCTAAATTTGCTCCGCAGCCGCTGAAAGAGGAATATTTGCTGACAGGCGAGCTGGAGCCAACGAATGCACCTTATGCGATTGCCAAAATCGCGGGCATCCAAATGTGCCAGTCGTATAACCGTCAATACGGGACAACATATATTTCCGCTATGCCAACTAACCTCTATGGGCCAAATGACAACTTCGATCTAAAAACTTCGCATGTGCTGCCCGCTCTTATTCGTAAATTTCATGAAGCTAAAGAATCCGGTCAGCCATCCGTGGAGGTATGGGGCTCCGGCAATCCAAAGCGTGAGTTTTTGCACTCCGATGATTTGGCGGATGCCTGCATCTACTTAATGCGCCATTATGAAGGCAATGACATCGTCAATATTGGCGTAGGCGAAGATATTTCAATTAAAGAGCTCGCAGAGCTAATCGGTTCAATTGTGGGCTATGAAGGAGAAATTACATTCAACACTACCGTCGCTGACGGAACGCCGCGTAAGCTGGTCGATGTATCAAAGCTGAACGGGCTCGGCTGGAAATCCAGCATTACGCTTGAAGAAGGACTGCGCGCGGTGTACACCGCGTATCAGGAGGAAGCCCTGGTCAACCATTAATGCGGTAAAAAGTTTCATGAAAAAAAGCGCAGCGAAATGAAGGGATGGGGCTGGAGAAGCGTCAGCCCATCCTTTCATGCAGCGCAGCTTCTTTTTCATCATTTTTTAAACAGCATTCATACAATAATCCCTTGGAGGAATGAAAATGAAGAGAGCGCTAGTAACGGGTGTAACCGGGCAGGACGGTTCCTATTTGGCAGAGTTTTTGCTGGAAAAAGGCTATAAGGTGTATGGCATGAGAAGAAGAACGAGCACACCCAACTATGAGAATGTCGCTCACATTAAAAATCAGATTGAATGGATTTCCGGCGATTTGACGGACCTTGCTTCTTTAATCGAAGCGGTACGCATTTCCGATCCGGATGAAGTATATAATTTGGCGGCGCAATCGTTCGTGGCCGCTTCCTGGCCACAGCCGCTGGCTACCGCGCAGCTCACGGCGCTTGCCGTCACGAATATGCTGGAAGCCGTTCGCATCGTTAAGCCGGAGGCGCGTTTCTATCAGGCATCCAGCAGCGAAATGTATGGCAAGGTGCAGGAGACGCCGCAAAAGGAAACGACGCCCTTTTACCCACGCAGTCCATACGGCGTAGCCAAAGTATACGGTCACTGGATTACGGTCAACTACCGCGAAAGCTTTAATATGTTCGCTTGCTCAGGCATATTGTTCAACCATGAATCACCTCGGCGCGGCCTTGAGTTCGTAACGCGCAAAGTAACGGACGCCGTTGCCCGCATTAAGCTTGGTGTGCAAAATGAGCTGCGCATGGGCAATTTGGATGCACTGCGCGATTGGGGCTTCGCAGGCGATTATATTAAAGCGATGTGGCTGATGCTCCAGCAGGATGAAGCGGATGATTTCGTCATATCGACGGGTGAAATGCATACGGTTCGCGAGCTGCTGGAGGTTGCATTCTCCTATGTTGGTCTTGATTATAATAAATATGTCGTTATTGATCCTGAATTTGTACGTCCTGCAGAAGTGGATTTGCTGCTTGGTGACTGCACGAAGGCGAAAGAAAAGCTTGGCTGGGAGCTGGAGGTTGGATTTCAGCAGCTGATTCATATGATGGTCGATGCGGATTTGAAACGGGTTCGTGCTGAAACAGCCTACAACAACAGCTTGATTGGCGCAGCAGGGGCAGGCGTGTAATAAAAAGCAGAACAGGGCGGCAGAGCCATTGTGCCGCTCTTTATTTTTGAAGAAAGCTGGAGTGAGCGATGATTAAAATTAAACCGGTAATCGAGCATGAAGGCATATGCCGGCACTGCGGCGTTGTTCTTGCTAATGAACGAGTGCTGTGGCAGGGCATTCACGTATGCGTGGAAGCGTGCTGCCCAGCCTGCGGCGGCGAATACGTGGAGGATTTAAAGGTCGGGCATGCAACGACTTATCCGTATTTGATTGACCGGGCGTCTTACACGCTTAGCGGTCATGAGGAATCCAAAGGCTGGCTCGGGAATCCGCTGCTTCATAGTCTCCAGCATCCAACTGCTGATGAGCAGGTCAGGCTTGAGGTAGAAATACGCGAGACCTGCCGCGAAGTGGTGATCATTAACTGCATCGACTTTCTTTACGGTCACTCCCTGCTCAAGCTGCTGAACGCTGAACGCGAGCGTACGGAAAACCCGGATATTGGCATTATCGTCCTCGTGCAGTCGTTTATGAAATGGATGGTGCCGGATTATGCGGCCGAGGTATGGACGGTCAATGTGCCGCTCTCTAAGGCGCAGCGCTTCTATCCGCAACTGGATGAGCAAATTTCAGCACAATGCGAGCGCTTTGAGCAGGTTTTCGTCAGCAGAGCCTATTCGCATCCGAGCCGATTCAATATTGAGCATTTTACGAAAAAGCGTCCCTTCCAGATGGAGGAGCCCCAGCCTGGGCCGACGCGGATTACGTTTATTTGGCGGGAGGATCGGGTATGGCTCGATAATCCTTATTTGATTAAAGCGGCAAAGCGCTATAAGCTGCTGCGGATGCTGCTTAAGCCGATTATTTGGTCGCAGCGCAACAAGATCGTCAAGCTTTTTAGCAAAATTAGAAAGCAGGAGAAGGACATTAAGTTCAGCGTAGTCGGCCTCGGACGCTCCTTCGCTTTTCCCGAGTGGATTGATGATTGCCGTGTAAGCAAATTCAATCTGGAGGCGGAGCTGATGGCTTGTGAGATTTATGCCTCCAGCGCGGTTATTATCGGGGTGCATGGCTCCAATATGCTGCTGCCCTCGGCGCTTGGCGGCATGGTTGTTAATTTAATGCCGGCGGATAAATGGGGAAATTTCGCACAAGATATTTTGTTCACGGAAGAAAATAATCGCATTTCGGCTTATATGTACCGTTTTCTGCCATTGGAGACGAAAATTAAAGTGCTGGGCAAAATCATTTCCAGCCAAATTTCCGGCTTCGCACATTATCACGAGCAAATGAAGGAAGACATTATGATGAGTAGGAATGGGTAGGCTTATGGGCAAAATTAAGCAAATTGTGCAAGCGAAGGACCACCCATTCTGGGTCATTGTCCAGCAGCTCGTGACAAAGGTGCTGACGGGCGTCAAGTTTCTCCTTATTGCCCGCATGCTTGGTCCAGCTGAGATGGGTCTAGTCAGCATAGCGCTTGTAAGCCTGTCCATTATTGAGCTGCTTACACAGCTTGGCGTTATGGAAGGGATTATTCAGCGGAAAGAGGATTTAAGCCATCAGCAGAAAAATGCGCTTTGGACGATGATGCTGGCCAGAGGCGTAGGCATCAGCCTTGTCCTGCTCGTAACCGCGCCTTATATTGCGCAGCTGTTCGGGGAGGGGCGGGCGACGTCCTTGCTGCTGCTAGCTGCGGGCGTTCCACTCGCGACCAATGCGGTCAGCATTAAATGGTATGAACGAATGCGTCATAAGGATTTTCGCTCAACGGGCATTTTGCAGCTGATTACGATTATGCTCGATTTAAGCTTATCCGTCATGCTTGTCGTTGTGATGAATTCGCCAATCGGCGTTATTGCCGGTCAGCTTATCGCTCAGCTATTCCGCTGCACGGCCTCCTTCATCTGGTTCAAGGATAAGCCGAGGCTGAGCCGCGATATGGGCAGCATTGCCGATATTCGCAAATATGGCAAATGGATTTGGGCAAACAGCATTTCTACACTTGTGCTTTATCAATTGGATAAGGTGATCGCCTCCCGCTTTCTGGGAACGACCGTGCTCGGACTATATCAGACGTCGCAGAAGCTCAGCCAAATGAGCATCAGCGATGCGTCTTATGCGCTCGGGCAATATTTTTTTCCGGTGCTTTCCAAGCTTAATCGGGAGGATCATAGTCAGCTGAAGGTGCAGTTTATGCAAATGCTGCTGATTATTTTCTCGTTTTCAATGGTTACTTCGGGCTATGTGTTATTCAACGCAGAAACATTTATTGTTTTATTATTAGGCAATGAATGGATAGAGTTAAGTCCGCTGCTTGGACTAATGCTGCTTAACGCAAGTATTGCTGGTATTATGAACGTTTTTGTTGTTGCCTTGCGTGCCATAGGTAAGCCGCGGGTAGTAACCATTACTTCTTATGTTCAGTTAGGTATTTATTTGCCACTCGCGATAGCTGGCGTTTTCTATTATCAAGTTTATGGTCTGATTTACGCCAGTATTATAGGAGCGACCACCACCACAGTCTTATTGTTTATTTCCTGCTTTAGAAGCATGAATCTATGGGGTGAGCTCGTTCATTTAAGAGGGGTAGTTGCTAACCTCTTATTTGTCATTACAATGTTTATCATTTCGATTACAGCTGGCAATCAACTGACCTTTATGATGTCAACACTGTTATATCTACTTTTTGCATACAGGCTGGCAGCGAGGCTAAAAGTAAAGAAAGGGCAGGCGATTGATAAAATAAGCGTACCTGCAAAAATTTAATTGCGCAAAAGGAACGTGCTTATGGAGCCTAAATTAGCGGTGCATAAAAATATTTCAATTGATTATATGGTAGGGTTTTATTTCATTTTCTTTTGCTACACAGCTATTCTAATTCCTTTACTGGAGCTTTATAAAACGGTATTGCTAGCTGCGTCATTTAATTATGTTAACCTGGGCTTAAGCTGGTTTATTATGTTTTATGCAATTGGACGGCTTTCCTTGCTTATGCTGAGCGATACAAGAAAAATAATTGAGCTTTTTTTCTGGATTTTTGTATACATTTGGATGGGGTATGTGCCCTTCCAACAAGTTCTTACGGAGCGTTTTGCATTGTCGGGGGTTTACTCCAGTGATGATATTCGCTTTGGGTTGTTTGTTGTAATAGCGGGTATTCTTTCCTTCGACCTTGGTGGTTTTCTTCATAATAGCTTGAACAAGAGACGAGATAGAGCAGCCGATGATGATGCAGGCTCCAAACTAAATTTGCTTGCACTCGACAAAATACAAGTAAACGAGAAAAAATTTATTATTTTCACGCTAATTGCGCTGTTTATATGTGCCATTATTATTTTGAAAATTGGCGGCGTAAGTACATTGTTTCTCAATAGGCAATTGTTTAATGCTCAGTTTGGCGGGAAAATTGAGTTTCTTGTGTTATCCAGTTTTTTGAAGGTATCCATATTCGTATGTCTGGTGCTCGGCATTATTTATTTTAAGCATTCAACAAAAAAGCTTTCCTTAGGAACAAAGCTATGGATCCTCTTTATTGGTATCGTTAATTTTATGATCAATAATCCGATCTCGGGAGCTAGATACTGGATAGGCTCTATGTTATTAACCCTATGCTTTCTATTATTGCCATGGGGGAAGCGCTCCTTTTACAAATGGGTCATTATGCTCTTATGTGTATTGCTATTTATATTTCCTAAGTCAGATATGTTCAGGCATACAACAGATACGGAGAAAATTGTGCAAAACCTGACTACCCAAAGTAATATGGCGACAGATGGAGATTATGATGCCTTTCAAATGACGCTTAACACCATCAAATATGTGGATCTGTTTGGTCATACGTACGGGGAGCAGCTACTAGTTGCTTTTCTTTTCTGGGTTCCACGATTTATTTGGGCAGATAAGCCGTATGGCTCAGGAACGACAGTAGCGGATGCCCTCGGATACGATTTTACGAATTTATCATGTCCGCTATGGGCAGAGTTTTACATTGACTTTGGTTTGCCTGGCGTTGTGCTTTTATTTATATTGTATGGTTATTTTACTCAGAAGGCACAGAAGGCTTATGAACGAGCGGTTACATCCAATGAAATTTCACCTGCGAGATTATGCGTGCCTTATTATGCTCCGTTTCAAATTTTTCTGCTAAGAGGCGAGCTGATGAGCGGAACCTCCTATTTAACGGCTTATCTTTTCTTTGCATTAATCGGATATTGGTTTTTCAAGCAAAAACAGAAACCATTGAATCAGACATATCCAGACTTCAAAAGTGTCTCAAGTTAAATGAAATATAAAAAGGATTGGAGCAAGCCTATGAACAAGGTACTTCTTCTAACCAATACAATTGCGCCATATCGCATACCCGTATTAAATAAGCTGCAACGTGATGACAATACGAGCCTGACGGTCTGGTATTTGGAGGAGAAGGAGCAGAATCGCAAGTGGGATATAGATTATGGCGAAATCGAATATGCGTACAAATGTTTGCCGGGCGTGCATGCTTTTATTCAAAAATGGGATATGGGCATTCATCTCAATCCCGGCATTTTTATGCGGCTGATGAAGCATAATCCCGATGTCGTCATCACCTCAGGCTACGATTCGCTTGGTTATTGGTCGGCACTGCTGTACAGCAAGCTATTTAGAAAAAAATTTATTATTTGGTGGGGCAGCACGCTGGAGAGCAGCCGGGTGCAAAATAAACTGGTGAACACGGTGCGCAGAGTGTTTTTCAAGTTAACCGATTCCTTTATTACATACGGTACACAGTCAGCGGAATGCCTGGAGCATTACGGCGTCAGCAAGGATAAAATCGTCATTGGCTACAATACGGTGGACATTCGATTTTTTCATAAAAAATATAAAGAGCATAAGCGGAGCAAGCTGCGCAGTGATGAGGGGCCGATCAAGCTGCTGTTCATCGGACAGCTGATTGAACGCAAAGGTCTCGCGCAAATTATTGATGCTATTCAGCAAACCCATAGCGATGCGGCCTGGCAGTTGACGATTGTCGGCTCGGGCCCGGATGAGCAGAGGCTCAAGGCACGCGTGGAGCAGTATGGGCTAACGGAGCAGATCAGCTTCGAAGGCTATAAGCAGAAGGATGAGCTGATTGATTATTTGGTGGAAGCGGATTGCTTGATTTTCCCTTCCTTAATCGAGGTGTGGGGTCTCGTCGTCAACGAGGCGTTAAGCACGAATACGTTTGTAGTGGCATCCAAATACGCGGGAGCAACGAAGGATATTATCGTCGATAAGCAAAATGGTCTCATTATTGATCCGCTTGATCCGCACAACTTAAAGGAGGCAATGGATTGGGTGTTTGCGAACAAACGGTATATTCAATCGAGCTGGCAGCTGAAGTTTGGGCTGTGGCGCAAAATGCATCCGAATTATTATGCCAGAGCGGTATCATCAGCCGTAAACCGGGCTTTGTCAACGGAGGGATAGCAAGTGGAAAATATTTTGTACATTCAGCCATATGCAAGCCATGTTGGCGGTGTGGACACAGTGCTGCTGCAACTGGTTCAAGGTCTGGATCAAGCGAAATACAAGCCATATGTGGTGCTGCCGGAATGGAGTCCTTATGTGGAAAAATACGAGGCGAGCGGAGCAACAGTGCTGTTCGCAGCCCTCGCCGTCTTCGGCAAGCCGACTGACGCGCTTTATTATTTTCGCAATACGGTTAAATTGGTCAAGTCGATGCGGGCGCTGCAAAAAATCGTCAAGCAATATCATATTAAGCTCATTCATTCGCATAAAATGGAAGTCATTGGCGGCAATATTGTCGGTAAAATGCTCGGTATTCCGACGCTGCAAACCGTCCATGAGCTGCCAAGGAAGCCGCTGATTGCCTATAAATTTGTCGGCTATTTGGACCATCTGTTCAATGACCGCATTATCGTCTTATGCGAACGCAGCAAAATTATGTTTCAGTGGGGGGGCCATACATCAAAGAAGCTGATTAAAATACATAATGGCATTGAGGTGACGGCGCCCTCTGCGGACCTCATGTCTAGTGAAACGGCTCACAGCTTGCTGCGCGAGGAGCTGAGCTTAGCCGAGACAGACCGCATCGTCATTACGGTGGCAAGGCTGTCACCGATGAAAGGCATTGAGTATTTGCTCAAGGCGGCGCATCTGATGAAGCGGAAAAAAGTCGAGCAAAACCTTCATTTTGTCATCGTAGGCGATGTTGCCTTTGATACGGATCAGGAGTATAAGCAAGGCTTGCTCGCCATGGCTAAGCAATACAAGCTAGGCAATGTCCATTTCCTCGGCATGCGCAGAGATGTTGCCGATTTGCTGCAGCAGGCGGATTTGTTCGTGCTGCCGTCGGTCTATGATATTTTTCCAACGGTGCTGCTGGAGGCGATGGCGGCTTCGCTGCCGATCGTAGCGACCGATGTTGGCGGCGTGCCCGAAATGCTGAATGGGGCGAATGGACTGCTCGTTCCGCCGCAGGATGAGCTGGCGCTTCAAAAGGCGATAACGAGCATTTTTGAACAAAATTACAAGCTGATGGGGGAAGAAGGCTACTCGCTGCTCCAGCAATCCTTCACCCGGGAGCAATATGTGAAACGAACGACGGCGGTTTATGAGGAGTTGTTAAGCATCGGATGAAAAATCTCATTCGCTTGGACCAGTATGAGCAGGCTGGCTATTCAAGGGGCAGAAGCGGCGCTTATGTTTTGCTGTGGTGGCTCATTCAAGGCACGCTGTTCCGATTCTCCCTGCACAATATGTACGCGTGGCGAAGCCTTCTGCTTCGTCTGTTTGGCGCGAATATCGGCAAGGACGTCTTAATTCGTTCAACGGCGAAGTTCACATATCCTTGGAAGGTCAGCATTGGCGACTTTTCCTGGATCGGTGATCATGTCCAGTTTTATAGCTTGGATGAAATTGTTGTGGGCAGCCACTGCGTCATTTCGCAAAATGCTTATTTATGCACAGGCAGTCATAAAATCAATGATCCTGCTTTTTCGCTGGAGGTTCGGCCAATTGTCATTAAAGACGGCGCTTGGGTGGCAAGCGATGTATTCGTTTATCCCGGCGTCACCTTGCATGAAATGGCCGTTGCGGCAGCTAGAAGCACGGTGCTGAAAAGCATCCCGGCCAATGAAATTCATGCCGGTTATCCGGCACAATATTTAAGAGACCGATTCGTGAAAGAGGTCATGGCATGAAGCCTAATATCGTATTCGTAATCAATTATTTTTATCCTGATTTTGCTTCTACGGGGCAGCTGCTAACGGAGCTTTGCTTATATTTGCAGGATGATTTCAACATTACGGTCATCGCGGCACAGTCCGAGCAGGGCGAGAAGGAAGCGGAGGCAAGGGGAGACAAAAGCCGCATCGTTTATGATCGTTTGGAGGATATTCAAATAATCCGCATCCGGCTGCCGAAGGTGGATAAAAGAAACAAGCTAAGTAGGCTGCGTTATATTGCATCCTACTTTTTTCATGCCAATATTCAGCTGCTGAAGCAGAAAAACGTTCATTTCATTTATACGATATCGCAGCCGCCGATTTTGGGCGGACTCATCGGAACGATTGGCAAGACGCTTAAGCGCTCCAAGCATATTTACAATATTCAGGATTTCAACCCTGAGCAGGCGGCAGCCGCAGGCTATATGAGCAATAAAGCGGTGCTGGGATTGGCGCGCTGGGTGGATACGCTGAATTGCAAATACGCCGATCATATTATTACCGTTGGTTATGATATGCAGGATACGCTGCTTAAACGTTTTGCCAGCCGGAGGGTGACGGACAATACGGTCATCAACAACTGGACGAATGAGGAGGAAATTATTCCGCTGTCCAAGGAGCATCCTCAGGTGCAAGCGTTCCTTCGCAAGCATCATTGGCAAAATAAATTCGTTATTATGTATTCCGGGAATTTAGGTCTTTATTATGACTTGGAAAATTTGGTTGAGCTTGCGAGCCGGTTTCGCGATTATCCGAATGTGCTCTTCGCCTTCATTGGCGAAGGCGCTGTTAAGAAGCAGATGCAGGACTATGTGCAGCGGGAGGGACTGGCGAACGTAGCTTTTTTACCTTTTCAGCCGAAGGAGCAGCTTCGTTATTCGCTTAATGCGGCGGATGTGCATCTCGTCGTGAATCAGAAGGGCATTAAGGGCGTGTCGGTGCCGAGCAAAATTTATGGCGTCATGGCCGCTGGCAAGCCGGTTTTAGGGGTGCTGGAGCAGGGCAGCGAGGCGTGCCGGATTATTGAAGAGAGCGGCTGCGGCATCGTTGCGGAGCCTCAGCAATATACGGAGATTGCGCGAAAGCTGAATGCGATGATCGAGCTTGGCGGCGTAGAGCTGGAGGAGCTGGGACTCAGTGGCCGAGATTACTTGGAGGAGCATTTGCGAAAGGAAATATCGCTTAATAAGTATCGCAAGCTGCTGCTTTCCATATAAGAAAGGGAGGAATCCATCATGAAGCTGGTATTGTTGTCCGGAGGCTCAGGCAAGCGGCTATGGCCGTTATCGAATGATGCGAGATCGAAGCAATTTCTGAAGGTGCTGGAAAATGAAAATCGGGAAATGGTTTCCATGGTGCAGCGTGTATGGGGGCAAATTAATGAAAATGGCTTGGGCGATTCCAGCTATATTGCTACGAGCCAGGCCCAGATTGAAATGATGCAGACTCAAATTTCGCCGGAGGTTCCGCTCATTATTGAGCCGGATCGGCGGGATACGTTCGCGGCTATATCGCTTGCCGCCACCTATTTGTATTCCCATGCGGGAGTAGGTCTGGATGAGGCAGTGGCTATTTTGCCCGTTGATCCTTATGTGGAAAGCCATTTTTTTGAAGCGGTAAAGCAGTTAGAGGATGTGCTGAACCGCTCAGATGCTGAAATAGCGCTCATTGGCGTGAAGCCAACCTATCCGTCGTCCAAGTACGGCTATATTATACCGGAAAAGGCTGCTTCAGCAGCGGGTATAGATATGGCAAGCAAGACTGACAGGGAGTATGTTGCGGTCAGCCACTTTCGGGAAAAACCGACGGAGGAAATCGCTGAGCGGCTTATTGCAGACAATGCCTACTGGAATTGCGGCGTGTTCGCCTTCAAGCTCGGTTATGTGATCGAGCTGCTGGCGAGCCGAGGGCTGCCGATTCAATATGAGGAGCTTTCAAAGCAATACCAGCTGCTGCCGAAAATCAGCTTTGATTATGAGGTAGTCGAGAAGGCGGCGAGCATCGTCGTCCTGCCTTATGAGGGCTGCTGGAAAGACCTTGGCACATGGAATACGCTGACGGAAGAAATGAAGAACAAACAAATAGGCAGAGGCATTATTAGCGAGGATTGCATGAACACGCATCTCATTAATGAAATCGACATTCCCGTTTCTATTCTCGGCCTGTCGAATATCGTAGTTGCGCTAAGCCCCGATGGCATCTTGGTGACGGATAAAAGCGCGAGTCCGCGCATTAAGGATTTTATCAGCTCCGATCAGGGGCCGATGTATATCGAGCGCCAATGGGGCTGGATCCGAGTGCTGGATGATCGTACCTATGAGGATGGCCGCTGCGTATCCACGAAGCGCGTAGGCATTCAGTCTGGCAAAAACCTCAGCTATCGCCTGCATTCGGCGCGCGAGGAAGTGTGGACCATCGTCAAAGGCAGCGGGGAGTTTATTCAAAATGGCAATTTTATGCGCGTCGGAGCAGGCAATGTGCTGCACATACCGATGAAGATGCTGCACAGCATTCGTGCATTGACGGAGCTTGAAATTATAGTCGTGCAAAGCGGCATGGCTGAGGAGCGCAATCAGGTTGTGGAAATTTATCATACCTGGGACGAAGTGTCCGAGCATTGCATTAAGGTATAACCATGCGTGGCGCTCGGGAGGCGAATGGCCGTTTAACAACGATTGGATATTATATTTCAGATTATGGCTATGGTCATGCAACGCGCAGCATTGCGCTTATTCGAACACTGCTGCTTTATTCGCCATGGCGTTACCGGCTTATGATCTGCTCGGGCAAAACACTCCCCTTTATCCAGGCTTCATTAGCGGAATATAGCGCTGAGTATAGCCCGGAACGGCTAGCGTTCCGCAGCTGCTCATCGGATCTTGGCTATGTGCTTGGCGGAGGCATAGGCTCGGTTGAGCCTGATCAGGAAAGGTTCGAGCTTGGTTATGAGCAATATATGGCGGGATTTTCAGCTGAGATCATGCGGGAAGCCGATTTTATATTGGGCGAGCGGCTGGATATGGTCATTTCGGATATTTCTCCGATTCCGATAGCAGCCGCCGCGATCGCAGGAGTGAAATCGGTAGGCATATCCAATTTTACCTGGCATACCGCCTATGGGACTTTTCTACAGCAGGAGCAGCTCGCTCCGCTCCATCTGGCGTATGAGCAACTGGATTATTTCATGCCGCTGGCTGGATCGGATTTAGGGGAACGGAAATGGACAATGGGAAGTGAGCCAGAGACAGACTTTTATTGCCGAACGCCGCAAGCTGCCGAGGTGCAGCGGATCGTGCAGGAGCTTAATCCGGACGGCAGCAAAACGCTTGTTTATTTTTCTCTAGGCATGGGAATGGATACGGAGGCGCTAGACTCGCTTTCGCTGTGGAACGATCCTTCCTGTGTATTTATCGTATCGGAAAATATGCAGCTGCGCGGGCCGAATATTGTTCAAATACCGCAGGGCTACACCGAGTCGCAAAATTATGCGGCCGCAGCTGATCTCATCATTTCAAAGCCGGGCTGGGGTGTAGTCGGGGAGGCGGTTACACTTGGCAAGCCTTTGGTCGTGCTGGTCAGAACGTCCATGCTGGAGGATCGGAATACGCTTCAAGCCTTGCAGGGCAAGCATCCGCATATGCTGGTAACCTGGCAGGCTCTAAGAGAGCTGGGCGTGCAGCAAAGCTTATCGCAGCTAGCAATGGCAGGCTGGAGCCCGCGCGCATCTATCGCCAGAAATGAGCGGTGCAAATACCAAATTATTCAATGGATTGAGAGGATTGCCGATGAAGCGAATGCCATTCGTTCCTATCGCACCTCGTTTTAAGCATATAGAGAGGAGTGGACAGCATGAAGCTTGCTGTAATTGGAACGGGTTATGTGGGGCTGGTATCGGGCGTATGCTTCTCGGAGCTTGGCAACGAGGTCATCTGTGTTGACCAGCTGGAGGAGAAAATTGCCTTGCTGAATAAAGGCGAGGTGCCGATTTATGAGCCGGGCTTGAAAGAGCTTATAGCGAGCAATAAGGCCGAGGGACGCTTGCAATTTACGACGGATTTGCAAGAGGCGGTGAGGCTATCCGATATTATTATCATTGCGGTAGGGACGCCATCGCTGCCAAGCGGCAAAGCGAATTTGAGCTATATAGAAGAGGCGGCCCGCGAAATCGGCTTGGCGATGAATGGCTTTAAAATTATTGCTACGAAAAGCACGGTGCCGGTTGGCACGAATGAGCATATTCAAGCGATTATAGCTAGCCAGACGGCATACCCGTTTGAGGTCGCGTCCGTACCAGAATTTCTAAGGGAAGGCACAGCGGTTCAGGATACGCTGCACCCGGACCGCATTGTCATTGGCACCTCGGGCGAGGCGGCGCGCAAGGGTTTGACGGAGCTGCATAGGCCGCTCACCGAGCACATCATGAGCACCGATATTCGCAGCGCCGAAATGATTAAATATGCCTCCAACGCGTTCCTTGCAGCCAAAATTTCCTTCATTAATGAAATAGCCAACATTTGCGAAAAGGTAGGCGCCGATGTGACGGAGGTAGCGGAAGGAATGGGCTATGATCAGCGAATCGGCTCATCCTTCTTGAAGGCGGGAATCGGCTATGGAGGCTCCTGCTTCCCGAAGGATACGCAGGCGCTTATTCAAATTGCCGGCCAAATGGATTATGACTTCAAGCTGCTAAAGTCGGTCGTCGATGTGAATCGCGACCAGCGCTTTAACGTCATTCGCAAGCTGGAGGCTTCGCTTGGCGATTTGAGGGGGCGAACCGTTGCCATATGGGGGCTGGCCTTCAAGCCGGAAACAGATGATGTTCGCGATGCACCAGCCTTTGAAATTATTGACGCATTAGTGAAGCGAGGCGCAAAGGTCAAAGCCTATGATCCGATAGCGACGGCTAATTTTCGCCAGCAATTTGGCGAATCGGGTGTCGTATATTGTGACAAACCGGAGGAAGCGGCTATTCAGGCGGATGCGCTGTGCATTTTGACCGAATGGCAGCAATTCCGCGATATTAAACCATTGAGTATTCAATCCTGGCTGCGAACGCCTAATCTCATTGATGGACGCAACATTTATAGTGAGCATGAACTAGCCCATACACAGCTCATTTATTATTCGGTTGGCCGTCCTAATATGAACCATGGAGTTAAAGAGCAAAAACCATTATTATCGTTATGAAAAATGATGGGACATCGGTGAACACGAATAATTGTTTTGTCAATAATGATACAAAATGTATCTAAATATGGTATAATAAATACAGTTAGTATCAAAAATGAAGAGGTGCACAGTATGAGCGCAATCGCCGCTATTTATCAGAAGGATTCCGAGGCTCCTGTTTCCATAGAAGCGGGATTGCGCCTAATGCAAGCTCTGCAAAAATATCCGGCGGACGCCGTCGATACTTGGCATGATGGCCGTGTTTTCCTAGGCTGCCATGCCCAGTGGATTACGCCTGAATCGGTTGGACAACTGCAGCCTTTTCACGCAGCTGATTTGCGATTAACGATTACCGCTGACGCTATGATCGACAATCGTCCATTTCTGTTTGAACAGCTGCACATTGATCGCGAGCGGAGAGCCAGCATGCCGGATAGCGAGCTGATTATGCTGGCCTATGCCAAATGGGGAGAGGAAGCGCCGCGTTATTTAATTGGCGATTATGCCTTCATCATTTGGGATCAACGCAAATCCGAGCTGTTCGGGGCGACCGATCTGTTCGGCAGCCGTACGCTTTATATCCACTCGGATGCTCGGCAAAGCTCCTTTTGCACCACTATTACGCCACTGCTTGCCGCCCATCATGTGGAGAAAAAGCTGAATGAAAGCTGGCTCGCTGATTATTTGGCGGTTGCTATTGTTCATGAGTCGAGCGACCTGTTTGCAACGCCCTATGAGCATATTCGTCAAGTTCCGCCGGGGCATGCTTTTCGCATCAAGGACGGCAAGCTTGATTTTTGGCAGCATAGCAAGGTGGAGTCCCCCGAGCAGCTGAGGCTGAAACGGCGTGAGGAGTACACGGAGGCTTTCCAGGAGATTTTTCAGGAGGCGGTCAATGCCCGAATGAGGACGTTTCGAAAGGTAGGCGCGACGCTTAGCGGCGGCCTCGATTCCGGCTCGGTTGTCAGCTTCGCGGCAAAATCGCTGCAAAGGCAGCAAAAGCAGCTGCATACCTTCAGCTATGTGCCAGAACCGAATTTTCAGGATTGGACGTCCAGGCGGCATGTGGCGGATGAACGTCCCTTTATAAAGAAAACCGTAGAGTTTGTCGGCAATATTGCCGATCAATATTTGGATTTGCAGGGCAAAAGTCCGCTGTCGGAGGCGGATGAATGGCTGGAAATGCTGGAAATTCCTTTTAAATTTGTAGAAAATTCCTTTTGGATTAAAGGGGTTTACGAGCAGTCGAAGCAGCAGGGAATGGGCATTTTGCTTACGGGAGCAATGGGAAACCATTCGATCTCGTGGGGGCCTGCCATTGATTATTATTCGTTGCTCCTCAAGCGGCTGCAATGGCTGCGGCTCTACCGGGAAGTGACGCTGTTTGGCAAGCGCAAGGCAGTCGGGCGAAAACGGCTTATGTATTATGTTGGGAAAAACGCCTATCCGAGGCTGTTTCCTCGTGACCAGGAGCATGGGCAGCAGGAGATGCCGCTTATGATCAATCCGGCTTTCGCCAAGCGAATGAACGTCTTTGCCAGATTGAAGGAGCGGCAGGCAGGGGCAGGCAGCGTTTTTGAAAAAGATGCGATTAAAGCTCAGCCGGGGCCTTTTCAGGATATGGCGATGACCAATATGAGCGGTACGCAGCGCACGAAGCTATCGCTGAGCTATGCGCTGTGGGAACGAGACCCGACCAGCGATCCGCGGGTTGTGAAGTTTTGCTTGTCTGTTCCGATTGAGCAATACGTTCATGACGGTTACGACCGTGCTTTAATCCGCGACTCAACGGCGAACTACTTGCCTGATCAAATTCGGCTAAACCAGCGGGTGCGCGGCATTCAAGCAGCGGATTGGGTTCACCGAATGACACCGGCTTGGTCTGTATTTGTAGAGGAACTGAAGCAATATTGCGACGATTCGTATGTTGCACAGTTTTTCAATGTAGAGCAGATGAAGGCATCGCTTGCGCAGGTCGGCTTAGTGCCGAAGCCGGAATACGCGATAGATTTAAACAGCCGTTATTTACTGCATTGCCTCGTAGCCTGCCGGTTTGTCCGGCAGTTTAATTTGAAGGGAGGTGAATAAGCATGGAGAAACAACAATGGCAAGCTCCGGTTCTCGAAACGTTGCAAGTAAGCGAGACGATGGCTGGCGTAGGTACACGTTACATTGATTTTGTAAAACCGGGGGACTTCGATATTACAGATGACCCGACTCCGTTCCCTGTCGACCCAGGTGTGATTTTTTCCTAGAAATAAATCCATTATACTTATGCAGTAAAAGTGATCAGCAAGGTCCTTATACAGCTGGATATCCTTGTACAAGGACTTTGTTGATTTTGTTCAAATATTAGGAAAGTATAGGTTTCACCACGAAACGATTGCTTTTGCTGCCAAAGGATGGCGACAGCCGGTTCACCTTGTTTTTGATTGAGGGTTTGAAGCAATGCGATTTTATTCATATAAGGGTGAACGCGATGAAACTAATGAAGAAAACGGCAATCTATGACGCTTTTGGCCTGCGCATCAGGAGTGAAATCGAGCTTCCTGAGCTGCTTGCAGCGGCAAGTTCGGAAGCGTTTTCAGATGTTGAAATAGAGCTGGCTAAGCCAGAATTTACGTGGCCGAATTGGGAGCAAACGCAGGATCATTACTTTGTTCACGGCGCTAAATTGTTTTTTTATATTCACGAGGTCGCAAGCTTCTGTATTCAAGAGGGCAAACGGATTACTGTGGCGCCATGCGAAAATATGGATGAGGGAAAGCTTCGGCTTTACCTGCTTGGAACATGCATAGGCGCGCTGCTCTTGCAGAGAAAGCAGCTGCCTCTACATGGGAGCGCTATAGCTATAGACGGCAAGGCCTATGCCTTCGTAGGGGACTCTGGGGCAGGCAAGTCGACGCTGGCCGCAGCTTTTATCGACCGTGGCTATCCCTTGCTTAGTGATGATGTCATTGCCTTAAAGGAGCCAGAGTCTGGCGCAGCTGGCGCGTCCATGGTCATGCCTTCCTATCCGCAGCAAAAGCTGTGGCAGCAAAGTGTCGAGCAGCTTGGAAGAAAGAGTCAGCTTTACAAGCCGCTTGCCTATTCCGTAGATAAATTCGCAATTCCTTTATATTCCAGGTTTTTATCCTATCCACTTCCACTCGCCGCCGTATTTGAGCTTTCGCGCACAGAAGCAAATGCGGTTTCGCTATCACAGCTGCATTCACTAGCCAAGCTTCCTGTATTGCTGAACCACACGTTCCGGCATTTTCTCATTGCGCCTTTAAAGCTGCAAAATTGGCATTTTGCTGCTGCTGTTCGGCTTGCAGCAAGCGTGCAGGCTTATCAATTGCAGCGTCCCGCAGAAGGAGCATTTTCCGCCTATGAAATGGTTGATCTCATACTAGCAGCTACTCAGAAAGGACGTGAGGCAAATGTCTAAACAAGCTAGACCGCTTTTGCAGCCTGAACAGATGATTCAGCGTACAGAAGGTCATTTGGCTACTGATATGGATGGCGATAAAGTGCTTTTGAGCCTGTCTTCGGGCAAATATTACAACATGGGCAAGCTGGGCGGCATCATTTGGGAGCGGACGGCGTCGCCCGTGACACGCCGTGACATTGTGGCCCAGCTGCTCAAGGAGTATGAAGTGGAGCCAGCGGCATGCGACTCGCAGGTGGCAGATTTTTTACAGGATCTGTACGCGGAAGGGCTGCTTGAGCCTGTTTCGCATGCAGGCGCACAGAGTGGCGGGGCAGGAAATACGTTAGATTAGCGAATAGTTCTAAGAAAGGGCGGTTCGATTGTCTTGCTTAAAAAATGGAGCCAGTTCACCTTGCTGCCGCTTCGCAGAAAGCTTCTTCTGTTCGAAGCCTATATGCTGCTCGCCTGGGCGCGTCTTCTCAAACTGATGCCTTTCGCTAAGGTTGCCCCTACTCTAGGTGTTCCGATGAAGGAGACGCCCTATGAGCGAGTAGCGGAGCATGAGCAGATGCTCAGTGAGGTGGCGAAAGCCATACGGCAGATGAGCCGCTATACGTGGTGGGAAAGCGAATGTCTTGTTAAGGGAATCGCTGCTATGAAGCTGCTGAAACGCAGAAAAATAGCGAGTACGCTCTATTTGGGCACAGCGAAGGATGAATCAGGCAAAATGATTGCCCATGCCTGGCTCCGCAGCGGTCCCTACTACATAACAGGTGTCGAAGAAATGAGTCGCTTCACCGTCGTTGGCTTGTTCGGTAATCAGATTAAGCGGGAGAAGGAGCATCGCTATGGATAAAACGTATGAATGGGAAGTGGCTAACCTTCCGCTTGAATTACAATTTATTCTCGAGTGCCTGCATCCAAATGCCGATCCGGCTGTCATTGGCCGCCGCTGGGCGGGCAGCAGGCTGAGCGGGGAGAAGATTATCGAATTGGCGCGCCATCACCGTGTATATCCAAGCTTCTATTTAAAGCAGAAGCAGCTTATGAAGCCGGTGCTGCCGAAGTCGGTGCTGCTGAGGCTACAGCAGGATTATTACGCCAATACATTGATGATGCTGAGGCTCAGCGCCGAGATGCAGCGGATTGTTGCGGCTTTGGCAGAGCGCGGCATACGCTCCTTGCAATTGAAAGGCCCCGTTATAGCCTATGAGCTTTACGGCGATATTTCCCAGCGCACGAGCAAGGACTTGGATATTTTAGTGCCTATAGAGGAGGTTGACCGGGCCGAGGCAGTGCTTGAAGAGCTTGGTTATTATGATCGGGACCCGGCGCCGCGTTTATTTAATGATTTAAAGTGGAAAACGCATCATAGCTGCTTCGAGCATACGAGCAATCAGACGCAAATTGAGCTGCACTGGCGGCTCAGCCCTGATGCGGTGAAGGAAGTGACCTTCGAGCAATTATGGGCGCAGCGCAGAATTTATGAGCAGACGGGAAGTCCGATCCCTTATTTAGGGCCGGAGCATCTGTTTCATTATCTCGCCGGCCATGGCGCAAGACATGGCTGGTTTCGGCTGCGCTGGCTGCATGATATTGCCCAGCTTGCCTCTGCTTGCGAGGACGGCGGTGAAGCGCTGCTAGAGGAGACGCGTAGAAATGGAGGAGCGGCGGCCTTAGGGCAGGCGCTCGTTTTGGCGCGGGAGCTATTCGGTGTTGCAAAGCTTCCCGAGAAGCTGCTGCCTTTGACCGACAGCCCTCTCGTGCATAGGCTTGTCAGCTGCATTTTTCCATTTATTCAGGAGACAGTTACGATCAGTCCGATTCCAGAGGATAAGAAGATGGCGCTGCTTTATAAGCGTTATACCTTTATGCTGCTGACAAGCAGGGAGAAGCTGACCCATTTTATCGGCAAGCTATATCCAAGTTCTTGGGATGCGCAGACTTTGCCATTGCCTAAGGGACTGCATTTTCTATATTTTCCGCTGCGGCCGTTTCTGTATTTTTATCGAAGGCTCAAGCAGCCTCGTAAAAGGGTGAGTATATGAAACCGATCTGGCTATATATGAAAAAGCTGCATCAATTTGCAGGAAAGAAGCTGTATCTGAACATGCTTGGTATTATGATTGTCAGCTCGTTTGAGGGCGCAGGGCTGCTCGTCTTAGTACCGTTGCTAGGCATCATCGGTTTATTTGATATGCAAAGCGCAAGCTTGCCGTTCGTGCCGCAGGTCAGCGT
Source organism: Paenibacillus sp. KS-LC4 (assembly GCF_036894955.1). Classification (NCBI taxonomy): domain Bacteria; kingdom Bacillati; phylum Bacillota; class Bacilli; order Caryophanales; family Paenibacillaceae; genus Paenibacillus; species Paenibacillus sp. KS-LC4. The sequence goes on along the minus strand of NZ_CP145905.1, from coordinate 4,788,467 downwards.
CTGGCTTGGCGAGCTTCCGAAGGGGCTGCTGCTTGCAGCTGTACTGGCTCTATTCATCGGCATTAATGTGGGGCAGGGTCTGCTGCAAAGACAGCAGACGAATCATGGCTTTGCCCTGCTTCAAAGCTTTGTAACCAAATTGCGGATGGATATTTATCAGGCGCTGCTGCAATCGAACTGGGCTTTTTTTCTCGGCAAGCGCAAGTCGGACTTCAATCATATTCTGTCTTCCGAGCTATCTCGGGTTAATCAAGGTGTGCAGCTCTCCCTTCGTTTAGTTACGACGGTAATATTTACGCTTGTACAAATCGGGCTAGCCTTTTATCTGTCGTATCAGCTGACGCTGCTTATTTTAATTTGCGGTGGCCTGCTTAGCTTGTTCTCACGTAAATACACGCGAGGAGCAAGGTCGCTTGGCACTCGGCTGACAGAGCTGTCGCAGAGCTATGTGGCGGGCATAACCGATCATTTCAACGGCATTAAGGAGATTAAAAGCAATCGGCTGGAGGAAAGTCATCTGTCCTGGTTCAGCAAGCTGACGCAGCAAATGGAGCACAATAATGTACAGTTTGTGAAGCTGCAATCTAATAGCCAGCTCCTATTTAAAAGTATCTCAGCATTGTTGATAGCGGGCTGCGTATATTTATCGGTGCAGGTTCTGCAGGTTGGGGTAGCGGAGCTCACACTAATTGTGCTGATTTTTACAAGGCTGTGGCCGAAGCTGACGCTCATTCAAACCTCTATGGAGCAAATTGTGCTGACGCTCCCGGCATTTAAGAGCTTGAACGATTTGATGAAGGAATGTGGCGCTGCTGAGGAAATGCAGCTGAATAAGCATGCTGAACGAACAGAGCAGGCAGAGCAGGCAGAGCAAACAAAGCGGACACAGGCAGAGCCTGCTGCGCTGAAGCTTGTGCATGAGCTGGTTTGCGAAGATATGTATTATCGCTACGGGGAGCAGGATGGGACGTATGCGCTGAAGCATATTAATTTGCGTATCCCGGCGAACAGCATGACGGCAATTGTCGGCAAGTCCGGGGCGGGAAAAAGCACGCTGATCGATACATTAATCGGACTAATCGTCCCCCAGCACGGAGCGGTGCTGCTCGATGGTGTTCCGCTGGACGATAGCAATCGCTTCGCTTACCGCAGCGCGGTGAGTTATGTGTCGCAGGACCCGTTTCTTTTTAATGCCAGCATTCGTGAAAATTTAAAGCTCGTATTGCCGGGAGCGACGGAGGAGCAATTGTGGAAGGCGCTCGCTTTTTCGGCGTCTGATGCCTTCGTTCGCGCGCTGCCGCAGGGACTGGACACAATCGTGGGCGATCGCGGGGTAAGGCTGTCTGGCGGTGAACGGCAGCGCATTGTATTAGCGAGGGCGATGCTTAGGCAGCCGTCGATTTTGGTACTGGATGAGGCGACCAGCTCGCTCGACAGCGAAAATGAGCTGAAAATTCAGCAGGCGCTGGAGCAGCTAAAGGGCAAGCTAACGATTATTGTCATCGCTCACCGTCTGTCGACGATTCGTGGGGCTGATCAGGTTATCGTGTTGGAAGAGGGCCGAATCATCCAGCAAGGCGGCTATAATCAGCTGTATCGCGAGTCCAAGGGGACATTCAGCAAGCTGCTGGAATATCAGGGGGGCGGGTCGGGGGAAGTACCGGGATAAGTAAAAGGATAAGCAATGGGAAAGTGGAGAAAAGCAAGAGAGTACGGCAGAATTGCCCGTGCTCTCTTGCTTTTTTTTAGTTTAGAGAGTTTGTTTTTTGTACGAAAGCAGGAATCTATTATCATTGCGAAAGCTGACACACACAATGGAGCCAAGAAGAATATTTTACTTGTATCAAAGTTTTGATCCTTCATGGATTGAAGCTCTTAATCATCTGTAAGCAGCTTAATGAAATGAATTTTCAAAGAATACGTTAGTTATTTAGATATGGAGAAGCAGTGAAAGTCTATATTCAATAGGAGGAGAGATATATGGCATCTAATGAGACAGATAATCTTAAAATGAGTGTTAATGCTGGAGATGAAAGCTTGAAAATTATTGAAATAAAAAATAATTTTCAGAAAATTGATAAGGAGTTTGAAAGTCGCGGTTCCAATATTGAATGGTTTAGTGCTGATAAAACCGGGCTGACCAATTCGACTCAGGCATTTATTGATCTTGAAGCCTTTATTCAATCGAGAATTACAAACAATGTAAGTGAAATATCGAATCCACAGGGAAATACGGTCATTGATTTGCCTGCTGGTACCTTTGTCGTTTCAAGCAGTAATCCGAAAATTTTAGGGAACTTCAATACACAGAGGGCTCGTGGCTTAGCTTTCCGGGGCTCTGGAAGAGGAATGACAAGAATTTTATTTAAACCAAGTTCAGGTACGAACGGTTATTTATTTTATAATAATGACAAATGGCTGCACGTGCATTTTGAAGGAATTACGTTTGTCGGTGATTACGAGAAACAAACCAATTTTATGTATTCGTATTCAAAAGGCGGGGCCCAAAACTATACGTTTGATAAATGTGATTTTATTAATTTTAATTACGGTTGGAAGCTAGAAGGCTTAAATAATAATAGTGAATTTACATGGTTTCACTGTGGTTTTTATGGGAAATGGAATAAAACGGTTTTTTCGGAAAGTGCAACAGCCAATGACCAATTCCTAAATTATAATTTTTTCGCCTGTCAATATGAGACCTCTAGAGGGGACTTTCTGCATTTCGAAAAAGGTGGAAATATCAATATCTGGGGCGGAAGCTTCATAAATACGGATCGTAATGGCGGCGGCACTACTTTTTTTAAATTGCTTGGCACCTCACATGTAAGCGGTGTACAAAGATTTTTGTGTATAGGGGCTAGATTTGAAACAAAATATGGTTTAGCAAAGCTAATTGAATGTGAATGGGCTGATGGTGCTGTTTCTTTCATAAGCTGCGATTGCGATTCTCAGCAATACAATAATGGGAGCCATCAGTGGGTTACCGCCTTATTTAAAGCAACAAATGTGAAAATGCCCATTATTAAATTTGACGGTTGTACGCTTATGGGGCAGCATCAATATGATTATACGGGTAATTCATGGGCCTTTCCTCATAATATCATTTATGAAAATTGCCAGATTGCCAGGCATACTAGACCTCAGGATTTTATTTCGTATGTAAGTACAAATTCACTTGGAAATCTTGGAGGGCAGCCCCAAATTAAATTTAGAAATTGTCGCGGTTTAAATGACACCCCTAAAAATATATGGGAATGTACCCTCGGATACGAGAGGGCCAATGTTGGAATTGTGCAAAAGAAGATTATATCGGTAAAGGGACCTAACGGTAGATTTCCTTATTTGGGGAATCAAAATTTGGAAGTTATATTACCCATTAATTCGATTATTACGCAAGTAAGGCTCTATTCCCCTGCCAACGCTGTAACGGAAGATACCCCTGCAACATTCACGCTTAAAACCGCAGAAGTTAATCCAACTATATTAGCAGTAGCAGATGTAGCACGTCATAAATTCGGTTTTAATGTTACGGCCGAGCTTTTTTTCGTATGTGATACCGATGACAAATGCAATATTATTATTTCATCAAGTAATGGCGTTAAACAGTCGAATCCGTCTGCTCTATGTTTAATTGAATATATCGGGTAAATGTAAGCTTGATAAATACTAAATTCGTTTGCATCTACAGACAAAAAACCGTAAAAGGTCATATATAAATAAAGGTCATATATAAATATGGTCTTTTGCGGTGAATTTGTTTTTAACTTTGTTTATCTAGCTGCTGTCTGAGAAGGTTAAGGGTATGTGATTTAATAAGCGAAATGGAGAAAAAAACAGTTGACAGCATACATACCATCGTGATAAATTTTTCTCAATCTTAAATTGGATGACTACGGAAGCACCGTAAAGGACCGCAGGTAAACTGCGCCTTTACGGTGCTTTTTTGCGTTGTCTGAACGAAGATTGCTGGTTGTAGCTTTGCTTCGAAAGGAGGGGGAATGGTGCGTTATCAATTAGCTGTTGCAGTAAGTGAGCTGGAATATGCAAGAAGACTTGCAGAATATGTGAGGGATAGTTCCTTCGGCGAGCAGTGGCAGCTCACAGCTTTTACGAACCCGGCCTCTCTCATCCATTTTCTCAAGGGAGGCTATACCGTTGATTTAATCGCGGCCCAGCCTGCTATGCTGGCTGCTGCATCTTCACACCTGCCCGTCGGTGTGCCGGTGGCGGCATTCGTAGCTGCTAAGGGGGAATATGCTCAGTATGATGCGGAGCTGCTGCAATATCAGCCGCTCCCGGAATTATTGCAGAGCTTGGCGGCTCTGCATGGTGCAGTCCGGTCGAGTGCAGTACATGCAGGCGGTGAGGGCGGAGCGGCAGTTATTGCGATCGGCTCGGCCTCTGGCGGAGTTGGCAAGACAGCACTTGCGCTCAAGCTGGCGAATACAGCCGCCAGGCATGGCTGCCGCGTTTTTTATTTGACGCTGGAGCGCTGGAGCGCCCTTGAGGTGTGGCTGGGAGCGGGAGAGAAGCGCGAGCTGCCTAAGGGAGAAGGCATGTCACAGCTGCTTTATCAGCTGAAGGCTGAGCCAGATAAGGCAGGAGCGTGGCTTTCGCAGCATCGCAAGCGCCATCCAGCGCTGAAAGCCGATTTTATTTTGCCCTGCGACAATGAGGAGGATCGTTACAGTCTATTGCCAGCGGATGCAGCGGCGATGGTGGAGCTGCTCCGAGCTTCAAGGCAATATGATCTCATTTTGATTGATTTGCAGGCTGGCATGGACGAGCTCGAGCTGTCAATTTGGAGGAAAAGCAGCTTGGTTTTGTGGCTAATTACCGACGACCCCTCCATTCAGCGGAAGGCAGAGCTGGCGATTGGCTGCGCCGAACGTAGGTGGAAGGAAGATTTTCAGTCGCTTAGCCGCCGCATCCGGCTTGTTGTTAATCGCCGCATTATGCTGGCCGGAGGTGATGAAGCGGATGGGAGGCCTCCAGATATGTTTACGATAAAGCTGCAAAATGGAAGCCGTTTGATTACCGCAGTGCTGCCTGAAGTTGCTGAAGGGAAACCATCACCAGTTATAGTTGCTGCATCGCCATTGTATAAAGCTGCCGTAGAGCGGTTGTTTCAGCAATTGGTAAGCGAGGGAGGTATTCGAATTGCTAACCGATGAGCTGGTGCTTGCATTAAGAAACCAGATTAGGTCGCAGCTTGATTTCAGCGGCGCTGTGACGGATGAAGAGCTGACGCGAAGCGTGGAGCAGGCGGTATTTGACTATTGCAATAGTGGTAGTCCGCTTACGGCAGCAGAGAAGGTCCAGTTGGTGCGGAGGCTGTTTCATTCCTTTCGGGGGTTGGATATTTTACAGCCGCTGATGGATGATCAGGCAGTTACTGAAATTATGATCAATCATCATGGCGAAATTTTTATTGAACGAAGCGGAACGATGACAAAGCTGCCAGCTGTCTTTGAAAGCAAGGAGCGGCTGGAAGACTTGATTCAATCAGTCGTTGCAGGCGTCAATCGTGTCGTGAACGAGTCTTCGCCTATTGTTGATGCCCGTCTTAAGGATGGCTCTCGCGTCCATGTTGTACTGCCTCCTGTAGCCTTGCGCGGGCCAGCGATGACGATTCGCAAATTTCCTGAGCGCCCGATGACGATGGAGCTGCTCGTTGCGACGGGAGCTTTAACCGCAGAGGCAGCAGTCTTTCTTCAGCAACTGACCGCAGCGCAATACAATATTTTTATTAGCGGTGGGACAGGGACTGGCAAGACAACCTTCCTGAATGCCTTGTCCCAGTTTATTCCTGCTGATGAGCGAGTTGTAACCATTGAGGATTCTGCTGAACTGCAAATTCGCAGCGTGGCCAATCTAGTATCGCTGGAGACGCGTAATGCCAACACCGAGGGCAAAGGTGAAATTACGGTTCGCGATCTCATTCGCGCATCGCTGCGGATGCGCCCTAATCGAATCATCGTCGGCGAGGTAAGAGGAGCGGAAACACTGGATATGCTGCAAGCGATGAACACCGGACATTCAGGCATGTCCACTGGTCATAGCAACGGTGCGCGCGACATGATGGCAAGGCTTGAGACGATGGCGCTTGGGGCAGCTGATTTGCCCGTTCAGGTCATTCGGCAGCAAATCGTCTCCGCATTGGACATTGTCATTCATCTATCGCGGTTTCGCGACCGTACGCGCCGTGTAACGGAAATAGCTGAAATTACCGGCATAGATGGTGGGGAAATCGAGCTTCGCCCCCTGTTCCGTTTTGAAGAGAAGGGGGAGAAGAACGGCAAGGTAGTAGGAGCTTTAAAGCGTACCGTACATTCACTTCTTCATCGGGATAAGCTGCAAATGGCAGGTCTAACACTGGAGGAGGAGCGTTTTGAAAAGACTAAGCAGTGTCATGAAAGTGGATAAAGTGGAGAAAGCGGAGAAAGTCGAGAAAGTGAATAAAGCTAAGAAAGCCGCGGACGCAAGGATAGTCGGGCAACGGCTGCTAGGTAGAGCGCTCTCCTGGTGCGGCCTTGAGCACGAAGGTGACAGAGGTGAAGGTGAAGACAGGAACGGGTGTAATGCCAGCTGGCAGCCAGCCAAGACCGGATATTTAACGAATTATGATAGGTATGTGCTGTCTTATCGCGAGTTCACAGTGGCAGCGACTATCGGCTGCGCCGCTGTTTTTACTGCTCTGTTTACGGTGTACCATTCCCTTCTAGTTTGTCTCATCGCAGCCGGATTGGGATTATGTGCACCGCGTTATTACAAGGCTTCATTAATTTCGCGTCGCAAGGAGCGGTTGAAGCTGCAATTCAAGGAGGCGCTTTATTCGCTGACCTCCTGTCTTGCGGCAGGAAGATCGGTGGAAAATGCCTTTATTGCGACGTTGGATGATTTAAAGCTGCTTTATCCTGATCCCAGAACGGAGCTGCTGCTGGAGTTTCAAATTGTTAAGCACCGTCTTGAGCATGCAGAGCCGCTAGAGCAGGCACTGCGAAGCCTGGCAGCCCGCGCTCATGTAGAGGATATCGAACAATTCGTTGATGTGTTTGCTGCCTGCAAGCGCACGGGAGGCGATTTGGTAGAGGTGATGAAGCGCACAGCGCAGACGATTGGCGAAAAGCTAGAAATCCAGCAAGACATTATGGTGCTGCTGGCTCAAAAACGTTTTGAGGCACGCATTATGATGGCGATCCCCTTTATATTTCTTGGCTTTTTGAATCTAGTGGCTCCTGATTATATGGCGCCTCTATATGGAGGAATGGGCTATTTGCTGCTGACGATTGGCCTTGGGGCATTGTTAGTATGCTTTTGGTTTATCCATAAAATAATGAGCATTCGAGTATAGGATAGGAGCGAGCGCAAATGATAGCAATTCCGATTGTGCTCATGGCGGTATGGCTGTTCATTATCGGTGGAAAGCGTCTTCGAATGATCTTTGCTGTATCCCGCCAAAAACAACGCAAGCAGGATACCTTAAAGCAATTACTTTTCATTGTTCCGTTCAGCGAGCTATTGGAAAGAAGCCGCTTGTATGAGTACATGGCACTTTCACTTAGCAGCTATCACGCCAAGCTCGTTATTTTACGGGGAATTCGGTGGCAGCTGCAGCAGACGAAAGAGCAGCTTGGCGGTGCTGCTGGTTACGGATATTGCACAATGATAGGCTGCGCTTGGCTGTCTTGTGCAGCAGGCGAACCGCTGCTAATGGCAATGGGCGCATTAATTGGCTTGCTGCTGCCCGTGCGCAAGCTTCTGGAGGCCGGGAAGCTGATTAAGCTGCGCAAGCAGGAAATTATTTTAGAACTGCCGGAAATGATCAGCAAGCTCATGCTTTTGGTCGGAGCGGGCGAAACCGTCCTGCAAGCGCTGGGGCGCTGCCTAGAAGGCAAGGATATTACGCAGCATCCGCTTTATAAGGAATGGAACAAAGTCGTATATTCGCTGCACAATGGCGAATCGTTTAGTGCAGCAGCGGAGAAATTCAATCGCAGCTGTGCGGTGCAGGAGGTTTCAATTTTTACGACAGTGCTGCTGCTGAATTATCGCCGAGGCGGGGAGCATTTTGTGCTGGCGCTGCGGGAGCTGTCTTATTCGCTCTGGGAGAAGCGCAAGGCTGTTGCGCGGGCGCGCGGCGAGGAGGCTTCCTCGAAGCTTGTATTCCCGCTGGTTGGTATATTGCTCGTGTTGATGGTTTTTATCGCTGCTCCTGCCATGCTGTTAATGTCTTAAGCTTTAACGGGGCAATTGAAAATAGAGAGGAAGCTGGAATGATGACAACAGTAAAAAAAGCATGGAAAAGATTTTGGAAATCGGAGAGCGGCTTAGGTACGCTGGAAATTATTTTAATTATTGCCGTCGTTATCATTATTGCATTGCTATTCAAGGATTGGATTATAGAACTTATTGAGCGTTTAATGGGCAAGGCCGATGACCAAGCAGACAAAATTTTCTCTTAGGACGTTGGTTCGCAAGTGGCTGTGCGGAGAGCAAGGCAGCTTTACGCTGGAATCGACGCTCGTTTTCCCGCTGCTGCTCACTGTTATTTTGTTGTTTCTCCTGCTTGGGATGTACATGTACCAGAAGACAGTGCTTTATTATTCGACTTCCACTATAACGGAGCGTGCGGCCTTCAGTTGGGATAACAGCTTTCGTAATTCGCGGACGGGTCTACTGCCGGAAGGTAAATATGATAGCCTGTATTGGCGAATGAATGAGGACCGGATGCTCAGCTCATTGTTTGGCTCAGACGCAGAAGCAGCGGATTTGCAGTTAGTTTTGCCTTTGCAAGGGGCTGCTGAGGATAGCTTGCCTGAACAAAAAATGGCAGCGGCTGCAAGGTGGATTGCTGCTGAGCGAGGGCTTCCCTTTGAGGGGAGCATTGATTACCATCGCAGCGTCATTCAGCGCCATATTGAGACCAAGCTTTTGCAGCAGGTGTCTCTTCAGCCGCTTGAGCGTGTTTTAGGCATTCGGGAGCCTAAGGCGGTTGCGTCCAGCCCCGTTACCGATCCTGTCGATTTTATTCGCGGCGTTGATTTGATTAGATATTATACGGCGAAATTTGCTGGAGGCCCTCAGGGCGGCGTGAAGGAACAGGCTAGTCAGGTGCTATCGGGCTATAGCCGACAAGAAAATAAGCGCAACGCCAAAGAATCATTAAATGGAGGTGGAAAATGAACGCAAGCCGATCTGAGAGGCTGTGTCAGCATGTAGTCAGAAAAAGCTGCGTACGCAAATGGCTGTGGCGGCGTGAAGGTGCAGTTACTATATTTTCCGCTATGGTGCTGTCGTCGCTTTTGCTGTTCATGTCCATCCTTATTGATTACGCCAGAGTAGCCGCTCTCCATAAAATAACCGAGGATGCAGCTAGAGCAGGTATACGATCCGTATTATCTGCCTTCGATAGACAGCTTTATGAGCAATACGGATTATTTGGGCGAGGCGGGACTAGCGCAGATACGATTTATAGTGAGGTTGTTAAAGCGAATGTGGAGCATAGTGCATCCTCCGCTGCTTTTTCTCGGCCAATTGATGCCAAGGTAATTCATTCACATACGGACCAGGCAGCGGTATTGGGCAGCCATAAGGTGTTTGAAAGACAGGTGCTGGAAGAGATGAAATATAAAGCACCGATTGATTTTACGCTGGAGCTGGCATCCAAGTTGGCTCCCATGTCGGAGGCGATGAAGGAGTCAGCTGTGACAGTGGATTTGCTGGAGCAGCTCCGCAAGCTTTATGACAAACGTCAAGCAAGCCTCAATCGTATATTTACCCTGCAAAAGCAGGCGGCTGATGCAATGGGAACAAGCGGCTTGAAGGAGCTGCTTCCGTATGGAGAGCTGGATATCTCAATAGCAGAGGATGGGACAGCAGCATCGCTTAGTCGGCGCTATGAGGAATATGCCGGTTGGGTTATCGTTGACGAGCAATTAATAGCCGCAGGCAAAGCACCAAAATATACGCAGGAAAGAGCGGAATATCAATCAGAAGCGATTACTCTAATTAATGAGCTCAAGAAACTGAACGCCAAGGTGCTGCCCGAGCATATAGAGCTGCAAAGCACGGCGAAGGACGAGCTGGAGCAAGCAAGGCTGTTGAATGAAGAAATGCGGAGTGTTGAAAGCAAGGCTAAACAATCTCCCGCCTATAGCGGATATGACCGCGTATCTGGCAATCAAGTCGTAGGCTCGGATTTGCATGCTCTGTCGTCCGGAGAGGTCTCTGAACTACAGCTTATACAAAAGACAGCGGACCAGCTGTTTTTACCCGACGCTTGGTTCACTGAATATGGAGCTGAACTAGATGATCAGGCTCAGTCATACACAGCTTTTCAGATCGAAGCAAGTGGATTTACCTCAGCATTTACAGTGCTGCTTGATCAAGTTGATCGTTACACAACCCTACTCCATACTGGTTTAGCGAAAATGACTATGCAGTCTGGACATTATGCAGGTCTGTATGTTCAGCCAGGTACTATTATTGCCCAGCGTCAGCAGGAGCTAGTAAATGAAGGGCTCGAAAAACAGCGCAAGGAGCAAGAAAAGCAGCTAGGCTCATTATGGAAAAAGGCAGGCAGCATGCTGGAGGGTTTTCAAAGCATTGCTGGTTCTGAAGAACAGCAGGCAATCTTTAATCAACTGGAAGAGCGCTACAATCGAAATTTACAATTTAATACAGCCGCTGCGCAAGGTTCAACTGTTGAAATAAAAAGATTTGGCGACGATGCTCATGCTCAGGCCGAGGCTTCTGCTGAGCTTACCAATGGTTTGTTCGGCGGGGTAGCCGATATGCTGGAGCAGGCTAGGGATACGGTCTATTTTGGCGAGTATGTATTGCAGCGATATCCGTTTTTTGCCCCGCAGCAATTGAAGCTGATGCTTGAAAACGGAGATATGGCTGAGCTGTCGCAGGCGCTGACCTTTCATAATCAAGAAGCCGAATATGTCATTTATGGTTTTCATAATCGTATAGGCAATGTGGCCGCAGCTTATGGCGAGCTGTTTAGCGTACGCATGGCCATTCGCACTATGGAAGGCCTAACTACTTGCCGAGCTGCTGGACATCCCCTCTTGATTTTATCTTGCTCGCTTATTTATGGCTTGGAGAAGACGATGGAGGACATGCTCGCATTTGCCAATCGGGGATCGGCTCCGTTATCTAAATATGTAAATGTAGAAATTTCGTATCCCGATTATTTGCGGCTCTTTATGCTTTTGCATGGCGGGGCTAACAAAGAAGTAGTTGTGGCTAGAATGATCGCGGTTATTGAGCAAAATAGCGGGGTTACTCTGTCTGGTGTTTCCACAGCTGTAACAGGAGAGGTGCGGACAACTGCACAGCTGTGGTTTTTGCCTGGTGTCATGCAGCTGTTAGGAAGCTATGGATTATTGCAGGGAAGGGTGACGAATGGCCGCTATGAAACGACGCAGACGATGGGCTGGTCATACTGATCGCCGTAAGGGGGAGCGCGGCAGCATCGTTGTGGAAGCAGCGCTAGTTATGCCAATGCTCCTGCTTGTGCTTATGGTATTCATTATCTTGATACGTGTGTGCGCAATTCAAATGGCGCTTCAAGCAGCTGCCTCGCAATCCGCCAGGCAAATTGCCGCTCATATGTATCCTGTAGAGTTAACCTATCAGAAGTTTTCTGCATCTATCCCGGCATCTAGTGCTGCACAGCTGCCGCTCGCTGATTGGAGTGTTGCGGCAGCTGATGCTGCCAAGTGGCTGCCTGATCCGGCAGGAACACTAGCTTCCTCTGCATTGACCGGCGATTGGTCACCACTTATAAATATGGCAGCAACGGAGCTCGGACGAGGAGTGATCGAACCGCTGCTCCAGCAACATGCAGATGAGGCTGTACTGGAGAAAGATAGAATCAGGCTTTCAAGGCTGTCGCTGCCGGATTTGAAAAATAAGCAGCAGCCGTACCTGATTATCGAAGCGGAATATGAATTTCCCATGCAGCTGCCTTTCATGAGGAAAAAGCTAGTTTTAAGGGAGCAGGCCTCAGAGCGGGTATGGTTAAGCGACGCTGTAGCTGCGCAAGATTCAGCAGCGCAAAATGATCCCGACCGTATTCCACTGCAAATTATATCGATATCACCTGTACCGCTCAGACCGGGTCACAAAGCTACAGCTATTGTACTAACAAAGCCGGGTGCAACTGCTTCATTAAAAGTTATGTACAAAAGTGGGCAAAGTCAGGCCAAGCATCTTGGCGAGGCGACAGCAGGCAGCGACGGATTTGTACAGTGGACATGGCTTGTATCGGGCAATACGACGCCAGGCATGTGGGAGCTGACAGCTGAAGTGGGCAATCAGCAAGCATCCATGCATTTTCAGGTTGAGAAAAAATCAAATTAGAAATGTGCTAGATTACAAGCCTACAAGGAGAAAGGGGCACATTGTAATGCTCACCATACCGTTTGCAGCGGCATCCATGCTGATCATCGCTGCGTTACTGACAGATTTGCGCTCCATGCTTATCCCAAATCGTTTGACCGTTTCTTTTTTTGCAGCAGGCTGCTTATATCAGACTATCGTTGGCGGCTGGAGTGGATTATGGACGGGGATAGTTGGTGCTGTCGCGGGTTTTATGCCGCTGTTTATTTTGCATATGGCGAGAGGCATTGGTGCAGGGGATGTCAAGCTGTTCGCTGCCCTTGGTGTATGGGTTGGTACGATTACGGTATTGCAAATGATGATGTATGCCATTTTGTATGCAGGCTTAATTGGCGTGCTGCTTGTCCTGTTTAATAGGCCTTTTAGCAGAAGGGTTTTTAATGGCTTGATGCTAATGCTGCACAGAGGCGCAGAACCAAGACGCAAGGAGCTTAGAGGCTGGGCAGCGGGAGGGACTACCTTTCCATTCATGCTTGCAGTAGTACCCGGGGCATTAACTGCTTGGCTTATGCTTACATAAGACTGACAGCGTATTAGGTTTACTTCGTTGAGCTGTTCATAAAGAATTGAACTGCAAGTAAAGGAGGAGAACCGATGGGGAACTTTATTGTAGATTATGCGATGAATCGTGGTCATGAGCTAATTATGGATCGTGAGGGAGGCATACGCAGACAGGAGCTAGACGATGTTGAGCTGCAAATGCTGCAAGGCGGCTCAATTCCACATATACTTCCAATGGAATGGTTTGAGCTTGATGGGCTCATTACGTTCAGATATCGAATAAGCGGCAAAAAACTGCTGCTTCATCGCTTGCAGATACAATTACTCACAATGGAGAAGTTTTATGTCGTGCTGCTTGGTATTATAGAAGCGCTGGATGAGTGCCGCCATTATATGCTTCGCCCCGAAGGCTGCCTGCTGGAAGAGTCACATATATTTGTCGGCGAGCAGCTAAGCGATATTTTTCTCGTTTATATGCCTTTAAAGCCAAGCACTACAGGTCAGGCTGCTCCAAGCAGTACGAACTCCCTGCTAGCTCTGGCAGTACGCTGGTCCTCTTATATAGAACAAATAAATGGTGAGGAGTTCCAGCATATATTGCGTTTGTTAAGCAGAGAAGATGCTACGGTTAGCATGATCCGTTCGGAATTGCTAGATCGCATCAGTAAAATGTATGAGGGTACGTATCGCCGCCCTGCGTCCGCTTCCATCATAAGCGGGTCGGATTATATAGGCAGTACTAGTAATGCTAATGCTGCTGGCATTATAAGGCCAGACAAGCCTGCCAATCGTAGCAGCTCTAAGCATTACACAGAAGCTGGAGAGTTTGGCGATGATAGCGATGCGAACCGCGAAAGTGAAACGACTAAGGAGGATTCGCCAAATGAGCGTTTTTTTGCCGCAGGCAATTGGGAGATAGAAGCTGAGCCTCTGCCACAGTATAGTTTTAGTGAGGAGGAGCCTGCACCGGCTCGAAAAGGAAAGTGGCTATTAAGCGCATTAATCATCGTAATAGTGGCTTGTATATGGCGCTATATTTATTTGACGTCTCCTTCTAGCAGCAAGCTGTTTATATGTCTGGGTTTATCGCTTGGCGGTGTGGCGGGATTGCTAGGCATATGGCTCAAAAAAAGCGTTATTGCTGAATTGGAGTTAGTAGAAGAAGAGAGGATGAAGGAAGACAATATAGAACAATCGTTAAGCCGCTCACATCATAAAGGAATAAATCAAATATGGGAAGAACTGGTTCATCCCTCTAATTCAGCTGTTGATAGGGAGGGAGCTGTACCCGCATTTAAAAAGACCGTTTCCTCGCAATCTGCATTAACTAGAGGAGAGGAGGCGACCGTGCTGCTTGGACAGCATAACAAAAAGCCTGCTGCCAATAGCGGACTTTCACTCCAGAGGGAATGGGAAGGGCTAGGACAGAGGCTCGATTGGGAAAAAGGTCGATTTACAATTGGCCGCATAGGCGAACAAGTCAGCTATGGTGACGAAGCGCAGGGAATATCTCGGCTGCACCTTGAATGCTATAGAGATGACAAAAGCTGCTTCATCAAAGATCTTGGCTCTCGAAATGGAAGCGTGCTGAACGGACAAACGATGATTGCTTACAAAGCCTATCCTTTTTCAGTAGGAGATATTGTCCAGCTAGCTGGAGTAAACGGTCCTAAATATGAACTTAAGCAAGGCAACTAATGGAAGGAGCAGGCTCAGGACTTTTTGTACATATGCTCCATTGCGCTCTCAATAGTCGGATATAGAAAAGTAAATCCATTGTCCAAGGCGACACGCGGAAGCGCCCGCTGTCCATCGAGCAGCAGCGTTGCGAGCTCGCCGACCGCAGCTTTCATCACAAAAGCGGGAATTGGGAACCAGTGTGGCCGATGCATGGCTTTGCCGATCGCTCTCCCAAAGCTGTCATTCGTAACAGGCTCTGGAGCAGAAGCGTTAACAGGACCACTCACATTTGGATGATCCACGCAAAAGATGATCAGGCGGACGATGTCCTCCAGATGAATCCAGGATATCCATTGCTGTCCGCTGCCCATCCGTCCTCCGCCAAATAGCTTATAGGGAAGCGCCATTAATGGGAAAGCGCCGCCTGTTTTGTTCAAGACGACGCCTACTCTTAGCTTGATCAGACGTTCTACCTTAATCGCGTCGGCAGCTTTTTCCCATTGCTTGACCACCTCTGACAAAAAGTCTGTTACGGCTGTCGGGCTGTACTCATCAAAGGTTTCGGTAGCTGACAGCCCGTAGGCTGAAATGCCTGAAGCATTAACGACAACCTTTGGTTTAACTTTTAGAGCTTGAACGATTTGGGCGATGCGTGCGGTTGCAGTTAGCCTGGAGCTAACAATTCGCTGCTTGGCTGCGTTGCTCCATCTTTGATTGATGGATTCGCCAGCCAGATTAATGATGGCGTCAATTCTCTCCAGCTTTTGAGGATGCTCGGCAAGCTCGCTCCATGTTATATAATGGAGGCCCTTTCCTACAGGTGAGCTTTGGCTTCGTCCAGAGCGCGAAATAATCCATACTTCATCACGCCGTTCCAGAAGAGCCTTGACCAATGCTTGTCCGACAAAACCAGTACCTCCTGCTACTGCGATCCGCATGCATCCACCAGCTTTCCATTATTGTTTCTCGATTTTCTCCGCCCACATTTGGGTGAAGCCGTCTAAATCCTTTTCAACATACTGGTATTTAATATTGCTTTTCTCGGGCAGTGTATTAATGACATCAAGCAGCGTATCATCTATTTGCAAAACGATGGTGCCGCTTGGCGTGTCTACCTCAATGGAGTGGGTGTCAATAATGCCGTTAAATACACCTTCACCGGATTTTAAATCAGGGTTAGCAGTCGGCGTGTCTGTACCTGGGCTGCTTTCTGGCGACGCTTCGCCAGGCTCTGTTACGCCTCCGTCAGCACTTGGTGAAGGCGCAGGGCTTTCCTCTGGCGTCGGCGATACGTTAGCTGGCTGCTCGTCTGTGGCAACCGGGCTGCTGGATGCAGCGGGAGCATTATTGCTATTGCTTGAGCAAGCGGCGGTTGCGAGCATAATTGCTACTAATAGGGAGCTCGTCACCATTAAGCTGCTTTTTTTGGTTTTATTATTTTTTGTCATTGTGAAGCACCTCCTGGCAGTATAAACGAAATCTGATCGCAATAGGTTCCAAAAAAAGAGATCAGAGCGAGCCGTCGCCATGCTCGTACATGTTCTTACACGGACGGAAGACTCATTAAACAGCCAGCGTCAGACTAATTATAAATGGTATAACCAAGCAACGCTATTTGTTGAGCAGATGCTTGAAAGGGCTGTAATCAATGCCCTGCTTCTCGAGAAAGGTAACAAGTGCTTTGTAGTCCCTTTTGGGTGTAGCACGTATGTATCCTTCTACACAGTGTTCTCGTGTGACCTCTTTGGCTTCATATTCAATAGCTACTTGACCAATTTTGGCAGCTATGGAGTGCTTCGCTATATCCCGGAACGCAGATGGGACAGGTGCAACCAGCTCATCGAGAAATAGCTTCGATTCCTGGGTCCACATGCTTCGGCTTCTGTCCACCCAATAATTTTGCCAATCGAGCTTGGACTTGCCATCCCGCTGAGGAAGCACCTTCAAAAATTTGCGGAACATAAAGAAACCGCCGATTGCCATGAATACGACCATGACGATTGCCCAGAAAATGATGAAATACATAAACCAATCAGGAGCTGATTTCATATCCAATTTTCACCTCATGGATGAATTATAGCCTATTCCTAGATTTTTTTCGACATTCCTTGTAAAATAGGTGTGATAAACCGAAAGGGGCGTTATGTAACGATGTTGAAAATCGGTTCCCATGTTTCATTTTCGGACAAAGGGCTGCAGACAGCAGCAACGGAGGCTATTTCCTACGGCTCCAGCACATTTATGATTTATACCGGCGCACCGCAGAATACGCGAAGAAAGCCGATTGACACGCTATATATTGAAGAAGGCAAAGCATTGATGCAAACAGCTGATATTGATGAGATCATTGTACATGCTCCGTACATTGTCAATCTCGGCTCCTACAAGGACAGCACCTATAATCTGGCTGTTGAATTTTTGCAGGAGGAAATCCGTCGTACCGCTGCTATCGGTGTGCAGAACATTGTGCTGCATCCGGGCGCTTATACTGACAAGGATGCTGAATATGGCATCGGTCGTATTGCTGAAGGACTGAATGCCGTGCTGGAAGGCACGAAGGAAACGAATGTTAACATTGCGCTTGAGACGATGGCTGGCAAAGGCACGGAAATTGGCCGCAGCTTTGAAGAGCTGGCAGCAATTATTGATAAGGTGCAAAGCAACAACCGCCTGACGATTTGTATGGATACTTGCCATATGCATGATGCAGGCTACGATCTTATTAATGATTTGGACGGCGTGCTGGACAAGTTTGACAAGCTGCTAGGACTTAACCGAGTTGCAGTCGTTCACGTGAATGACAGCAAAAATCCTCGTGGAGCGGCAAAGGATCGACATACGCCGATAGGCTCAGGATATCTGGGCTATGAGGCTATTCAATCCATTGTCCATCATGAGGCACTTAAAGGTCGTCCATTTGTTTTGGAGACGCCATGGATTGGCAAGGATGCCAAGACTGAGCGTCCGATGTACGAAGTAGAAATCGCCTTGCTTCGCGGCGAAGTTCGGCAGCGGTTTGGCGACAGCTTTCTGGAGGATGTTGCGAAGCTCCAGCAGTTTTTGGCACCGCAAGGCATTGACCGTGCATTTGTACTGTCGACCTGGGAGCTGCTTAAGGCGGATGCCAAAGCGAGAAAGGCTGATCCTCGCGAGCCAATGGAGCGGATTTACGACCTCGTTATCGAAGGCGGCGTACTGCCGACAGAGCTGACGGAAGAGCAAATTAACCAACGGATTACAGCATGGTTCGCTGGCAAAGCTGTGCTATAAATATAAACATTTATAAATGATGAATAGAATGTAGATAATAGTTGAAGGAAGGAAGTTTGAAATACATGTCATCACCATCTATATCGCAGCAGTCGTCCGCCAAGAGCGGACGGGCTCGCATGCTTATATCCTGCCCGGACCGCTCCGGAATCGTGGCAGCCGTTTCTCATTTTTTACACGAGCATGGGGCAAATATTGTGCAGTCCGACCAGTACACAATGAATCCGGAGGGCGGAATGTTTTTTATCCGCTTTGAATTCGATTTGACTGACCTCGAGCAGGAGCTGCCTGTATTAGTAGAGGATTTTGCCCGCGTTGCCGACCGTTTCGATATGAAATGGCATACGTTTCGTGCAAGCCGCAAGAAGCGCCTGGCGATTTTCGTTTCCAAGGAAGATCATTGCCTGATGGAGCTGCTGTGGCAATGGAAAGCCGGTGATCTTGATGCCGATATTGCCATGGTCGTCAGCAATCACCCGGATATGCGCGAAATGGTGGAAGGCTTCGGTATTCCTTACCACCACATTCCGATCACAGCGGATACGAAAGCGGAAGCGGAGCGCAAGCAGATGGAGGTTGTTGCGGATAAAGCGGACATCATCGTGCTAGCCCGTTACATGCAAATTATATCGCCGAAATTTATCGAGCAATTCCCGAATCGCATCATTAATATTCACCATTCCTTTTTGCCTGCTTTCGTTGGCGGCAAGCCGTATGCGCAGGCTTACCAGCGCGGCGTGAAAATCATTGGCGCTACAGCGCATTATGTAACCGAGGAGCTGGACGGCGGTCCAATTATCGAGCAGGACGTGCAGCGGGTCAGCCACAGGGATAATGTGGACGACTTAAAGCGGATTGGCCGCACGATTGAGCGCGTCGTTCTTGCCCGTGCAGTTAAATGGCATATTGAGGACCGGATTATCGTTCATCATAACAAGACGGTCGTATTTAATTAGGTTTTTCGCGGTTATTTATCAATATTTTTTAATAGGCAAACTGCTCTGGCGGGTGTTACAATGTTCAAAGCCATTGTGTTCAATTGCGCAAGACCTATAAGCATGTTGAAAAATGCAGGCTTTCCACAGGAAAGCTCTTTTTCGGGCGGCGAAAGCCGTTTCAACTTGCCATGCTTTTAAAGAGAGAGCAACACCTGAAACAAGAAGACCAGAATGGATTTTTAGGAGGAAACAAGCTAATGACAGTTACTCAAAAATCAGTTGACCAGCTTTCGATTGATACGATTCGTACACTTGCGATCGACGCGATTGAGAAAGCAAAATCTGGACACCCAGGCATGCCGATGGGTGCAGCTCCAATGGGTTATCAGCTTTTCGCTAAAAACATGGTTCACAACCCGTCTAACCCGACTTGGGTAAACCGTGACCGTTTCGTACTTTCCGCTGGACACGGCTCCATGCTGCTATACAGCCTGCTGCACCTCTCCGGCTACGATCTTCCAATTGAGGAACTGAAAAACTTCCGTCAATGGGGCTCGCTGACACCTGGTCACCCTGAATTTGGCCATACAGCTGGCGTTGACGCAACGACTGGTCCACTCGGACAAGGCGTAGCTATGGGCGTTGGTATGGCGCTTGCAGAAGCACAGCTTGCTGCTACTTATAATAAAGAAGGCTTTAACGTAATCGACCATTATACTTATGCGATTTGTGGCGACGGCGATTTGATGGAAGGTATTTCGCATGAAGCGGCTTCCATGGCTGGTCACATGCAGCTTGGCAAATTGGTTGTCCTATATGACTCAAATGATATTTCCCTTGATGGCGAGCTGAGCTTGTCCTTCTCGGAAAGCGTTCAGAAGCGTTTTGAAGGATATGGCTGGCAAGTGCTGCGCGTAGAAGACGGCAACGACCTGGATGCTCTGTCCAAAGCGGTTGCAGAAGCGCAAAAAGACCATGCTAAACCGACTTTGATCGAAGTGAAGACGGTTATCGGTTACGGCAGCCCGAACAAAGGCGGCAAAGGCGGACATGCTGGTCCTCACGGATCTCCGCTGGGTGCTGAAGAAACGAAGCTGACTAAGCAGTTCTACGGATGGGATGAAGATAATCAGTTCTTCGTGCCAGATGAAGTTCGCGCACACTTCGCGGCTGTGAAGAAGCAAGGCGAGGAGTCCAATGCGAAATGGGATGCTTTGTTTGCCGAATACAAAAAAGCAAATCCTGAGCTTGCTGCTCAATTCGAAATCGCAACCTCCGGTTCATTGCCAGCTGGCTGGGATGCAGACCTTCCTGTTTACACAACAGAAGACAAGCCTGTATCGACTCGCGTAGCTTCCGGTAATGCCCTGAATGGTTTAGCGAAAAATGTTCCTAGCCTTGTTGGCGGCTCCGCTGACCTTGAAAGCTCGACAATGACGCATCTGAAAGGCTTGCCAGTATTCAAGCCAGGCAGCTACGATGGCCGCAACATTTATTTCGGCGTTCGCGAGTTCGGCATGGCTGCTGCAATGAACGGTATTGCTCTTCATACAGGTCTGAAAGTATTCGGCGGTACGTTCTTCGTATTTACCGATTACCTGCGTCCAGCTATTCGTCTGGCAGCTCTCATGAAGCTTCCTGTTGTTTACGTACTAACGCATGACAGTATTGCTGTCGGCGAAGATGGTCCTACGCATGAGCCAATCGAGCAGCTTGCTTCGATTCGCATCATTCCAGACCTTACGGTTATTCGTCCAGCTGACGGCAACGAAACTTCCGCAGCATGGGCTTATGCGCTTGAGAACACGAGCAACCCAGTTGCCCTTGTTTTGACTCGTCAAAACCTGCCGATTCTTGAAGGTACAGTAGATAACGCACGCGAAGGCATTCGCCGCGGCGGTTACGTGGTATCCGATGCAAAAGACGGCAAGCCGCAAGCACAAATCATTGCTACAGGCTCCGAGGTTCAACTGGCTGTTGCTGCTCAGAAAGCTCTTGCAGAAGAAGGCATTCAAGTTCGCGTTGTCAGCCTTCCGAGCTGGGATCTGTTCGAGAAGCAAGACAAAGCGTACAGAGATTCTGTATTGCTGCCTGAGGTTAAGGCTCGCGTTGCTATCGAAATGGCTTCCCCATTCGGCTGGGAGCGTTATGTTGGCGATCAAGGCGCGATTATCGGTATCGACCGTTTCGGCGCTTCGGCTCCTGGCGACCGCGTCATTGCTGAATATGGCTTTACGGTTGAGAACGTTGTAAGCAAAGTGAAATCCGTACTTTAATTTTCGAAATAGAAGGAGATTATACCCGCCATGTCTCAATTTGAAAATGTAACGGTCGTCAAAGAAGCTAACGTTTATTTTGACGGTAAAGTAACGAGCCGCGCTGTCTTGTTCGCGGATGGTACGAAAAAAACGCTCGGCATTATGCTGCCAGGCGACTATGAGTTCGGCACAGACTGCGTAGAAATTATGGAAATTATTGCTGGGGATTTGAAGGTGCTGCTTCCAGGAGAGACGGAGTGGCTGCACATTCAAGGCAAAGGCGAGTTCACTGTGCCTGCCAACACGAAATTCAAGCTTCAAGTTGCGACGGTAGCAGATTACTGCTGCTCGTACATTTACGAATAAGCTTCCAAAATCAACGAAAAGGGCTGCTTCGCATATGCGAGGCTGCCCTTTTCGTCGTTTATCGACTGCCCGATGTCTACTTCACCAAACAACACGAACTCCCAAAAAATGGTTATATCTCCGCATGTATAAGCTGATACTAGACTGGCAGGAGCTTTATTTGTGTCAACTTTTCTAATTCATGCTTAGAGTTCGATTTTTTGTGACATAAACGTCTGAAATAGGTGTCGTTGCCATGGCATAATCGGGAAGGAAGCTGTTGTTTTCTACAGAGAAATATAGAGAAAGTATATTAATTCGCCACACTTTCTCTATATTTCTCGGGCTGAAACGCTGTGCGCCGCCAGAGGAAGGCGCACAACGTTTCACCTTGAAATATAGGAAAGTATATAATATCGCCATGCTTTCTCTATATTTCTCGGACTGAAACGCTGCGCGCCGCCAGAGGAAGGCGACAGCCGTTTCACCTTGAGGATGAAGCATATTTGTAGGAGGAAGAAGCGATGAGTAAAAGGGAACAGGAGCAGAGCCTTAAGCTGCTGCCGGACAAAAACTATACGCCGTTGATTGCGATTTTGACCGTTGTGATTGTAGGGCTAGTGACGGTGCTGTTTTTTCTGCCGGCCTATGACGGGGAGCTTGGCTTCAATGTGAAATTGCTGCCGCTGCTCAATGCGATATTTAACTGCTTTACATTTATTGCTCTGGTCGTAGCTTTAGTTGCGATTATCAAAAAGAACATCAGGCTGCATCGCCGTTTTATTGGAGCGGCATTCGTCTCAACGACTTTGTTTCTCGTGTCCTATGTGACCTACCACTATTTGACTGAATCGACGAAATACGGCGGTGAAGGGGTACTCAAAAGCATTTATTTCTTCGTGCTGATCACGCATATTTTGCTGGCAATCGTCGTTGTGCCGCTCGCGCTGCTATCTGTGGCAAGAGGCCTCTCCATGCAGGTGGAGCGTCACCGCAAAATTGCGAGATGGACGATGCCGATTTGGCTCTATGTCAGCTTCACGGGCGTTGTCGTCTATTTAATGATTTCGCCGTACTATTAAGGAGGAGCGAATTTCCGCTTCGCCTTGCAAAAATAAAACCGGGTACAGCCTGTCACATGAAAGGACAAGCTGTACCCGGTTTTATAATCAGAGGAGCATTTGAATGGCGCTCGCCACTCATGTATTTCCATTGCTATCGCTTTGTGCTTAAGCTTTGCTTAGCAAGGCAGGCCTAGCACGTACCGCAGGCCTAGCACGTACCGCAGGCCTAGCACACAAGGCGAGCATAATGCACGTACCGCAAGGTTCCGCCAGCTTACAAGCTGCCGCCGCCAAGCTTGCGCCCGATATACTGCTCGTAGGCTTGTGCTACGGCGCACATATCCAGCTCGCTCAGTCCCATCGACTCGCCAACCTGGAACATGCTTTTCGCCGACTCAAGCAGCGGTGTGGGCACGCGCAGGCTGTCAGACAGCACAGAGGACAGCTTGAGGTCCTTGAGCATCAGCTCTAGTGAGAACTGTACATCATAGTTGGCATTGATCAGCTTAGGGCCCTTAAGCTCGGCTGATTTGCTTGAGGCGCTGCCAGCCTGCACCAGCTCCAGAAAGGCGCTGCTGTCGAGGCCGCCGCTAGCAGCAATCGCCATGCCCTCCGTCAAGGCAACAACGTTGATGCCGACGATTGTATTATGAGCAAGCTTGGCGATGGAGCCGCTGCCGCTGCTGCCCATATAAATGAGCTTGCCGCCCATCGCTAGCAAAATGTCATCATTGGCGTCCAGCACCGCCTTGCTGCCGCCAATCATAAATACAAGCGTTCCAGCGTCGGCTGCCGGCTTGCTGCCTGTAACCGGGGCATCAAGGAACGAGGCGCCCTTCTGCTCGGAGGTGGCTGCAAGCTCGCGCACCAGACTTGGCGAGATGGTGCTGCTGTCAATCAGTACAGCGCCGGAACGGACAGCGGTGAAAATCCCATTTTCACCATAATAAACGTCCCGTACAGCTTGATCATTGCTGATCATTGTAATTACGACGTCGTTGTTAGCGGCCGCTTCAGCCGGAGTTAATGCTTCAGTCGCTCCAAGCTCGATAAGTGCTGCTGCTTTTCCTGGTGTACGATTGTACACGGTGACGCTATAGCCCTTGCGCAGCAGGTTCGCCGCCATTCCCATACCCATCACGCCAAGTCCGATAAATGCTACTGTTTTCATACGAAAGGTTCCTCCCATGGCTAACGTTTTCCTTACATTATACGGCTTCTTCATCAAGATTTCATTGTTATAAGCTTGTTTTTATAGTTTAAATCCGATATTGTAGATTTTGACGCTATACATGATGTTGATTATCAGTGGGGTAAGCTTGAAGCCCCGCCGCTAATCGTACGATATTTTGAAAACGGCAGCAATGCCGTTCATATTCCTAAGGAGGCTTATTCGTTTATGAGTAAAACGGTACATTTCGATTACAGCAAAGCACTAACTTTTATTGGGCAAAATGAGATCGACAACTTGACGCAGCAAGTTCGCCTTGCGCATGACCAACTACATAACGGCACGGGCGCAGGCTCTGACTACCTGGGCTGGATCGACCTTCCTGAAAACTATGACAAAGAAGAATTTGCCCGCATCAAGCAAGCGGCTGAAAAAATTAAATCGGACTCCGAGGTGCTGATCGTAATCGGCATCGGCGGTTCTTACTTGGGCGCGCGCGCAGCAATTGAAATGCTGTCGCATTCCTTCTACAACCTGCTGCCGCAAGAGCAGCGCAAGACGCCGCAGGTGCTTTTTGCCGGCAACAACATCAGCTCCACTTACGTGACGCATTTGACACAGCTGCTTGAAGGCCGCGATTGGTCAATCAACGTTATTTCCAAATCCGGTACGACGACTGAGCCGGCTATCGCATTCCGTCTGTTCCGTGAACTGCTGGAGAAAAAATACGGCAAGGAAGCGGCGCGCAAGCGTATTTATGCAACGACAGACAAGCAGCAAGGCGCGCTCAAAAAGCTTGCAACGGAAGAAGGCTACGAGTCGTTCATCATCCCTGATGACGTTGGCGGCCGCTATTCCGTATTGACGGCTGTAGGCTTGCTGCCAATCGCAGCAGCTGGCGTTGATATTGATGAGATCATGAAAGGCGCGGCTGACGCTGCCAAAGAATACAGCAATCCGAATCTGGCTGAAAATGAAGCCTACCAATATGCGGCTGCCCGCAACTCGCTGTATCGCAAGGGCAAAACAACTGAAATTCTCGTAAACTACGAGCCTTCGCTTCACTTCGTATCGGAGTGGTGGAAGCAGCTGTTTGGCGAGAGCGAAGGCAAGGACTACAAAGGAATTTATCCGTCCTCTGTTGACTTCTCGACAGATCTTCACTCGATGGGTCAGTTCATCCAAGAGGGTAACCGCAACATTTTCGAAACCGTTATTCAAGTGAAGGAAGTGTCCGAGCATATTTCCATCGGCCATGACGATGCGGATTTGGACGGCCTGAACTTCCTGACGGGCAAAACGATGGATTTCGTCAACAAGAAAGCATTTGAAGGCACCTTGCTTGCGCATACAGACGGTCAAGTTCCTAACTTTATCGTCAACATTGCCGATTTCTCGCCATACACCTTCGGCTACCTCGTGTATTTCTTCGAGAAGGCTTGCGGCATCAGCGGCTACCTGCTTGGCGTAAATCCGTTTGACCAACCGGGCGTAGAAGCATACAAGAAAAACATGTTCGCGCTGCTTGGCAAACCGGGCTACGAGAAGGAGAAAGCGGAGCTGGAAGCGCGCCTGTAGGCGTCGTTTCAGGGCAGCCTTCCTGATGAAGCTTGAACGTTACCGAACGGTTAGGCAGCAGGCCGATGCCGAAATCGTCATCAAGCGCTCCCGATTTATTGGCTATGCAAAGCCAGTAGAGACCGAGGAGGAAGCACAGCAGTTTATTGACGAGATCAAGCGGCTGCACAAAACCGCGACGCATAACTGCTCCGCCTATATGGTGGGGGAGCGTGACCAATTCCAGAAGCAGTCTGACGACGGCGAGCCAAGCGGTACGGCGGGCAAGCCAATTTTAGAGGTCATTAAGCACAAGGGTCTCAAAAATATCGCCGTCGTCGTCACCCGCTATTTCGGCGGCACGATGCTAGGCGCGGGGGGACTTGTCCGTGCCTACACGGACGGTGCAGTTGCTGGAATCGAAGCGGCAGGCGAGATCGTCAACGTCCTGCACCGCGAGGTGCGGGTTTCCGTTGATTACACTTGGTATGGCAAGCTGGAGAACGAGCTGCACGGCCGTGGCATACGGGTAGGCGGTACGGAATTTACGGACCGCGTTATCGTCAGCTGTTTGCCGGTGGAGCCGGAGGCGGAAGCTTTTATCGCGTGGATGACGGATTTCACGCAGGGCCAGGCCGAGATAGAGGCAGGCGAGAGCGTCTATTATATTGAGGGCGAATAATAACCCCATCATGTGCTAGTATAAATTGCAAAAAAGCGCCTTATTCATACCCCCATTGGGTCTAATGAATAGGGCGCTTTTGCCGTTATCTGAAGCGGCTCAAAGCAGCGAACAGAACCTTATGCTTATTTATGCATTTTTGTTTGTTTTGCAAAAAATCGTCTGTCTACATAAAAAGCCGCCAGAAAGGAAAGTAGAATAATGAGGGCAGGAACGGCGAACGCCTCAAGCGAAAAGGAAGCCCCTTGCAGGTTGAGATGCTCGGTCGCGCGATATTCCAGACGTTTGGCTGCGAATTGGGCTGTACGCACATCCTCTTGCTTTGCCAAGTCTTCAAACGCAGGCTCCATAGCAAACCGTTCAGCCTTATCTTCATGCAGCATGAGGAGGGGCGTGTCCTTGTTGCTGGAGCTCCAGCGTTCGATGTCCTGCTCCGCCTCTGTTTGCGCTTCCGCTCCAGCAACGATCATTTTATCCAGCTTCGGCGCATGATTCATCGAGTTTCTTGCAACCAGAGTCAAATGATGCTTGGTGATGATTGGCTCATCAAAGCTGGATACCGTTATCGTCTTTGTTGTACCAGATGCTGAATACGTGTCGAATGCCGCTGACAATGCCAATTCATCTACACCGTTGTATAACAGGACGCCCGCTTTAACTTTATTCCACTGATAAGCATTGTTAACTACATAGGTTAAATCGCTAAGTCCTGTTAAGAAGGGCTCCATTTGTGGATTTTGCACGTAGGCGTAGGACGGATACTTCATTTCGGCAGCTACCTTCGCGGCTGCGGGCTCTCCCAATTGCTGCGAAATCACATACAACGTTGCATCAATTCCGGATGTAAGACCCGCTGAGGATACGATATTGCCGTCAGAGACGTATCGCTGATCCTTCTTCCAATCAATATCAGGATAAGTCTTGATTAGCCTGCCAATATCACCCCAGTGTGTCGCAGCAGCTTTACCGCTCAGCAAGCCGGTATTAGCCAAGTTCTCCGCCCCATTGCAGATGGAAAGAAGGATCGTCTGATCGCTGCTATGCCTTTTTATCCATTCGCGAACAGGGGCATACTTGTTTTCGTCCAGTATGGGCATGAATGGAATGACAATGATATCCGGGCTTCCACCGAGCAAACGATCCATTTCTTCGAATGAATAGTGCGGCACAACATCAAGGCCCCCTGTTAAGGTCTTGATATTGCGATCAGGTGCAACACCGTACACGTTATAAGCTTCCGTCATCGCAAACATTTCATAGGGCACCAAGAAATCAAAAACCTCGGTAACTTCCGCAGCAAGAAGAACGGCTACTGTAGGCTTGCTCGAATCGTAAGGGGGCTGCTGCACATTTTGCAGAGAAGGGGTGTTTTTATCGTAAATCGACATAACATCATTCATTGTATAAATATACCCGGAGGCTCCAGCAGCACCTACAGGCACAACTAACAAACACAAGCAAACGATAATTCTCAGCACAGTTTTCATTTTTTACTCTCCCATTGTTCATGATAGTTGGATGAAATCGTATGTTTTCTCCTCCTACAGTAGAATATCAGCAATCCGCTGTTTAGGATTCGGTCCCGAGTTGGGAGGAAATCTAGACCAGCGTCGAAGGGGCTCCCAAACTATAGACCAGTCACCTAAATTAGCAATAACTCGAAGGAGCTATTTTGGCAGGAGTCCGTTAGAAAATCGAAATCCATGCGAAAATTTTTTCGTTTTTTGGGGTGGCGATTATGTTTTAACAGTAATCGTAGGCCACTCCCTTCACGCAGCGCAGCCCCGATT
Source organism: Paenibacillus sp. KS-LC4 (assembly GCF_036894955.1). NCBI lineage: Bacteria > Bacillati > Bacillota > Bacilli > Caryophanales > Paenibacillaceae > Paenibacillus > Paenibacillus sp. KS-LC4. The sequence continues at coordinate 4,760,794 of NZ_CP145905.1, read as the reverse complement.
TCCAGCCGTCCGTTGAAGTCTACAAATAAAAGGCTAATTTAGCATTGACTTGGACTAATATGATCTGCTAAATTGATAATACCAAGTTTGTTAATAGGGATTATCTTTTATGCTTTTGTTCTTCATTTCTTCACTTTTTTACTTTTCGCTGTTCGTCTGTGGTTTCACCTACGACACGAGTCGATGGTCTGGAGGGTAACGTCAACGTGAATGCTATGTTTCGAAACAAATGGTGGAGCTTCGGCTTCCGAAGCACGGTTATGCTTTATTTTATTATCCTGATTATTATTCCGATATTCGGTATTTACACGCAATCGCTGTCGCTTGGCTGGCAGCCGTTTTGGGAAAGCGTAAGCGATCCTCTCGCGTGGAAAGCGGTGCTGCTCACCGTCAGGCTCGCCGTTATTGCGACGATAATCAACATTTTTCTCGGAACGATGATTGGCTGGGTGCTTATTCGCTATAAATTTCCCGGGAAAAGATTTCTCAACTCGCTCGTCGACTTGCCTTTTGCTTTGCCGACCGCGGTTGCAGGTCTAATGATTTTGCTGCTGCTTGGCCCGCGCAGCTTTGTTGGAGAGCTGGCGACGAAGCTGGGCTTCGATATCGTATTCCATGAACCTGCGATTATTATTGCGATGGTGTTCGTCACCTTCCCATTCGTTATCCGCGCTGTACAGCCTTTGCTGGAGGAGCTGGATCGGTCGGAGGAGGAAGCGGCGTATACGATGGGCGCTTCAAGAGCGCTGACGTTTTTTCGCATTATTTTACCTTCGATGCTTCCAGGTATTATAAGTGGAGCGATGCTGGCATTCTCGCGCGGCATAGCCGAGTTTGGTGCAGTTGTGCTAGTAGCGGGCAACATTCCCGGCAAGACGCTCATTGCATCGGTTTATATTTTTGGGGAAATCGAAAGCGATAATCCGCAGGGGGCGGCGGCGGTTTCCGTTATTTTGCTCACCTTATCCTTCTTCATCTTGTGGACGGTTAACCTGATTCAATCCAGGAGGCCGGGCCAATGAGAAAGCTATGGATTACGCTCACTTACGTCGTATTTATACTTCTACTTATCATACCGCTTGTCGAAATCGTGCGCGGGTCCTGGGCAGAGGGCTGGAGCGGCTTTACAGAAGGGCTGCTAAGGCAGCAGTCGCTTCATGCCCTCAAAATGACCGCATTAATCGTCGTTATTGTAACTGCATTAAACACGCTTTTTGGAGTCATGCTTGCGCTTTATCTGGTACGGGCAAAATGGATCGGGCCGCGTATTAAGCGCCTGCTGAACAGCTTGGTAGACCTGCCGTTTGCGGTGTCTCCGGTTATCGGCGGTTTGATGATTGTTCTTATTCTTGGGCCTAGCACCGTTATTGGAACGTTTTTTGAAGCGTCGGGCTTTAAAATCGTCTACGCCTTGCCAGGCATGGTGCTTGCAACGCTGTTCGTCACCTTCCCGCTCATGGTGCGTGAGGTGCTTCCCGTATTGCAGGAAATCGGAGCTCAGCAGGAGGAAGCGGCGTCTACGCTTGGCGCATACTCATGGTATACGTTTTGGAAGGTAACATGGCCGTCTATTCGTTGGGGTGTCATTTACGGCGTTGTGCTGACGGTTGCCCGCTCGCTTGGCGAGTTTGGCGCTGTCCTCGTCGTATCCGGCAACATTATGAATAAGACGCAGACGGCAACGACGCTCGTGTATCAGGATGTGGAGAACTTTAATGTTGTGGCGGCGAACGGGGTTGCGCTCGTGCTGGCGGCGTTCTCCGTAGGATTGCTGCTATTAATGGAATGGGCGAAGAAACGAAAGGAAGTGCATTAAGCCATGCATATTGAAGTCCGTAATTTAAACAAAAGCTTCGGGGATTTTCATGCGGTGCAGGATGTCAGCTTCGATATTAAGAAAGGCCAGCTCATTGGCCTGCTGGGGCCGAGCGGCGGCGGCAAAACGTCAATTCTCCGCATGCTGGCAGGGCTTGAGTCGCCTTCCTCGGGCGATATCGTATTTCATGGCAAGCGCGTCAATGATTTGCCGCCGCAGGAGCGCGGCATTGGCTTTGTATTCCAGAATTATGCGCTGTTCAAGCATATGACCGTATATGATAATATCGCTTTTGGACTTAAGGTGAAAAAGCAAACCAAAGAACAAATTCGCGAGCGTGTTATGACGCTTGTTGAGCTTACAGGTCTGAAGGGCTTTGAGCATCGTTATGCCCACCAGCTTTCGGGAGGCCAGCGTCAGCGTGTCGCCTTCGCTAGAGCACTCGCTCCTGAGCCGCAGCTGCTGCTGCTCGATGAGCCGTTCGCGGCAATTGATGCGAAAATCCGCACGGAGCTTCGCACTTGGCTCAAGGAAATGATTGAGCGCGTCGGTATTACGTCGATTTTCGTCACGCATGACCAGGATGAGGCAATTGAGGTTGCTGATGAAATTATGATTATCAGCAAGGGCAGGCTGGAGCAGAAGGGCTCGCCATGGGCGATTTACAAGGACCCGCAGACGCCGTTCGTAGCGAGCTTTATCGGGGAATCGACAATTGTCGAGGATGTTGGCGTATTGAAGGGCTTTGACTCTGCTGCTGGCAAGCCCGGTACGAAGGCGCTCATCCGTCCCGAATATATTGAAATCGGCAAGCCGGGCGAAATTCGTCTTGCATCTGCCGCTCTGGAAGCAAGCGTCAAGCATATTCATTTCCGCGGCAGCGAGTGGCTGGTTGAGCTTGAGGTAGGCTCGGTTAAGCTTGTCACCTATCGTTCGCTGGAGAAGGATGTCTTGCAGCCGGGCGACCGCGTTCAAGTGCTGGTGCATCGTGCCTATTTATTTAATGATCAGGAAAGCTGGATTCAGGAGAACAGCCTGAAGGAAGATCCAATGCCAATTCATATCTAATAGCTTGATAAGAGAACATCGAGCAGAAAGAGTTGTATGCCATTATGAATGCTAATCAGACAACAAGCCGCCGTTTGCTCGCCTTGCTGCTTGCCGTCTCCCTGCTGCTTGTTGCAGCGGGCTGCGGCGAAGCGCAAGACAATGACCCGGCGGTGGAATCCTCCGTTCCAAACGGCGATGTCACGCTTGTCATTGGTGCATACTCCATAGTGAAGGATGCTTTCGCCGAAATTTTGCCGCAATTCCAGGCTTACTGGCTGCAGCAAACGGGACAAAAGGTTGTATTTCAGGAATCCTATGAAGCCTCTGGTACGCAAGCGCGCGCCATTATAGGCGGATTTAATGCCGACGTTGCCGTGCTGGCGATGGAAGGCGACGTCAATAAAATTGCCGATGCGGGACTTATTGATCCGAATTGGAAGGAGCAAGCGGACGGCGAGTTCGTGACCAAGTCGATTGTTGTGCTTGGCACACGCGAGGGCAATCCGCTGAACATTCAGGATTGGTCTGATCTTACTCACAGCGGAGTGAAGGTCGTCTATCCGAATCCAAAAACATCTGGCGGCGCTCAGTGGGACATTAATGCGATCTACGGTGCTGGTTTGAAGCAGTCGGAGGAAGAGACGGGAACTAAAGACCCGGCCTATGCAAAAAACTTTCTCAAGGCTGTTCATGCCAACGTGGAATCGCTCGATAAAAGCGGCCGTGCTTCTATGGCGGCGTTCGAATATGGTGTTGGCGACGTGATCGTGACGTATGAGAACGAGCTGCTGGCGCGCATTAAGCAGGGTAAGGACTATCATATCGTCGTGCCGAAAAGCACGATTCTAATTGAAAACCCGGCGACGGTTGTAGACAAAAATGTAGACAAGCACGGCACACGCGAGGTGGCCGAAGCGTTCATCCATTATTTGCACAGCGACGAAGCGCAGCGTGTGCTTGTCGATTACGGCTTCCGTCCGGTTAACGAGACGATAGCCAAGGAGAGCGCGAGCAAATACATCGTGCCTCAGCAATTATTCGACATCAGCTACCTTGGCGGCTGGCCCGAGGTAAAGAAGACGCTCTATTCCAAAAAAGGAATCTGGTACCAAGTGCTTGCGGGAATTTAAACGCAATCAAATTTGCAGTTGAATGCAATATTGCCTTCTGTTAAGGCCTGTTGTTAGTGTCTTGTGTTAACTCTAACGCTTGATTTTTCAAGCAAATTGTTCTCTAAATCATTAAAGAAAAACAAACCGTGGATTTGGCTATCGAATGAGCCAGCTCCACGGTTTGTTTTATTGCCCTCAAAAAATCGGTAAACGCTTTAAGGTTGTACAGGTGAGTGGGTCGAAGCGGAGTGAGAAGGTGGGGGTGGAGAAACGAAGTGTTCGTTTTTGCTGTGGAATTTCAGCCGTTGTCGGCTAATCGAAGAAATTCCACAGCAATGACGATCGGAGCCCCTACCTTCTCACGCAGCGCAGAATCCGATCTCACCAGCTCCTATCCCTTACGAGTTCAAAACGAATTTTTCAAATACGTGACGAACGCCCTCATCATTATTGCTAAGCGTCACATAATTAGCGACCTCTTTCAGCGCCGGAATCGCATTAGCCATTGCTACGCCAAGTCCAGCTGCTTCAATCATCTCATGATCATTCCACGCATCGCCAATTGCAATCGTCTGATCCATCGTGCAGCCAAGATGCTCAGCCATAAAACGCAGCGCATGTCCTTTTGTTCCTTCTTTGTGCATAAACTCTAAATAATGAGCTTTGGATTTCGTAATATGCACGCGGTCGCCGATCAGAGCCTTGAGCTGCTCAGCAATTTCATCGAGATAGTCCGGCTCATCAATAATGAGCATTTTTGTATTCGGCTCCTCCAGAAGCTGCTCGAAATCCGGTGCTACTGTGTAAGGGATTTTGGAAAGACGCGAATACATAAGCGCCTTTTCATTCGCTTCCTTCACGAACAGCTGGTCATCGACATAAAGCTGCAAATGCAGGCCATGCTTTTCGGTAAAAGCATACAGCTCCTTAGCGGCATCCGTAGGCACGCTGCGCTCATAAAGCACCTTGCCATCGAGCAGCGTCTTGACGAGCGAGCCTTGATACGTAATGATTGGCACATTAAGCTGAATTTGCTCCGCAATTTGTCTGGCCGAAGCGTACATTCTTCCGGTAGCCAGCGTCACGGTAACGCCTTTGGCTATCGCTTCCTCCATGGCGCGTTTCGTTCCTTCAGTGACAACTAATTCATCGTTCAACAGCGTATCATCCACATCAATTGCAATTAGTTTATACATAATGACAGTTTGTTCCCCTCTCCAAGCCTCTTTATCGTGTGCATAAGCTAGGTTGATTGTAGCGAAAAATCGGCATCTGTACAAGCGATCACCTGCTTTTCCTGTATAATAGAAGGGGCTTTTAAAGAATGGATAGAGAGAGGATGGGCAAGGATGAAGCTAAGATGGGGGATCATGTACATAAGGAATGGGCGATTAAAGCGGCTTGGACTGGGAAGCATAGCACATGCTTTTGTGAAAATTTGCTCCATCCCCCTTCAATAAGATACAGTAAAAGAAAGCGGATGAGAGTTGAACCTGGGGAGATGACGAGTTGAGGTATTTTACACATGCTGCTGCACGGCGCAGAGTGCTGTTAATTGGTCTGGTTGGGGCTATATTATTTATGGTTTTTGGATTCGCAGTGGGGTGGCTCTGGATGGGGCATCGGTATCCAATGCTGAAGGAGCCTGCGTTTCAGAACTTTGCGGTATCCTATAATACCATTATGGATAAATATTTAAATGGAGCGGACGGAGAGGATTTGATCAATGGCGCATCCGAGGGAATGGTGGCCTCGCTGGAAGATCCGTATTCTCGCTATTTAATTGAGGAGCAGGGCGATGCCTACACGCAAGGCTATGAAGGCGAATTTTCCGGAGTAGGGGCAGAGGTGCGCGAACAGGACGGTCAGTTCATCATTCAAGCGCTGACACCTGGTGCCCCAGCCGAACGCGGTGGCGTGCAAGCCGGAGATATTATTATGGCCGTTGATGGCAAAGAGACGAAGGAAATTAAGTTTCAGGATCTAATCTCACTTATGCGCGGTAAGGCTGGTACCGAGGTGAAGCTGACATTGCAGCGCGCGGCAGAGGCGGAGCCTATCGAAATCACGCTTAAGCGTGAGGCGATTCCGGTGTATACCGTTACCTCAAAGCTGCTGGAGGATGGTATCGGCCATATTACGATTAGCCGCTTTGCCCAGAAGACAGCTACCGAATTTGACGAAGCGGTAACGAAGCTGAAGGAGCAGGGCATGACGAAGCTGCTGCTCGATCTTCGTTCCAATCCGGGCGGCCTGCTGCAGCCGACGATTGCGATTGGCAGCAAGCTTATACCGAAGGGGAAAGTCATTCTGGAGGTCGTTTATAAGGAGGAAAGCAATCCGGTTGTTTATAAATCGACGCAGAAGGAGGAGTGGACGCTTCCTATCGTCGTACTTGTGAACGGCCAGTCAGCAAGCGCTAGTGAGGTGTTGACCGCCGCTCTCAAGGAGTCGGCGGGAGCAACGGTCATTGGCGAGAAAACGTATGGCAAAGGCGTCGTACAGGCGTTTGAGCAGTTTAAGGATGGCTCGGTGCTCAGCTTGACCGAGGCGCAGTGGAAAACACCTGCTGGCACGTGGATTCACAAGGTTGGCGTCATGCCTAATGAGGTTGTCAGCCTGCCTGCCTATGCAAGCTTGCGTCCGCTTCCGATGGGCAGCGAGCTGAAAAATGGCAGCTACGGCGAAGACGTCAAGACGCTGCAATCTATGCTCAAGGAGCTTGGTTATGCGTCCGTCGGCACAGACGGCTTGTTCGATAAGCAGACGGAGGCAGCGATGCGCGCTTTTCAGAAGGCGGAGAAGCTTGACATCACAGGATCGCTTAATGATAAGACGGCGTACAAAATCGTCGAGCTGCTTAAGGAAAAGCTGGATAAGGAAGATACCCAACTGCAACGAGGCATAGAACGGTTGAAAAAATAAGCTTGGCCGCTGCCCGCGGCTATTGACAACGGGAATGATAATTACTATCATTTGATAGGGGGCCTTTTGCATGGAGCCGACGATTGCGTGTGTCCATACAAAACAACCTTAATCGACAGCCGTTGCGGCAGCGGGGTGACACCAATGAAGATCAAATATTGCACCAAAAATTTCAAAAACGGGACCAAGCCGGTATACAAGGCGATGAAGGATAAGTTCCCCGACATCAAGATGAAGAAATCCGATTGTCTCGGAAATTGCAAAACATGCAGGCATGAATGCTTTGCTGTGGTGAAATCTAAGGTGGTCAGCGCTCCGTCAGCCGAGAAGCTTTACAAGGAACTTAAAAATTTAATTGGATAAATATAGGGGTGGCGGCTTTTGCCGTCCTCCTTTTTTGTGTTAAGATAGAGGCAACTCCGAAAAAGAAGAGGTGCATAAGTGATGAATGATCAATTAGCTGAAGCATTAAACGAACAAATGAACTTTGAATTTTATTCGGCGCATGTGTATCTTGCAATGGCAGCTTACTGTTCCGGCGAAAGTTTGGACGGGTTTGCGAATTTCTTTATTATCCAGGCTGAGGAAGAGCGTTTCCATGGCATGAAAATATACAAATTCCTGAACGACCGCAATCGTCGTGCTACTTTGTCGGCTCTTCATGAGCCTAAGAACGAATATACATCCATGCTGGATGCATTTGAGCGCGCTTATGCGCATGAGCAGCAAAACACTCGCAAGTTCTACAACCTTGCTGACCTTGCGCTCAGCGAGCGTGAGCATGCGACTATCTACTTCCTCAAATGGTTCATTGATGAGCAGGTAGAAGAGGAGTCCTTGTTCGACGGCATTATTTCGAAGCTGAAGCGCATTGATAAAGACAGCAACGCATTTTACATGCTGGATGCTGAATTTGCACAGCGCACATTCACGCCTCCTGTAGAATAAGCAAACAAGAAAGAGGGATTGGCTATAGCGCCACTCCCTCTTTTTGTCTGAAAATAAGGCAGAAGCTTATTCGCCTGAGAACTGCGATAAGCCTTTTTGCTGATTAAGCTGGATGAAGGAATCAACCAGATCAGGGTCAAACTGGCTGCCGCGCTGCTCTTGAATGTAGGCGAGCGCCTGCTCCTCCGGCCATTTTTCCTTATAGGGGCGCTTGCTGGTAAGGGCGTCAAAAACATCAACGATGCTTACAATGCGCGCTTCAATGGGAATTGCTTCCCCGGCAAGCTTGTGCGGGTAGCCGGTGCCATCCCAACGTTCATGATGGTGCAAAATAATATGCTTGCTCGCCGTCAGCTCGCTCGTAAACAACTCATCATTAAATTCGCTGAAAATTTTCTCTATAATATCAACACCTATAAACGTATGCATTTCAATAATGGTGCGTTCATAATCGGCTAATGGACCAGGCTTGTACAAAATCCCCTCAGGAATGCCCGACTTTCCGATATCGTGCAAAATGCTGGCCGAGGCAATGTGGCTTAGCCGCTCCTCGTTCCATCCCAGCTGCATTCGCTCATTATGATAACACACGAGCTCCTCCGTCAGACCCCTCACCCGCACGAGATGCGATTCAATGCCCGGATCACGAATTTCACAGGAAATAGCAAGCACCTTGAGCAGTGAGCTCTGAATATGCCCAATACGCTCCTGTGGCATATAAAAACCGCTAGGCAGCTGCTCCAATTCACGGAAAACACCGATATAATACCAGTCCTCCTCTATAAGCAATGGGGTAATGGTTATAGAGGAATGCCACAGCTGTCGATTTTTGCGACGGTTAATGAACACGCCCGACCACGGCTGCTTCTTCCGCAGCGCTTCCTTCATGCTATCATGAATATGCGTGGGGGTATGGCTAGTGCGAACAATACCGGCGGTTTTACCTAAAATTTCATTGCGGCTGTAGCCAGTAATAGCTTCATAGCTCTTATTGATCTCTAATATTTGATGCTGATTATCGGTAATAATAACAGCATCACCTAACTGTAAAAAGGTTCTAAGCTGATCGTTCATCCAGTAGCCACCCCACTTATAGGCGTATATTTATTTAAAAGCGTTCAGTAAAAAAGAAGAAACGGCTGCCGGCTTGCCGCGATAATAACCAGGCGAGCTGATGTACAGCTCTTCCTTGGCACGCGTAACGGCGACATACGCGAGCCGACGTTCTTCCTCCAGTGCAGCCACAGCAACGTCATCCCCCGTCTGAATAGCGCTGCGGTCACTATTTTTGCTAGCGGACAGCGCGGAGCTGTGCGGCAAAATGCCGTCGGATGCCCCGCTGACGAACACAACGGGAAACTCCAGCCCCTTTGATTTGTGGATCGTCATAAAATGAACGGCATCAGCGCCCCGGCTAGCCAGCTTGAGCTGCCTCATTTCCTGTAGCTTCAGCGCAATTTCGTCCACGAAGGCCAAAAACTCAGCGATTGTTGCAAAACGTTTGGCGGCCGTCTCCAGCTCGTCCAGCGTTTCCTTCAATGCGTCCTTATGCTCCGTGAGCGTCTGGCTTTTATCGGCCTGAATGTAATGGTCATAAAAGCCTTCACGCAGCAGGCGAATGGCCTGCTCGGGCTTGAGCGCTGACAAGGAGCGAATGAGCCGCAGCCGCTCTTTGATTTTTTCTTGATGAAACTCCTTAATGCCAGGAAAGCGGACGAGGTGGATTAAAGGCCATTTTTTGGCCTGCTGCTTCTCCTCGTTCCAGATGAAGGCCATCGCCTGCTCCGGCTTGACATAAAGCGTCGCCAGTATACTTTGCATCGCATCAAAATGTCGGCGATCAATTGCCAGCCGCAAATGGGCAATGATCGGCTTTACGACCCATTGCTCATAAAAGGACTCGCCTCCGCCGTAATCAATAAACGGAATTTGCCGTATGACCAGTTGGTCGAAGATGGCGCGGCTGCTGCTCGCCGTACGAAACAAAATGGCAAAATCCTCATAGCAGCGCTTCCCCAGACTCTGCATCTCCGTAATTTTATTGACAATTAGCTGGGCCTCATCGTCGGTATTGCCGGGCCTTGCAAATGATGGGGAGTGACTTTGCGCCTTCGCCACCTTGAGCGACTTGGGCCGGCGCTGCTTGTTGCTGCTAATAATCACATTGCCCAGCCCGACAATGGCAGACCCGGAGCGATAGTTAATGTCGAGCACAACATTTTTGCTGGTGGGATATTGCTGTTCAAAATTCAAAATATAATCGTTGCGCGCCCCGTTAAACGAATAAATGGTCTGGTCATCGTCGCCAACGACCATCAAATTGCCATGCTGCTTAACAAGCAGCTTAATTAGCTCATATTGCACCTTATTCGTATCCTGAAACTCATCAATCATCACGTAGCGGAAGCGGCGCTGGAGCATCTCGAGCAAGCTCTGATCGGTCGTCAGCAGCCGGTAAGCGGCCAGCAGCATATCGTCATAGTCGATCAGCTGCTGCTCCAACTTCCACTGCTCATAGCATTCAAACAGAATTTTCAATTGCTTATCCTCTTCTGTTTTGGCTGGCAGCTCATGGAGCTCCAGCATTTCCAGCTTGTAGGCAGAAAATAATGCAATAAGCGTCTCCGGCTGGTACGTCTCATGCAAATTTCGTTCGCGCAGCAGTCGCTTGAAAAAAATCTGCTTCCTTCCGCTGTCGCCTAAAATCGCCTGCTTCATGCCCCGCCTGCGCAGCAGCTGCAAGCAGAAGGAATGGAAGGTTCTTGCCTCTACCGCAGCGGCAGCATGAGCAGATATGCCAGGCAGCGTGGCGATGCGCGACTTCATTTCCTCCGCTGCTTTTTTGGAAAACGTCATAAGCAGCAGCTGGGAAGCCATTACGCTGCGGACAGACAGCAAATAAGCCGTTCGGCATACGAGAACGGAGGTTTTGCCGGAGCCGGCTCCAGCGAGTGTGAGCAGCGGCCCCTCGGTATGGCGGACAGCAGCTATTTGAGCCTCGTTCAGCTCAATGCCGTGCTGCTCCAGCGAGCGGAAAAAAGCGGCATCGGCTTCCCCGCTTCTGACAAGCTGCTTGCTCGTATCAGCTGCTGCCTGATTTGCCCGCGGCATTATGTTTGTCGTTATACCGTAAGGTCTGGCGTAATATTTTGTACGTGTTTGCTCCATATGTATAATCACCTATGCTTGATTATAGCATGGCTGAATGGATTAGGATAAACTAAGTGTAGAATAACAGTGGGAGATGAGCGAAATGATCGTTCCAGCGAAAAAAGAAGATGTGCAGCAAGTCATGCCGCTTATCCATGCCGCAATCGGTGATATCGCCTATACGCTAACGGCCGCTCAAGACGAGCAGGAGGCTATGAATATACTGGCCGATTTTTATGTGGAAAAAGGCAATAGGCTCAGCTACGAGCATGTGCTTGTCGCTTGGGAAGGGGATGCCATCGCCGGCATGGCGCTCGGCTACGGCGGGGATGAAGCAGCAAAGCTGGATGCCCCGTTGCTTGCTCGGATACGTCATCAGGAGCCAAGCTATACAGACGACTATCAGATCATGACCGAGGCAAGGCCCGGCGAATATTATTTGGATTCCATTGCGGTATATCCCGCGTATCAGGGAAAGGGAATAGCGCGGGCTTTGATCAGCGCGCTTGAGCATAAGGCAAGAGAAGCGGGCTGGCCATGCGTATCGCTCATTGCGCTGGATGATAACGAGAAGGCGACGGCGCTCTATATTCGGCTGGGCTACGCCGAGGATGGAGAGCTTGAGTTGGCAGGCCATCGCTATATTCGGATGGTAAAGCAGCTGTCGCAATAATAGATTGCGAAGTGGAGAGCAAACAGGTACGATAGCCATATGGAAAATATTCCATTCATTTACTAACATGCTAGAAGCAGCTTTGGAGGCATATCAGATGAAAGACATAAGCATTCGTATCGTAGAGCCACTCGATGAAACGTTGCACCAACTCATTCAATTACTAGACGAGGAATTACTGGAGCGCTATCCGGCGGAAGAGGTGCATGGGCTTGATTTCACCGATCCTGGCATTAAAGACACTACATTTATTGTCGCCTTTTCCGGGGACAAGCCTGTAGGCTGCGGTGCCATTCGGCCGCTCGATGCCCAATATACGGAGCTGAAGCGCTTTTTCGTACGCAAAGAAAGCCGAAAGCTTGGCATTGCTGCTGCTATGCTTTCCTTTCTGGAGAATCAGGCGCAGCTGCTCGGCTTTGCGGGCATTCGTCTGGAGACGGGGCCTGAGCAGCCGGAGTCGTTGAAGTTTTATGAGAAGCATGGCTATGTATTTATCGGGAAATTTGGCGAATATGTCGATTATGAGCTGAGCATGTGCTATGAGAAGCGTTTTGGCGCATAAAGAAGGGGAGAACACGATGAATGTATTTGAAGGATGCAGCAAGCAAAACCTTGGCAAGCAGCTTTTATGGAAAAATGAGCCGAAGAGCTGGGAAGTGAATGAGCATAAACAACTAGTTGTGCAAGCACCGCCGATGGGCGATTTTTTTATTGATCCGGCAGGAGGAAATACGAAAAAGTCTGCTCCTTTTCTTTATACAATAGTTGACGGCGATTTTTATGCCGTCACTCGCGTTGCGGTCGATATGAAGCAGACGTACGATTCTGGCTGCCTGATGATAATGGTGGATGATGATCATTGGGCAAAGCTTTGCTCGGAGTTTTTTGACGATATGCCGTCCATACTCAGCGTTGTAACGCGCGGGGCCTCCGATGATTGTGTTTCCAGCGATGCCCATATCGTTCGTCCTTTTTTGCGTATTGCCCGGGCAGGCAATTGCTTTGCATTCCATTATTCGCATGATGGCGTCAAATGGAAAATGGTTCGTTATTTTGGGATGGATGCTCCCGCAGCGATTAAAGTGGGCGTCGTCGCCCAATCACCGATTGGCGAAGGCAGCGTCGCAACGTTTGATTATTTAAAAATCAGCAAAAACGTCATTGGCGACATCCGTAGCGTTAATTAAGGCCGGTTTCAGCCGCAATAGGAGCAGCAGAGAGCTGCTACTTCATGCCAATGGTGCTGAACAGGAAGGCAATGAGCTCCGTTGGGCCAGGCATGTCGGGAAAGAAAACGAGCAAAATCGCCAGAGCGGCCGTTATGGCGGTAATGATGACAGCCGTATTGATTTCCCGGCGGCTGCTCCTCCCCCCGCGAGCTTCACCATATACAATGATGGTGGAGACGAGCACAATACCTGTAATAAATAGTGCCTTCATCGCAAGCCCTCCTGCATCTTTATGCTGCATTTATTCATTGGATTGACCCGGTATCCCTTGCGGATCAGTGGATTTTCCTGTACGCAAAATGCGAGCCTCTACATGAATTGTCGTCTTTATTTTTGGAAAATCGCTTTCCCACTGCGCTTTTTTTGCCTTCCATTTGTGCGGGAAATGTTTGCGGTACGCAATCGCATAGCCAAAAAAATCCGTTTTCAGCTTCTGCTGGGCCAATTGCAACGCAGCCTCCGCTCGCTGCTTGAACTGTTCTTGAAACAAAGCCTGAATTTTTTCAACGTTTGACGGCGGCAGAAGCGACAGATCGGTTGTATTCAAGATGACATCCCCCTTTGTTTTAATGTTGAGCTGCATCGTCCAGTTTCCGTCAGCAAAGCCGGGTATAAACTCGGTGCGGATGAATTGCGGTTTGATGGTGACAGCCGCTTGTTTGTTGGCTACGTCTGGATTAACCGTCAACACAATATTTTCCAACTCATTAAGCAGCGTTAGCACGCCAAGGCTCATCGGCTCGGTCACGACGTGAATTTCCCGGTCATTGCGAATCATGGCCAGCCCAAATATATAAGGCATGGTAGCTAGCTTGCTTTGTCCTGATTCGGGCCGAGGAATTTTCAGCCTGGAAACAATAGCTGATTTGCCTAGACCCTCCAGCGATTGGGCCAAATCAAGCACCGTCACCTTTGTACCCAGCTTCATATTGCCCATTTCACGCAGCGCCTCGGCCGAGCTTCTCTCCAGTGGAGGCAGCAGGGCGAGTATATCCTGCGCTTTAGTCTCGCTAATATAAACATAGGCGTGCTCTCTGAATTGGGAGAAGCGCAGCAGAAAGTCGATATACTCGCGAATGCCGAGCCTTGCCGTCTTTTCCCCTATAACAATAGTCTCGCAATGTCCCCAGAACACGTGGCGGGATATTTTGCGCTGCAGCCGAGTCATGGCATCTGCAATATTGTTTCCTTCGGCAGTCCGTACCATCGTAACGCCGCTCGGAGAGCCTTCACTGCCGCCGGTCCCTCCGGTTGCGCTGCTGCCGCTTTGGCGCGGAATGAAAATTTGAATGGATAGATGGACTTTGCCGCTTTTGGTTCGATCTATGCCTGTTGCCAATACCATTGCCAAATCATTAATTTCCATGCGGTCCCAGCAGCCTTGCAAGAGCATCGCGCTGCATGCCGCCAGAAGCAGGAGCGCGATTTTCCGCCGCAGCTTGTGCAGCCCTCTGCTTATCATGGGGAGCCCTTCTTTTTGCGGGTCAGCTTATTTTTAAGGAGCATGAGCAGCAGAAGCAGCGTAGGCAGCACGAACAAGCTTATAATGGTATACGTGTTTCCGGATACGCTGATCAGATTGGCGATATCGCCCTGGCTTCTGGCTGACCAGTAGGCAAAAACCGTACATAGAAAGGCTAGTGGCATAACGATGGAACGATAGTGCTTCAATTTAAGCCAATCTGCGACAGTAAGCGAATAGACATACAGAAATACCGATATTTTCACAAAAATGCCTGAAATCCATAAGGCGATAACGAGCGATTCCAAATGCTGCATAAAGTCGGCAATTGTAATATAACGGGCAGCAACCATGACCGGATAAATAAAGCTGGTCGTTAAATCCCCCATTAGAAACAAGCATACGAGATTGGTGACAACCATCGTAAGGGTGACAAACAGCACGGATAGCATGCTTTTGCGCATCGCCTTCTCCCTATCGTTCACAAAGGGAAGCAGAAACGCGATCAAAATATATTCGCTGAACCAGGCGGCTGGCGCCAGCGCACCTTTAATGGAGGGAGCTAGTCCATTTTCAGCAATCGGGAGCAGCTCCGATGGATGAAGCTCCCCAATCAGCAATACAAATATAAAGGCCGAGAGAAATATAAATATAGCTGTGAAAATTTGAGAGGTTCTCCCGATGACCTCGATGCCGATCCGCACATTAATGGCGCATACGAGCACCATTGATCCGGTTACTACGAACTGCGGCGTCATTGGCAGTGCATTGCTTATAATAAACTCGCCATATTGGCGAATAATGATGCCGGTTAAATGGGCCAAATAAAAAATATAATACAAGCCAACCAGAAAACCTGGAACTGCTCCAAGCAGGCTGAAGCTCGTTCGTATCAGGGTGCTGTCTGGCTTCAGCCGATTGAGCTTGACTGCGACCCATACAGTCAGCATGCCAAACAAGCCCGCCCAAAGCGGAGAGAGCCACATATCCTGATGGGCATGAGTCATCGTAATGCTGGGTACAGACAAAAACGATGTAGCAAGGATCGACGGATAAAGCAAAATAGCCATTTGAGACGATGATATTTTTCCAGTTTCAATCATTGGAGCTTCAGCCCCCCTCCGTTAATATTTTTGTCAGGCCTTGAAATGAGAAGGCTAGCTTTTGTTCCCGCTTCGACTGCTGCGTCTAGGATGTCCTTGTTTGCGGGCATCGTTCATCCATGCGGGAGCACGCCAGATGACATCGCGAATGGCCCCAATTGATGCTGGCGTAACGGGTGACAGATAGGGAACGCCGAAGGAACGCAGACTCGATAAATGGATGACGATTAAAATCAGCCCCAGCATCATGCCGATCAGCCCGAGCGTGCCCGCCATCAGCATAATGGGAAACCGCAGCAGACGAGAGGCAATGCCTGCTGCATATCGCGGAATCATAAACGAGGCGATGCCCGTTGTCGCGACAACAATGACCATAGGTGCGGAGACGATGCCTGCCGAAGTAGCGGCTTGGCCGATGATCAGTGCCCCCACGATGCTGACGGCCGCACCAACCTGCCTCGGCAGCCGCACCCCGGCCTCACGCAGCGCTTCAAAGGCAATTTCCATAATTAGCGCCTCGACGAGTGCTGGAAAAGGAATCTCCTCCCGCGCCTTGGCGATGCTAAGCAGCAGCACCGTTGGAATCATTTCCTGATGATAGGTCGTAATCGCGACATAGACTGATGGAAGAAGCAGTGACAGCAGGAAAAATACATAGCGCAGCCAGCGTACAAAAGTACTCATAATAAAGTGCTGATAATAGTCCTCGACAGACTGCAGATTGGAAAACAAGGTGACGGGCGCGATGAGGGCAAAGGGTGTCCCATCAATCAAGATGGCGAATCGCCCTTCAAGCAAATTTGCGCATACAACGTCTGGCCTCTCGGTAGCGAGCATTTGCGGAAATGGCGAATAAGGCGAATCGGAAATCCATTCCTCAATATATTCGCTTTCCAAAATACCATCGCTGTCAATAGTGGCAAGCCGCTTCAGCGCCTCATCGACGGTAGCGGGATTTGCTGCTCCCTCCAAATAGAGAATACCGATATTGGTTCGCGTATATTCACCAATGGTCATCGTGAGCAGCTTCATCTTCGGACTTTTCATTTTGCGGCGCAGCAGCGACATATTAATGGACAGCACTTCATTAAACGATTCGCGGGGGCCGCGAACGGTAGATTCCGCCGAAGGCTCCTCAATACTGCGATGCTCGATTTTCTGCAATCCAAATGATAATGCTTCCTCGCTTCCTTCGATAAAAAGCAGCGGCATGCCGCTGCTGATGACATCGATAGCGTCTTCCAGCGTGCGTATCGTATTGGCGGCGGCGACGGGCAGCAGGCTCAGCAGCTGTGCGGGAGTTGCAGCAGTCAAGCTGCCTGCATGGCTCGCAAGCGGGCGCAAAACGAAGAGATTCAGCTGCTCGTGATCGCACATGCTGATATGAAACACGAGCATGGCGTCCGCGAGCTCGCCGATTCGCAAGGAATGGAAGGATAGGTCATCGCAGTCGGCATACACACGGCGCAGCTCTGCCATATTTTCATCTAATTGATGGGAAAGAGGCTGCTGCTTTTTAGACGAGTGCTCGTCTGGCTGCTGCCAATCTGCCTTTGCTGTTTTGTGCCTCCAATTACTGCGTTTGAATCCAGGCATGGCAGTCCCTCGCTTCCAGATGATAGAACAACTTCTTGTCTTTAGCTTTACCAGCGTGCTGCTTTCCTATGTAAGGAAGTAGATATTTTCAGAAGCGGCGAATGATTATGTCCGGGTGTTGAAAAAAAAACGTGTTTGAATTATAATTGATAATGATAATCATTATATATGAATGAACGAGCATTCAGCTGAGCCAATAGGCCGGGAAGGTGGGAAATGATAAAGCATATGAGAAACGCGATACGGATGGGTTTTCAGGAAGAGGAAGCACACTTTAGGAATAGCACCGAATCTGTTGCAGGAGGAAGAAGCAAGCTTGGACAGACGGTTGAATATATGAAACGTCATTATCAAAAACCGATTACAAGGGATATGCTGGCCAGCATGGTTGGCATTACGCCGGAGCATTATTCCCGCGCCTTCAAGAAGCATATGGGCATCAGCCCCATTGATTATTTGATTGCGATTCGCATTGACCGAGCTAAGGGACTATTGAAGGAGACGAATGCGACGGTGCGCAGCATCGCTCGTCAGGTTGGCTACGAGGACCCGTATTATTTCAGCCGCCGCTTCAAGCAGGAGGTCGGTGTAGCCCCTTCCGCTTATGCGGTGCCTGGGTATAGTGCGGGATTGTAAATAAAGGATGAAGCATGTCGGAGCTTAATAGCTCCGGCATGTTTTTTTATACTGGATATTAAGAGGCAGCAGGTTTAGACTGAATGGATAGCGATAATGAGAGACAAGTTTAATTAATTAGTAGACAGGAGGAATTAAAATGGATTTGGGTTTGCAAGGGAAACGTGCCATTGTAACGGGAGGAAGCAAAGGAATTGGACTTGCCACCGCGCTCCGGCTGGCGGCTGAGGGAGCGGAGGTGGCGATCGTTGCCAGACAGGAGGGGCCGCTGCAAGAAGCAGCGGAACGGATTGAGCAGGCGACAGGCAAAAAGCCGCTCGTCATCTCCGCCGATGTATCGGTCGAGGCCGAGGTTCAGCGTGCCGTTGCCGAGGTGGTCCAGCAGCTTGGCGGGATGGACATTGTTGTAAACAATGCGGGGACCTCAGCAGCGCTGCCCTTCGATAAGGTAGAGCCTGATGCGTGGGCAGCCGATCTTGACCTCAAGCTGTATGCGGCTATTCATTTCACGCGTGCGGCGCTTCCCCATCTCCGTGAGGCGGGGGGCGGCGCCATCGTAAATGTAACGGCTATCGGCGGCAAGACGCCGGCAGGCTCCTCGCTGCCCACTTCGGTAAGCCGCGCAGCTGGCCTTGCGCTGACGAAAGCGATGAGCAAGGATTTGGCTGGCGATGGCATTCGTGTGAATGCGGTCTGCATCGGTCTTATTCGCAGTGATCAAATAGAGCGCATGTGGAAACAAAGCGCTTCTGAGCTATCGTGGGAAGAGTTTGCGGCAAGCCCGAGGCATGATATACCGCTTGGACGTATCGGCAACCCGGAGGAAGCGGCGAATGTCATCGCTTTTCTCGTCTCGGAGGCGGCCTCCTTCGTTACGGGAACTTCAGTCAATATTGACGGCGGCAAGGCAGCGGTGCTGTAGCTCCATTTAAAAAATAAACCCGGCCGCAGCAATCATCTCGCCTCATACAAGTAGAGCAGCTAGCTGCGACATCGTTCTTCGCAGCTAGCTGCTTAAAACATCCGCTGCCGCAGCAATTGTCTGGTTGCGGCCCGCATTTTTGGCTTTATACAGCGCTTGATCCGCTTTATGGAGCAGCTCCTCAGGGCTGGTGCCATGCATTGGATATTGCGCGACTCCCTGTGAGATCGTTACGCGTCCTACAACCGGATCTACTCCCTCCGCCACCGCCATTCGCAGCTGCTCGGCAACTAGGTAAGCTTCCTCCAGCTCCGTTTGCTGAAGTAAAATAACAAGCTCCTCCCCACCATAGCGGTAGCCAATATCTTCTGGCCGAAGGGCATGAATGACGGTATGCGCCAGCTGCTTAAGCACAGCATCGCCTGCTTGATGGCCATACTTATCGTTGACTTGCTTGAAACGGTCAATATCTATAATGATAATGGAGAAGGGCAGCTTCTCTTCTATCCATAACGTCAAAAATTTAATTAAGGTGCGCCTGTTCATGAGTCCTGTCAGAGGGTCCGTTTCCGCATCCTTCGTTAATTGATGATGCTGGGCCTGAATAAGTGATCCTGCATGAATCGTTGATTTGATCAGCAGATCGGTTTCCCTGATCCAGTGGTTTTTGCGCCAGGAGCTGAGCTCTTCGGGGGCCCCAAGCTGACTGACAAACTGCGAAAGCCTTAGAAATGGATTGGCAATGCTTCGCGCCAATATAACGACAGCGAATACAAGCAGCAGCAGCGGTATGGCGACGGTGACGGCAACATTTTTGAAATGATAAAAGAGCTGGTCCTTTATGCTTTGCACAGGAGTTGCTACTACGATACCCCAGCCATTTTCCTTGACGCTGGCATAGCCGACGAGCAGCTCGCTGTTGTTCATAGTGGTGATGGTTTCGCTGCCGCTTTGCCTAGCCATCAGTTTTTTCACAATTATGTTTTCGCGGATGTTTTTGCCCACGAGCATAGGGTCAGGATGAAACAACAGATTGCCCTGTTGATCCACAATATAAAAATAAGATTCCAAAAAATCATTCGTATTTTTCTCGAAAATCGTACTCATAACATTATTTTTCTTCAAATAAATGCTGCCGCCAATAAATCCCTTGTATTGCTGTTTTTTATCATACAGCGGCTCGCTTACCATAATAAATAAATTGCCCGTTCGTTCATCGAAAAAAGGGTCTGATATGCTGGAACGCCGCGATGCTAGTGCTTGTTTCAAGGATTCCGACGTAATCGGCTCGTTTATCAAGTAATTTATTTCCTTAGTAGCTCCTCTAATGATCCCATATTTATCTACAACTACGATAGAATTAAAAAAATTACTGCTCTGCTTCATTAGGTTTAAATCCTCATTCATCCGTTGGATTTGATCAGGCCCGTCCCACATGCCCGCCTGCTCTCGGTGCACACTGTATCTCAGGCTTAATCGTATAGTCTTAGTCAGGGCGTCCAGCGTATCGCTCATTTTGCTCGCTTTGGAGAAGTTGGTGGAGAGGGCCGTTCGTTCCATTAATTGCTTGCTCGATTGGAAGGCTGAAAACATCACGAGGATAATCGTAACGAGGACGCACAAAGAAACGAGTCCGCTAAGTACGGTTGCCAAGCTGATTTTTCCCTGCTTATACGCTGGATGTGGAGCTTTCATCGCAATGACTTCCTTTCGTTTCGCGTGAAGTGTGTCAACGGAAAACGGTGTATAATGAATGGGGGAGCCTGATTTATTTAGATTCTGAAAGGAAGAGAAGACGGGAGATATAGCTTGTACTGTTACAGGCGAGCTTATGATTTATATTATACAGCCTGCAAGGCGATTCAGACAGTAGCTGTGCTAAAGAAAACGATACTTGCTGCTGTAATCTGCGGGCTGTGCAAAGTTAGGAAGCTTGCTTTTTTAATATATCTATAATAAAATTAAGATGATAATGATTATAAATTGAGAAATGACAAGCCGCATGCAAAGGAGGCTCATGAGCGATGAGTGAACTGGAAAATCATATAGATAGAATCAACCAGCAGCTGAAAGCGAAGGGCTACAAGCTGACGCATCAGCGCGCAATGACTTTAAGAGTGTTGCTGGAGAACCAGCAGGACCATCTCAGCGCAGAGGACGTATATATGATGGTCAAGAAGTCCTACCCGGAAATTGGGCTGGCGACCGTTTACAGGACGCTCGAGCTGCTGACTGAGCTGCATATTGTAGAAAAAATGAACTTTGGCGATGGCGTTGCCCGCTTTGACTTGCGCGACGACAACCAAGAGCATATGCATCATCATCTGATTTGTGCCAAGTGCGGCATGCTAAAGGAAATTCAAGAGGATTGGCTGCTTGAGCTGGAGCAGCGCGTACAGCGCGAGTTCGGCTTCACCGTTACCGACCACCGATTAGATTTCACCGGCATGTTTCAAGGCTGCAATACCGAAAATTGCAAGCGAGGCAAAGATACGAAAGCTAGTTAATGGTTAATTTTATGGAGAAATGCAGGCCTATAAGCCAGCAAGTGGCTTGAAAAACGCTGAATCCACCAAACAACGGGGATTCAGCGTTTTTTTTACGGCATATTATTATTTGGTATTGATAATAAGGCTTGGTAAACCGTTATATAAGTATAGGACTTACGGCTTAAACTACCAGTTAAGAAGGTGACAAAACATGAAGACGATATTGGTAGATAACGTGCCTCTAACGCTTAAGCTTCTGGAAAAGGAGCTGGGCAAAACTAGTGGCATTGATATAGTGGGAAGCTTCTCTAATCCTGAGCTTGCGTTTCAGCATATTTTAGCCGAACCTCCGATCGCCTTATTTTTAGATATCGATACGCAGGAGCTTGGCGCAATACAGCTTGCTGAGCAAGTGCTGGAGCAATTTCCGGAAATGATGCTTGTTTTCCTAACGGAGCAAGAGAAATATGCGGTGAAAGCATTTGAGCTTAGCGCTCATGACTATATTATGAAGCCCTTCAACCATGAGAGGCTATGCATAACGGTTGAGCGGCTATTAAAGCGGGCCAGAATTGCTCCTCCTGCTGCACAGCTGGCATCTGGCCCAGCTAAAATGATCCATTGCTTTCGATCACTGCGTATTGGGACGCAGGGCGATGAGAGCGCAACGCTCAAATGGAAAACCTTGAAGGCGCAGGAGCTTTTCGCCTATTTGCTGGAGCATCGCGGGAAGCTGAACCGCAAAGAAGATTTGCTTGATCACCTGTGGCCGGAAATCGAATGGCGGAAAGGCACCGCCCAGCTGTATACGGCGATTTATCAAATTCGGCGCATTATGCACAACGAGGGTGTGGACATTCGGATCGTTAACCGTGATGAAGGCTACACGCTGGATTTGAATGGCGTGCTTCTGGATACGGAGGAGTGGGAGCGGAAAATTAAGAGAATCCCTCCGCTAACGGATGAAACGTTAGAGCAGCATCAGCAGATGCTGGAAATGTACCCTGGTGACTATTTGCAGGAGTATGGGTATGAATGGGCCGAAACGGAGCGTCGTCGGCTGCGCACCTTATGGCTGCGTCATGCCCAGCGTATTGCCCAGCATTATGATTCGATTGGCAATGAGGCAAAGGCAGTCCAGCAATATTTGCTCATTCAAAAACAGCTGCCCACCGAGGAGCAGATTTATTTTGAGCTGATGCGTTTGTATGACCGGATGAATGAACGGTTTGCTGTACAGCGGCAATACGATCAGCTGGTGCACATGCTAAGGCAGGAGTTTGATGCCGAGCCGCTGACGCAGGTACAGCAATGGTACGAGCAATGGCAATACAAGCTCAGCCAACGTTTTTCCGCGCAATAAGCGAGCTACAAGGGCAGAGCTGTGTTAGTCTATGCGAGCATTTTTGCAACATTTATTATAATGGATTAAATTTACTGAAAATTTAAATATTTGCCAACTGAAAAGAGGGAAAGAAATGGGGCATCTCCATGGCACCTATGATAGCTCACTAATTATATTCTCCTATGTTATTGCAGTGCTTGCGTCTTTTGCAGCTTTGGATATGGCCGAGAAGATTGGCATTTCCAATGGCCGCAAACGCTGGATCGGCATTACGCTGGGCGCCGTTATTTTGGGAATGGGCATTTGGTCCATGCATTTTGTCGGCATGATGGCCTTCTCCTTGCCGATCGTAGTAGCCTATGATCTTATCGTTGTGGCGTTGTCGCTTCTCGCTGTCATCGTAGCCGCATTCGCTGCGCTCTATGTCATTGGAAGGGATGAATTGAAAATCGGCAGGCTGCTGGCAGGAGGATTACTGCTGGCAACCGGTGTGTCGGTTATGCATTATGTGGGCATGGAGGCGATGCTGATTCAGATTCATTATGATCCGCGGCTGTTTTCACTTTCTATTTTTATTGCGTTTGCCGCATCTGTTGCTGCCTTATGGCTCGTATTTTATTTTCGCAAACCCAGCAAGCAGGTTATGTTTTGGAAGAAGCTAAGCGCAGGCATGGTTATGGGAGCGGCTATCGCCGGCATGCATTATACAGGAATGATGGCGGCGACATTTGGCACGGAAACTAAAACAGCGATCTTTTTTGAAATGGTACTGGAAAATAAGCTGCTTGCTTACGTCATTACAGCTGGAACGCTAATTACATGCTTGATGTCGCTGGTGGTCCTATTTGTCTCCAAACGACTGGAGAGCACGGAAACGCAGCTGGACGAGCATGAGAAGTGGTACAAGTCGTTGTTCGACAACAATTTAGATGGCATTATTACCGTTAATATTCAAGGCCAGATCATTGGCTTTAATCGGGTTGCATTGGAAATTACAGGCCTAAGAAGCGAGCAACTGCTCCATCAGCCTATAAATTTGTTTTTGCCATATATTGTGCCAGACCAGCTGGAGCATACACTAGCGATGTTCCAAAAAGCTTTTCAAGGTGAAGCTCAGCGTTACACAACTGCCATATTGCGAAATAATGAGGAACGCGTTGATATTAGCGTTGTAAGCGCTCCGGTTGTTGTGGGCGGTGCTGTTGTAGGTATTTATGTCATCGCCAAGGATATTTCAGAGGAGAAGCAGGCTGGGGAGAAGGTGAAGTATTTAGCCTTTCATGATGAACTGACAGGCTTGCCGAACCGCAGAATGTTCAATCAAGTGCTGGAAGAAGAAATTGAGAAAGCAAAACCGGCAAAGGGGGAAGAGAGCGGAAACGACCCTGTTTTCGCCATCATGGTGCTGGACATCGACCGTTTCAAAATGATTAATGACTCGTTAGGCCATTCATATGGCGACCTGTTCCTTCAAGAAATGGGCAACCGAATTGTCAGCAGTATAAATGGCTATAATGTGCTGCTTGCTCGAATGGGCGGTGATGAATTTACGTTGCTGGTGCCGCATTCAGATGCAGGCATGGTGACGGAAATTGCCGAGAAAATTATTCATGCTATCCAGCTACCTTATCGACTCAAGGAAAGCGACTTTTATGTATCTGCCAGCATCGGCATTGCTTTATATCCGCAGCATGGGATGGATACGAGCCAATTGCTTAAAAATGCAGATACGGCCATGTACGAGGTTAAGAAAAAAGGGAAAAATGGTTTTCAGTATTATTCAGCTGAGCTCAATGACAAGCTGGTTAATAAAATTGAGCTAGAGGGCGACTTGCGAAAAGCGGTGGAGCGGGGCGAGCTTGAGCTTTACTACCAGCCCCAAATTAGAGCCGAGGATGAGCAAATGATTGGAATTGAGGCGCTCGTTCGCTGGAACCATCCAACGAAGGGCGTACTGTCGCCAGGCATTTTTATTCCGATTGCGGAGGAGACGGGCATTATTTATGAGCTTGGAACTTGGGTGCTCCGGGAAGCCTGTCGTCAAATGCGAAGCTGGCATTTAGCAGGCGGACCGCTCATTCCTGTTTCAGTCAACTTATCCTCGCAGCAATTTCATCAGCCGTATTTGGCTGATTACGTGAAGGATATTTTGCGGGAGACGGGGCTTGAGCCGCAATTTTTAGAGCTGGAAATTACCGAAAGCATGATGATGGACGCATCGGTCTCGACACCTATTTTGAACCAGCTCAATGAATTTGGCGTTCGGATTAGTCTCGATGATTTTGGAACGGGCTACAGCTCGCTTAGCTATTTGAAGATGTTCCCGATTCATAAGGTGAAAATTGATCGCTCCTTTATTCGCGATATTACGGAAAATGACAATGATAAGGCCATTGTATCGACCATTATTTCCATGGCCCAGCATTTAAATATGGAGGTTATTGCCGAGGGCATTGAAACGAAAGCCCAGCTGGACATTTTAACTGATAAAGACTGTGAGAAGATACAAGGCTATTATTTCAGCCGTCCTTTGTCCGCTATTGATGTAGAAGAGGGATTTTTCATACCTAGTCGCCAAGAGAAAACAGCATTTCATTCCTGATTCAGCAGACAGCGGAGGTGATAAGGTGGACTATTGGAAGAAATCTTTGCCAAATATGTATAAGCAGTTTCCTGAGCCGATAATAACAATAGGTGAAAATGGCTTCATTCTTCATATGAATGAGGCTGCTAAAAAATATCAGCGGGAGGCTATCCGCGATTTGCTTCCGGGGGCCAAATTGTCAAAGCTGAGACGAATAACGGAGGAAGAGGGCGCGAAGCTCGAGCAATTTTTGAGCCGGACAGATGGCAGCTGTTCGGAGCGCCATTTTTTATATTTTGACGATTTAGATGGGGAGGTTATCAGTTGGGAGCTGTATAAGCTCCCTTATGATGCCAGCAGCAGCAGCTTAGGCAACCATCTTCTCATTCGGGATCGTTCGGAATCGGTTAGGCAGCAGAAGGAGAGTGAGGCTATTAGTGAGCGTTACAACGAGCTGCTGGGCTTGTACAGAGATCCCATTGTCATCCATCAGGACTCTAAAATCGTGTTCATTAACGGTGTAGCTGAACAAACGATTGGCGGGAGCAGAGAGCAGCTGATTGGCCAGGATGTTTTTCGCTTTATTCATCCGAGTGATTGGGATATCGTGACCGAACGAATAAAAGTGATGCATCAGACGAAGATGCGCTCCAATATAGAGGAAATTAGGCTGATTAGCCTTCGCAATGAGGTTATTGAGGTTGAGACGATGAGTAAAACAATTGACCATAATGGCCGACCAGCGGTTTTAACGATCATTCGAGATCATAGCGCCCGCAAAAAAGCGGAGCGCGAAATGATTCACCAGACCTTTCATGATGCTTTAAGCGGTCTGCCGAATCGACTCCATTTCAATCAGCAGCTATCAAAAATGATCCAGCGCAGCAGTGCAAGTGTTAACGAGGGAAGCAAGCAGATTTCCCGTTTTGCCGTCATGGTGCTCGACCTTGACCGTTTCAAAAATATTAATGATTCACTTGGACATGCCTATGGGGATGTGTTCCTGAAGGAGATGGGCAGTCGTATTCAATCTTGTGTTAGAGACAGTGAAACCTTAGTAGCCCGAATGGGAGGAGATGAATTTACGTTATTAATTAATCGCTTTCAGGATAAGCAGGAGCTTGAGCTGCTGGCGGGAAGGATTACGGCCGCCATTCAGCAGCCCTGCCGCCTGAAGGACACCGATTTTTATACGACGGTCAGCATTGGAATTGCCATCTATCCGGATAATGGCCAGGATACGGTACAGCTGCTTAAAAATGCTGATACTGCGATGTATGAAGTGAAGCGCAATGGTAAAAACGGGTATCAGTTTTATTGCTATGAATTTAATGAGCAGCTGCAGCTCAGGCTGGAGCTGGAAAGCGAGCTGCGCAAGGCGATGGAGCGCGAGGAGTTTAGATTGTATTACCAGCCGCAAATCAGCTCCGCCGACAATCGAATGACCGGCGTTGAGGCGCTGATCCGGTGGGAGCACCCTACCAAAGGCATTATATCGCCTGGTGTATTTATTCCAGTGGCCGAAGAAAGCGACTTGATCTACAGCATTGGCGAGTGGACGATGCGCGAGGCTTGCAGGCAAATGAAAAAGTGGCATGATGAGGGTGTTTTTTTCGCATCGGTATCCGTCAATTTATCGGCAAGGCAGTTTCTTCAGCCGAATCTGGTTCAGCAAATTCATGTCATTTTAGAGGAGACGGGGCTGGACCCGAGCTTTCTGGTGCTGGAAATTACTGAGAGCATGATGATGGACGCCAAGCATTCCATTGGGATACTAAATGAATTAAACAGCACCGGCGTTAAAATCAGCCTCGATGATTTCGGGACAGGCTACAGCTCGCTTAGCTATTTAAAGCATTATCCCATATATAAGCTGAAAATAGACCGTTCCTTCATCATTGATATTACAACGGATGAGAGCGATCAAGCGATTGTCGCTACGATTATTTCCATGGCCAAGCATTTAAAGATGGAGGTCATAGCGGAAGGCATTGAAACGAAGGAGCAGCTTGATTTTCTAACCAGCCATGACTGTAAGGAAATTCAAGGCTATTATTATTGCCGTCCGCTGCCAGCTAAGGTGCTGGAGGAAAAGTATTTAATGATTCAAGCGGAAAATGATGGCATATGGGGCGATTTGAAGCATTGAGAACGGCCTGCTGCTGAACACACTATTCTACAAGAGCTTGGGCGTTAGCCTGCTTGACGCACTTGAGGCAGACGCATGACTGGTTGCGCTGAGCAGGCGGAATTTGTTCAAGCAGACTTTGCGGAACGCGCTCCCGGAAGCACCAGCAGGAGTGGGGTACCAGCCCCGCTTCTATGGCGCAGCCGTTTGGCCCGCCGCATAATGGACATTTTTTCAAGGAGGACAGCCCCTTTCTTCTGCGGTTCAAAAAAAATGAATTAAAATGCTTGATAATAATAATCATTATTGGTAAAATACATAAAGAAAGAAGGGACCGCAACATCCCTTCCATCCAATCAGTTATTTCGTTTCGAAAGTTCGGCAATCTGTTTCGCTAGCTGTGTGTGCAGTATCTGCGCTATTGCTGACGATATAGATGGATGAAGCGCTGCACTTGTTGTCATCTACCCAATGACGGCAAGAGTCGACCTCGCATAATACATCTTTAGCCATTACTATCACCTCCCATGGTTAGTAGTCGGTGCACAAATATAAAGCTTATAAACCTCTTATTGGCGTAAGGGGTTATTTGTGCTTTGTAGATAGCTACCCGTCCATCTTACCAAAAGGAACCAGCTCTTTCAACCTGTCCAATTATGCGGCAGCCTGCTCCATTAGGGGCTGAAAGGTTTTCCCTCTATGTAATAAGCATTTTCGCTATAGGTCCGAAATGCGATTTCGGCTTCCCCTGATCCAAGCTTCTCCATGTATTGATGTACAATAGCCGCGAATCGATCCCGAACCTCCTGTCCGCGCTCAAACCAGCCAACTTCAATGAACGGGAATGAAAGATTTGGCTCAGTTCCTCCGTAAATAGAAGTGGTTGCGAGGCATTCTATCGTGAAATTGTCTACGCCGCATTCACAGAGGACGGCAAGCTCTTGTACGAGCTCAGGTGCGATGCTGCGCAATCCAGGGACAGGCACACCGCGAAATAATAAGTGAGGCATATAGATATAATCTCCTTTCAGTTATAGAAGCTCAAGCTTTGCATAGCGTTATGCCTTATTACTAGGACCTGCTCGTCAATGATGAGGGCATTGCTTGCAGTCCCGTATAAAGCAAGTTATCTTTATCTTAACAGAAATGATTATTTTGCGGACGTTTGTTGCAGGGAAGGATGGAAAACAATGAAAACAATTACGGTAGCCGAGGTTGTTGCGGAGCAGCGGAAATGGTTCGAGAGCGGCAAGACTCGCTCGATTGCTGCGCGTATTCAGAAGCTGGAAAAGCTGCGCGAGGTCATGCAACAGCATGAGCCGAGGCTGCTTGCAGCTCTAAAGACGGATTTAAATAAATCGGAGTTTGATTCATATGCGATGGAGCTTGGCTTAATTTATACAGAGCTTAGACATACAATTAAGCATATTAGAGGCTGGGCGAAGCCAAAGCGTATCCAAACAGCGATGACGCATATTGGCAGCACCAGCAAGGTCATTTCCGAGCCTTATGGCGTTGCGGCCGTTATTGCACCGTGGAATTATCCGGTCCAGCTTGCACTTGTGCCGCTTATTGGAGCGATTGCAGCAGGCAATACCGTCGTATTAAAGCCATCGGAGCTGGCTCCGAATGTAGCAGATACGCTGGCTGCTATCGTAAAGGAGGCCTTTGAGCCGGGGTGGGCAACGACGGTACTGGGTGATGCTGCGGTAAGCACGGAGCTGCTGGCAGAGAAGCTCGATTATATCTTTTTTACCGGGAGCGTCGGTGTTGGCAAAATCGTAATGACGGCAGCTGCCAAGCATTTGACGCCGGTTACGCTGGAGCTTGGGGGCAAGAGCCCCTGCATCGTGCATAAGGATGCGAACTTAACGCTCGCTGCCAAGCGGATTGCTTTCGGCAAGTTTACGAACGCTGGACAAACCTGCGTTGCACCGGATTACTTATATGTTCATCGAGAGGTGAAGGAGCGTTTCGTCAAGCTGCTGAAGGCTGCGATTGAAGAGCTTTACAGCAGCGAGCCGCTTCTTAATGACAGCTACACACATATTATTAGCGACCGACACTTTGCAAGGCTTGCGAGCTTTATGAAGGACGGGCGCATTATCATTGGGGGCGAAACAGATGCTGCGCGCCGGGTCATCGCGCCAACGGTGCTGGAGGGCTTAGACTGGCAGGCGCCAGTGATGCAGGAGGAGATTTTTGGCCCGCTGCTTCCGCTCCTTGAGTTTGATTTAATAGAGGAGGTCATGTCGGCAGTTGCTGCTCGTTCGCACCCGCTTGCGCTGTATTTATTTTCGGAAAGCACAGCTGTTCAGCAGCAGGTTACAAGGGGATTGTCCTTTGGGGGCGGCTGCATTAACGATACATTAATGCATATGGCGTCGCCGCATTTGCCTATCGGCGGAGTAGGGGACAGCGGCATGGGCAGCTACCACGGGGAGAAAACCTTTTACACTTTCTCTCATCAGAAAAGCTTGCTTAAGCAAACAACACGCTTTGATATGCCATTCCGCTATCCGACATCCAAGTGGGGCAAGAAGCTGATTCGCAAGCTGCTCCGCTAGTTGCTCCGCTAATTGCTCCGCTAATTGCAATCGTAAAACCTCCTGTATTTAAGGAGGTTTTTTTAATACAAAGAAGACTCTACTGCTTAGGTATCCGCTATATGAAATTAATGGAAAACGAGGTAGAATATATGGGCGAACGATAGGACGGAATAGAGAATAGAAAGGAATGTAGCTCGTGAAGAAGCTAGGGCAGTTGAATACGCTGCGCAATCAGATATTAATTGGATTTATGCTTGTAATGGTTATCGTGCTGGCATCGGTCGGCTACTTTACGTATGGTCAGGTTTCTGTGCTTTTGCGAAACAGTGCGGAGAAGCATATTCAACAGACGGCCGTTCAGGCTATGGGGAAGCTTGACGTGCTTCTTGGACAAATCGATACGCTTACCGCGCAGGTGGCTACGAATGCGTCTATCCAGCGATTATTGACGCGAGAAATCGCAGGCAAGCCGATCCGCTTTGAGGAGCGTCAATCGTTGCAGCAGGAAGCCCGAAAATATGAAGCGTATGTCACAGGAATTCGAGCGCTTGAAATGTACAGCAGTGATTATAGAAGGCTGTTTCCGCTAGATGATATTTCTCTTGATAGGCGGGTGCCGACGGAGTGGATAGAACAAGCAGATAGCGGTAAAGGACGCTTGATATGGCTTGGCTTTGACCCACAGGATGCAAACGTTGTCATTGCTATTCGCCATATTCGTTTAGTGGACCGTTCTTTCATCCATGCTGGCTATTTAGTCGTTCATATTGAAAAAAGCTACTTTGAGCTAACAGCTGCCGGAGCAGAAAATGAGAATGAAACGCGGGAGCATATGGCTCTATTTGATGGAGCGGGCCAAGAAATTTTTTCGGATTTAGCTATGGATGCAGGTAAGGAAAATATGGTTGATCATGGTGGAGAAGCGATTACGGTGGGCCATGAATCGTATATTGCAATTGAGCAGCAATCGAAGGAAACAGGGTGGAGGCTTGCTATATTGACCCCTGTAAATTATGCTACGGCCGGTATTTCAGTTCTACGGACGGCTATTTTTGTATCTGGTGCGGTCGGGGGCTTGTTGTTTCTGATCTTGAGCTTTATTTTGTCAACGATGATTACTCGGCCGATATTAAACTTGATTAAAGCGATGCGCGGTGCCAGATTGGGCACGCTGAAGGCGAATCCGAACACCTCCTCAACGATGGAGATTAATGAGCTAAACCATACCTATAACCAAATGGTCGATTCCTTAAATGAATTAATTGAGGTCGTCTACCAGAAGGAAATTATACAGAGTAGAACGGAACTGAAAGCCTTGCAGGCCCAAATTAATCCTCACTTTCTGTTTAACACATTGGAAGCGTTCTATTGGGAGCTTGATGATAAAGGGGAAGAAGACCTTGCGCAGATTGTAGTCGCTATGTCGGGCTTGTTCCGTTATGTGATCAACCGAACAGAGGATGATGAGTGGGTAACGATAGGAGATGAATTGAATCATGCGGAACGTTATTTGAAAATTATGGAGATGCGGATGGTGGACAGGCTGTCGTGGCGAATAGAGGCCGCAGAGGCGTGCAGGCTGGTACCTATGCCCAAACTATTAATTCAACCGCTCGTAGAGAACGCTATTCTGCATGGAATTGAGCAGCGAGTCGGACCTGGCACGGTTGTTCTTTGTGCCGAGCCTTCAAGCAGGGAAGGGTTTACGCGAGTAAGAATAACGGACGATGGACCGGGCATGGATGCAGCCGCAGTGGAGTCTCTCCAAGCCGCCATGAGAGAAGGGTATGCGAGCAGCAATAAAGGTACGGGAGTTGGCGTATCAAATGTGGAGCGTAGATTGAGGCTTTATTATCATGCGGCTGGAAGCGGGCTGAGCATTGAGAGCGAGCCTGGTCGAGGAACCACCGTTACGTTTGAAATACCTGATGAATTGGAAGGGAATGGAATAAATGAAGACTATTTTAATCGTAGATGATGAACCTAGAACAAGGCAGGGGATTCGTAAAACGCTGGAAGCGTGGTCCTGCGGTCGGCATCGAATCGAAATGGCAGCCAGCGGAGTGGAGGCTTTAGCTTGGTTGCAGCAAAACGAAGCCCATCTGCTCGTAACTGATATTAGAATGCCAGAGGTGGGAGGCTTGGAGCTAGTCGAACGATTAAGCGATTTGACACCTCACCCTGTGGTTATTGTTATTTCCGGACATCCTGAGTTTGACTACGCACAGAAAGCACTTCAGCTTGGGGTCGTCTCTTATTTGCTAAAGCCGTTAGTTAAAGAAAAATTAGTGCAAGCCGTCGAGCTGGCTTTGAAAAGGGAGGAAGAGATAAGCCGGATGGTGAGAATGGAGAAGCTTTTTGACCCTAAATTACTGGGGACGGTGCAAGAGGAGAAGCAGTACAGCCCTCAGGTGCGAGAAGCGCTACGCCATATCGACGATCATTTGAGCGAGCAGGTATCTATGCGTGCTGTTGCAGAACACTTGCATATGAATGCCAGCTACTTCAGCGTTCTGTTTAAAGAGCAGACGGGTCTCACCTTCAGCGACTATTTGAGTCGCAGACGCGTGCAGCGGGCCAAGGAGCTGCTAGTCAACACGAGAGACTCGATAGCGGAAATTTCAGAGCAGGTGGGCTATCAAACAGCAAAATATTTTGTCAAAGTGTTTCGTACCATAGAGGGGACTAGTCCAGGGCAGTATCGTCAAAACGTATCTAATTCTGAAAAAATTATCCAATAATTATGGTATTACTCCCAATGCTTATGTCCTTACGGCTTACGGGCGATATTGCTACAATTTTATTAGAGCGGTTTCAATACGCTTACATTAGATACAAAGGGGATGTAAACGTGTTCAAGAAAAAAGGATTGAAGCTCTTATTGGCGTCTAGTCTAGTTCTGGCAGCAGCAGGCTGCGGTACAAACAGTAGTGAGAGCAGCAACAATGGCAGCAAGGAGCCAGCAGGCGAGAGCAGCGAGCAGATTACGATTAACTTTATGCATTTATGGCCAGAGGGTGTGTCAGCAGGACAAAACAAAATCGTAAATCAAATCATAAAAGCCTATCAGGATGAGCATAAAAATGTGACGATCAAGCAAGAAGTACTGGATAACGAGCAATATAAAAACAAGCTGAAGGTGCTTTCGGCTTCCAATAAACTGCCGGATGTCGGTGTGACGTGGGCGGCCGGTTTCTTGCAGCCGTATGTGGAAGGAAAGCTGTTTACACCTGTAGATGACCTGCTTAGCGGCGAGCTGAACGGCAAGTTCGTATCCGGTACGACAGAGGCCTATGCGATTGATGGTAAAACGTATGCGCTGCCACTAGAATTCAACATTGCTCCAGTTTACTATAATAAATCTTTATTCGAGAAATACAAGCTTGAAATCCCTCAAACCTACGAGGAATTAAAGGCGGTTGCAAAAACACTGTCCGAAAATGGAATCGCGCCAATTGCGCTTGGCAACAAGGACCGTTGGACGGGCTCGCTCTGGTATATGTACCTAGCTGATCGAATCGCCGGGCAGCAGACATTATCCAGTGCGATAAACGGTGAAGGAGCCTTTACAGACGAAGGCTTGCTGCAAGCAGCAACTGAAGTGCAGACACTGGTGGACAGCCAGGCATTCGTGAAGGGCTTCAATGGCTTGTCCAATGAGGAAGCAAAGTCGGAGTTTCTGAATGGCAAAGCTGCTATGTATATGATGGGCACATGGGAGCTGCCAAACTTTACATCCAATGAAGATATCCCTAAAGAATTCCGCGACAGTGTTGGTTTCTTTAAATTCCCGAAGGTTGAGGGCGGAAAAGGGGATATTAACAGCTGGGTAGGCGGTCCGGGTGTCGGTCTATTCGTATCTGAAAATTCTGCGGTAAAAGCGGAAGCGAAAGCATTCGTCGAATACTTTGTAACCCAGTGGGGAGAGCAATCGGTGACGGGCGCGGGCGTTATTCCGGCAACTAAAGTGGATACAGCCAGCATGGAGCTGCCGCAGCTTTACATTGATTTATTTAATGAAATGAATCAAGCAAGCAGCATTACCTTATTTGCAGATGTTCAAATGCAGGCGAGTGCTGCCGAAACTCATCTGAATATGATTCAAGCTTTGTTCGGCAAGGCAGTGACACCTGAGAAATTCTCAGAAGAGCATGATAAGGCCATTGCCGCAGGGAAATAAACGTCCCCTGTGATTGAGCGGTGGAGGACATAGCAGCGGGCATCGCCCCAATATGTCTTCCACTCATTCATTAGTAAGGAAAGGAGTCGGCTCATTTGGACAAAGTGCTTTCTAACAAAAAAATAATTGCTTTATACGTGCTGCCGTCTCTGTTATTAATATTAGCCATTGTATATATTCCGATTGTTTTAACCGCTTATTATGGCTTGAATAAATGGAATGGCATTGGTGCGATGACCTTCGTTGGGTTGGATAATTACCTCGCTTTGTTCAAGGATGCAACTTTCTGGAGCAGTGCGTGGCATTCTTTGCTGCTTGCCGTTTTCTCGGGAATGAGCCTTTTACTCTATCTTATTGTAGCTATGGTGTTAGCCGCGCGAATCAAAGGAGCTCAATTATTTCGCAAAATTTATCTCATTCCTATGCTGCTATCCTCGGTAGCGATTGCGCAGCTTTGGCTCAAAATCTATCATCCAACTAATGGCGTGCTGAACAGTATGCTGGAATCACTTGGTTTTGCCAACCCTCCCGCATGGCTTGCCGAGCCATCGCTCGTATTGTATGCCTTATTTATTCCGATTTTGTGGCAGTATGCGGGTTTTTATATTTTGATTTATTATGCGGCTCTGAAAAACATCCCGGCGTCACTTGAGGAGGCAGCCAGAATTGACGGAGCGAATGCCCTGCAAATTGCTTGGAGGATTAAGCTGCCGCTTGTGATGGAAGTCATTAAAGTAACGATTGTACTGGCTGTCGTGGGGTCGTTGAAATATTTTGATTTGATCTTTGTTATGACAGATGGCGGTCCCAATGGGGCAAGCGAAGTTATGGCCTCGTACATGTATCATGAAGCGTTTCGAGCCTACGATTTTGGATATGGCAGTGCAATCGGCTTTTTTCTGCTGGTCATTTGCTTGGCTGCCACTTGGGTCATTCGCAAATTAACGGCCTCAAAGGATACGATCCAATACTCGTAAGGAGGAAGTCTTCATGGTTACTGGGAATATAAAAATTCAGAATGAGCTGTCGGAAATAAAACCGGGGATCGGCATCAGGCTAGGGTATAGCGTTTTATATGCCGTTTTAATTGCGGTAGCCGCGTTGCAGCTATTTCCACTTGTTTGGCTGTTGTTTTTCTCTCTTAAAAATAATCAGGAGGTATTCAATCTCCCTCCGTTGTCACTGCCGATGAATCCGCGATGGGAAAACTATGAGAAGGTTTGGAGCGCCGGCAACATTGATGTTTATTTTTTCAACAGCGTCTGGATCACCATTTCAGCTACAGTTATTACTGTAATGCTGGGCAGTTTAGTCACTTATGCTGTCACAAGAATGAGATGGAAGGGCAGCTCGCTAGTGCTTGGCCTATTCATGGTGGCCATGATGATTCCTGTGCATTCTACGCTAATTCCGCTGTTCAGCCTGTTTAATAAAGTGGGGCTGACGGATCATCCCCTGTCTCTGATTTTATCTTATGTGGCCTTCAACATGCCGATAACGATTATGATTCTGCTCGGGTTCTACTATGCGCTGCCGCGCGAGGTGGAGGAAGCCGCTATAATAGACGGCTGCTCGGTCAATCGGATGTTTTTCCGAATTATCTTCCCGATGACAAGCTCCGTGCTTGCTACAACGGCGATCATCAACATGATTTACAACTGGAATGAATTTATTTTTGTTAACACGTTTATTAGCTCTGATTCTTATAAAACCTTGACTGTCGGCGTGCAAAATTTTATCGGTCAGTATACGACGGATTGGGGTGCTATCGGAGCCACGCTCATGATTAGCATTCTTCCCATTTTGATTACGTTCCTGTTCCTCAGCAACCGTATTGTTGAAGGGATTGCTGCGGGCTCGGTTAAAGGGTAAACGATTAAGTCATTAAATCATTTTAAGACCTAATGTTAATGTAGGTCTTTTTTTGTTTTTTAAATATTGTAAAAGGGGATGTATTTTTTTGTATCTCCATTTTGTCCATTGCTTTAAAAAGGAAGCTGAGATAAACTGGTATGGTTGATAATTATAATCATTATCAGTGTTGGATTGTTTTCCAATAAGGCTTACCATTATGATAGAAGAGGAATGATGACATGCTTCGCCGTTTTTTTGACTATTACCGACCTTATAAAGGGTTGTTCATACTGGACTTCTCCTGCGCGGTGCTTGCTGCTTTGCTGGAGCTGGTATTCCCGCTTGCCTTAAACCGGGTCGTGGATGATCTGCTGCCCTCGGGCAATTGGAAATGGATTTTGTGGGCCTGTGTAGGCTTGATTGGCATTTATGTAATAAGTGCGCTTCTCCATTATGTGGTAACTTATTGGGGGCATAAGCTCGGCATTCAAATAGAGTCGGATATGCGCAGCAAGCTGTTCAACCATATTCAGAAGCTGTCGTTCCGTTTCTTCGACAACAATAAGACGGGGCATCTCGTATCGCGGATGACCAATGACCTGATGGATATCGGGGAAATTGCCCACCACGGGCCGGAGGACATGTTTATTGCCATTATGACGCTGCTTGGCGCATTCGGGCTTATGCTGACCATCAACTGGCAGCTGGCGGTGCTGACGTTTATTATTATTCCGCTGATGATCTACTTGTCGCTATATTTCAGCCGCAAAATGTCCAAGGCGTTCCACCGGATGTTTTCCGATATTGCCGACTATAATGCTCGCGTTGAAAATACCGTTAGCGGCATTCGCGTCGTTCAAGCGTTCTCCAATGAAAAGCATGAGGTGGATCAATTTGAAGTGAACAATGGTCGTTTTCTACAAACGAAGCTGGTCGCTTACCGTGTTATGGCTTGGAACTCATCAATCAGCTATATACTGATGAAATTTGTTTCCTTGTTTGTGCTCGCTTGCGGTACTTGGTTCGTGATTCAAGGTCAAATGACGTTTGGTGAATTTATGGCATTTGTCCTGCTTTCCAATGTGTTTCTCGGTCCAATTGAAAAAATCAACTCGGTTATTGAGACGTATCCGAAGGGTATTGCCGGCTTTAAGCGTTATTTGGAGCTGCTCGAAACTGAGCCGGATATTGAGGATGCGCCGGACGCCAAGGTGATTAGCCGCTTGGAGGGAGAAATTACGTTCCGCGATGTATCCTTTGGTTATGAGGAAGGCAAAGCGATCTTGAATCATATTGATTTAACCGTGAAAGCAGGAGAGACGGTAGCTCTTGTTGGACCATCGGGAGCCGGAAAAACGACGATATGCAGCCTGCTTCCGCGCTTCTATGAGGTTACAGGCGGGGCGATTGAAATTGATGGCCTCGACATTCGGAAAATTAAGCTGGATTCCTTGCGCGGACAAATCGGTATCGTGCAGCAGGATGTGTTCTTGTTCGATGGCACCATTCGCGAAAATATTGCTTACGGCAAGCTGAATGCTACTGAGGAGGAAATTTGGGAGGCGGCTCGCCGAGCGCAGCTGGAGGAGCTTATTCTTTCGCAGGGCCAAGGAATGGACACACTTATCGGCGAACGCGGCGTGAAATTGTCTGGCGGACAGAAGCAGCGCCTTTCCATTGCCCGCATGTTTCTGAAAAATCCGCCAATCCTTATTCTTGATGAGGCGACCTCGGCGCTTGATACTGCCACGGAGGCAGCAATCCAGCAGGCGCTGGCTGAGCTGTCGAAAGGGCGCACGACGCTCGTTATTGCCCATCGTCTTGCGACAATCAAAAACGCTGACCGCATCGTTGTCGTTACGGAGGAAGGCATTAAGGAGCAGGGCAGCCATGATGAGCTGCTGGCCATTAAAGGCGTATACAATCGCCTGCATAAAGCGCAGTTCGGCGCTTAGCAGAGTCTGAAAAACCTGCAAATCCAAGTGAATTGCTAAAAAAGGGCCCAGCATGAGGGTAATTAATCTCATGCTGGGCCTTATGCATATCATTAATAGGCAAACGGTAAAAATCCGGCTTAGGAGCTTTGACGCAAAAGGCGGGGCAGCACATTCAGCAGCCGATCGCGCGTTAATGGATCGTCAAAATTCCACATTGCATCCGCGATATGAAAACGTCCGCTTCTTACAGCAGGAAGCTGCTTCCAGCCTTTACTCATAACGATGCGGCGAATCAATTCTTTCGATAATGCATCGTCTGTGCTCAGCAGAAAAATCCGCGAGCCGGAATATTCCTCAAGCTGCGCTGCATCGATTTTCAGGAAGGGGATATTGGCGCGATACAGCTGCTTGACTCTGTCGGTCTGCCCGAACCCGTGCGGGTGGTAAATAGACGGTGCCAGACCGTGATTGCCCATTACGTATAAGTCTCCTCTGACCACGACGAAAATGGATGCTGTCTCAGAGGGAAGCAAATACGGACGAATAGATTTCCACATGGCCTCCGCTCTAGATTCGTAGTCAGCAATCCAGCGCTCCGCCTGCTCGGTTTTACCCAAAATGTCAGCTACTTGGCGCAGCCTGGCATAAGTAGGAGCATTTTTTTCGATAAATAGAGTAGGAGCGATACGCGCCAGTGCTTCTGGAGACTCATGCTTGAGATTGCAATGGAGAATCAGCTCAGGCTCTAGCCCGGCAATAATGGCAGTATCGCCTTTACTGCCAACATCGGCAATATGCTGAAGCTCGCTCCGAAAAACGACCTGCTTGCCGATAAGCGACAAATCGGCTCCGATTGGCCTGATACCAAGCGTCAGCATGTCGCCAAGCGAATAGCCGATTGCAACAATTCGTGTCGATTGCAGCGGCAGCCTGATCTTCCGGCCCGCCCAGTCAGCAGAGGCGGCGACATCGGTGATTCTCCTTACATATTGTTTAGGAGAAAGCCCGATACGGTTCCGGAAACGGCGGTTAAAATAATATTCATCCTGAAAGCCTACGCTATGGGCAATTTCGCGGAGCGGCTCCTGCGGACGAAGCAGCAGCAGTTCCTTGGCCCGGTTTAATCGCAGCTCGGTTAAATAGTCGAGCGGCTTGCGTCCGGTCAATGACTGAAACAGCGTGCTGTATTGCCAGCGGCCTACGCCGGAAAGCTGCAGCAGCTTCTCAACCGTAATCGGCTCGCAATAGTGCTCCTTCATATAAGCTACCGACGATTCAACCGCTGCGATTGGGCTGTCTCCCTGATTGCAGCGCTCATGCTGCTCAAGCAGCATAGCAATAAGCTCCTGCAGCTTGATTTGCTGCTTGAAGCGAGCAAGCGGAGAGGAGCTTTGTCTATCGGACAGAAGCTGCTCCAGAGCATCAAGCAGCAGCGAAAGAGGCCGAATAGCAAGCGGCATATAATAGGGAAAGCGGTCACCAAGGCTAGCTTCCGGGCAGGCTTGTCCTATTTTATAAAGATCGAAGGTTATTCGAGCACAGCGAAAGCTGGCGGCTGATTTAGCTCTCAAATGCAGCGCAGCCCCTGGGGGCAGCACGAGACAATCGCCTTGTTGCGCCTGCATCGGCTCTTTCCCCTCGATCTGCCATATCGCATCACCTGTTGTCATAGCAAACAACGTGTGGCGGGAAAGTATTTTCTCGCGAGTTACGGATGCTTGGTCAGTGCCATGCAGCTCCGTGGCTGCCTGAAAAGAGAATAACAAAGCTTCTAGCGGCATAGGCTTCTGATCGTTGTTCAGTATGATCGACTCCTTGTGAGAACCTTTATCAATATGATGCTAATTGTATATAAAATAAAAAAGCTTTTCAACCGAATGTTGAAAAGCTTTTTGCTGTTGCCAGCCACCTGTCTAGCAGACAGCAAAGCTTATTTATTCATAATGGCAGGCAGTTGATCAAGCAGGCGCTCCATTGTTATAGGATCAGAGAAATTCCATTTCGTCGGTAAATAGATGACTTGACCATTTTTCACTGCGGGAATGGACTTCCAAATGGCGCTTTGGGCGTAGGAGTCAGCCGCCGATCGCTCCGCATCGTCTTCATCCGTCAGGACGAACAGCCAGTCTCCGGCAAAATCGGGCAGCAGCTCACTCGAAATGTTGGAAAATTGTTCATTTGCATCAATTAAATTTTTCTGTATTTCCTCTGTTGGCTTATAGCCAAGCGTATGGTACAGCGTTGCTGCAAAGCTCTTGTCGCCCATGACATAGAAATCTTTACCAAGGAGAAGGAATACGGATGCGCTTTCTCCTGTTTGGATATTAAGCTTGGCTGCAACCTCTTTAGCCTTTGCATCATAGGAGGCAATCCATTCCTCCGCCTGCTGCTCTTTCCCTACAATATCGCCAAGCATGCGCAGTCGCTCGTTCGTATCGAGGCGATCATAAGTGAGCGTTGGAGCAATTTTGGACAAGGTGTCAAAAGCGCCCTCCTCATAATAAGTACCGCCGCTGTCGAGCAAAATCAAATCGGGATCAAGCGCCGTTATTTTCTCGGCATCGCCAAGCAAATCGCCAACATCCTCTATGCCATCCAGCAGCTCCGGGAATGCGACCTGATCCTTAATAATGCCCAGCGCTGCACCGACAGGCTTTATACCGAGTGCCAGGATGTCGCCGATATCGCTCCCTGTATAGATGATGCGCTTAGCTTCGACTGGAATTTCAACTGTATGGCCCTTCGAGTCCGTATAGGTGCGTGTTTGCGCAGCAGCATCTGCTTCTGTGCTTGGCTGAACGGATGAGGCAGAGCTGGCAGCAGGACTTTCAATAATCGATGGATT
This sequence comes from Paenibacillus sp. KS-LC4, assembly GCF_036894955.1. Taxonomy (NCBI): domain Bacteria; kingdom Bacillati; phylum Bacillota; class Bacilli; order Caryophanales; family Paenibacillaceae; genus Paenibacillus; species Paenibacillus sp. KS-LC4. The sequence continues at coordinate 4,720,261 of NZ_CP145905.1, read as the reverse complement.
GGCTCCACATGCAGACAGCAGCATGCCTATCATTAGAGTAAGACTCGCGGTTGACATAATTAAATGTTTAGTTGATTTCACTTTTGTACCCCCATTTTATTATCTCTTTAGACAATGATAATCATTATCGAATATGGTTTATCATAATGTAGGGGCTGCTCGCGTTCAATGGACAAACAGCAGTAAATGCTTGGGACAAAAGTCAGTTCAGCCGTTCAGCATGGGCTGGACAACTGATCATTGATTTTTTTAATGCCGAAATAGAAAAGCTCTATTGGCTTTTATTCGTCAAACGATGGTAAACTCGTTTCAATCATTATTAAACACGACAAAACCACTAGGAATAATAAAAATTAAAAGTGAACAACCAACAGGAGGGAACAATCTTGACAACAACTAAAAAGAGACAATTGAAGCTAGGCGCTATTATACACGGAGTAGGCGGGAATATTGCTGGATGGAGACATCCAGACGCACAGCCTGATGCAAGTGTTAGTCTTGAATTTTACAAGCAGCAGGCACAGAAGGCGGAGGCTGGAAAATTTGATTTTGTGTTCATTGCCGATGGCTTATATATAAATGAAAAATCTATTCCTCATTTTTTAAACCGCTTTGAGCCATTGACTATTTTATCTGCGCTTGGTGCGGTTACCTCGAAGATTGGCCTAGTCGGCACACTTTCAACCTCCTATAGCGAGCCTTTCACGGTAGCGAGACAATTCAGCTCGCTTGATCATATTAGCGGAGGCCGTGCAGGCTGGAACATCGTAACCTCGCCGCTTGAAGGCTCTGCGAAAAACTTTGGCAAAACCGAGCATCCCGACCATCCGACACGCTACCGGATTGCGAATGAATATTTGGAGGTAACGCGGGGGCTGTGGGATTCGTGGGAGGATGACGCTTTTGTTCGCGATAAAGAAAGCGGGCAGTTTTTTGACCCGAAAAAGCTGCACACCTTGAATCATAATGGTGAGTTTTTCTCCGTGCAGGGGCCGCTGAACATTGCCAGATCCAAGCAGGGGCATCCGGTTATTTTTCAAGCGGGTTCGTCTGAGGATGGCAAAAACTTTGCTTCTAAAGTAGCGGATGCAGTATTTGCTCATTTTGAATCAGTTGAGCAGGGCAAGCAGTTTTATGACGATGTGAAGGGACGTGCTGCTGCGCATGGGCGCTCTACGGAGGATATTGCAATTTTGCCAGGCATTGGGCCCATTCTCGGGGCGACGGATGAGGAAGCAGAACGCAAATATCAGGAGCTGGCGCAGCTTGTGAATATCGAGAAGGCGCTTGACTATTTGGGCCGATATTTCGACCATCATGACTTTTCGCAATATGCGCTCGATGAACCGTTCCCTGAGCTCGGTGAAATTGGGCAAAACAGCTTCCGCAGCACGACGGACCGCATTAAGCGGCAGGCGAAGGAAGGCGGCTTGACGCTTCGGCAGGTGGCGCTTCAAGAAACAACGCCTAGGCCGACATTCATCGGCACGCCTGAGAAGGTAGCAGATCAAATTCAGCAATGGTTCGAACAGGGGGCGGTAGACGGCTTTATTATTGGATCAGCTACCCCGGCGGGCCTTACGGAATTTGTCGATCAGGTTGTACCGATCTTGCAGGAGCGCGGCTTGTTCCGCGAGGAATACGAGCATGATACGCTGCGCGGACATCTCGGCGTGCCTGTGCCGGAAAACCGTTATGCCAAAGCCAAGGTGACGACCGTATAGGAAGGGTGAGGGATATGAGCAAAGCATACAGCAAGCCAGCCGTTTGGATGAAAATGGTCAGTCTCTCCCTAGCCGTTACTCTTGTTCTGGCAGGATGCAGCGGAGGCGGGGGCAAGAGCAGCACGAATGCGGCGGGGAGTAGCTCTAGCGCTGCACCTGCGGCTTCTGCCGAGCAGAGCAGCGCACCTGCTCAAGGCGGCGAGCTAAGCTATGCGCTCGCCACCTCGCCCGACCAGCTTGATCCGCATCGCAGCGGCCTTGCCGTCGCTGTCCGGGTCATTCGGACGCTTTATGACACGCTGGTCGTCCAGCTTCCAGGCGGAGAGATCAAGCCTTGGCTAGCAACGGAATGGTCGATTTCGGAGGATGGAAAATCGTATACGTTTAAGCTCCGTCAGGACGTTAAGTTTCAGGACGGCACTCCTTTTAACGCCGAAGCAGTGAAATATAATTTTGACCGGATTATTGACCCGGAGACGAAAGCTGCTAATGCTTTAGCGCTCGTTCGACCTTATGAATCGTCGGAGGTTATTGATGAATATACGGTCAAATTGAACTTATCCGAGCCATCACAGGCGTTCTTGGGCAATGTAAGCCAGGCGCTGCTCAGCATCGTGTCGCCGACAGCGGCGAAGAAGGACGGGGATCAATTCACCAAGCATCCGGTCGGAACAGGGCCCTTCAAATTTGTGAAATGGGATGAAAATTCGGAAATCGTCGTGGAGAAAAACCCCGATTATAAATGGGCGCCGGAAACGGTCGGCCAGCAAGGCGCGCCAAATTTGGATAAAATCATTTTCAAAATTGTGCCAGAGGAGGCTACGCGGATCGGCAGCGTCCAAAGCGGGCAGGTGCTTGCTGCTGAGACCGTACCGCCGCAAAATATTCTCTCCTTGAAAAACGATGCAAACAGCCAGCTATACCAAGCGAACACCGTTGGTCTGCCGTATACGCTGTTTATCAATCAAAGCAGAGCACCATGGAATGAGCTAAAGGCTCGGCAGGCGCTGCAGCTTGGCATTAATGTCGAGGCAATCGTCAAAACGCTGTATCTAGGCACGTATGAGCAAGCGTGGTCGCCGCTATCACCGGGTATTTTCGGTTATGACGCTTCGCTTGAAGGCAGCGTAAAGCCGGATATTGAGAAGGCGAAGCAACTGCTTGACGAGTTGGGCTGGAAAGCCGGAGCAGATGGCATCCGGGAAAAGGACGGCAAGAAGCTGACGCTTCATTATGTGGATGGCTCGCCGAACCGCGAGAAGCGCAATGATATTGCGGCAATCGTGCAGCAGCTGAAGCCGCTGGGCATTCAGGTAGACGTGGAAATTACGAAGGATGTCGCAACTGTTGTTTATGCGAATAATAACTATGATCTGTATGGCAATAGTCAGGTGAACTCTGATCCTAACGCGCTTTATTCCATCTATCACACAACAGCGCCGGGGGCACGCCAAAACCTGCCGAATTTATCCGATCCCGAGCTCGATAAGCTGCTTGAGGATGGGGCAACGGAGCAGGATCAAACGAAGCGCGAAGCGATCTATAAGGAAGCACAGCAGCTCATTATTAACAAGGCCGTCATTATCCCGATTTATGTATTCCCTTATACAGTAGCCGCCTCGAAAAAGGTGCAAGGCTTAGCTTTTGACTCATTGGGCTATCCGATCTTTAATGATGTGTATATAGCCGAGTAAACATACCGTGTTTTAAGTGTAAAGGCTGGAAAGGGGCGGAGAAGCAGTATGTTAAAAGTGGTAAGCGTTCGGCTTTATACGTCCTTGCTCGTGCTGGTCGGCACGATGGTGCTCGTCTTTTGTATCGTCAATGTGCTGCCCGGCGACCCTGCGCTCCTTATTCTTGATCCATCCTCTGCCACTCCAGAGATGATTGCCAATTTGCGGGAGCAGCTTGGGCTGAACCAGCCGTTCTATGAGCGGTTTGGGGAATATTTTCTACATGTGCTTCAAGGCAACTTTGGCAAATCAATCGTTAATTCGGAGCCGGTATTGCCGAAAATCGTTGAGCATTTTCCTGCGACGCTCGCTTTGACGGTGTTAAGCTCACTCATTGCCGTTGTTATCGGCGTCACGCTAGGCGTGCTGTCGGCGATTCACCGCAATCGCTGGATTGACATTGTCGCGCGAATAGTAGGCTTGTTCGGCATTTCGATGCCGACATTCTGGTCGGGCATTTTGCTGATTCTGATTTTCTCGGTACAGCTCGGCTGGTTTCCAGCAATGGGCTCGGATGGCTTCAGCACGCTGGTGCTGCCGGCCATTACACTCGGCTTTGTTGGCTCAGGCTTTATCGTGCGGATGGTTCGCAATAGCATGCTTGAGGTCATTAATGAGCCGTTTATCGTCACGCTTCGTGCAAAGGGATTGCCGGGGAGGTTCATCATGTATAAGCATGCGCTGCGAAATGCGCTGATACCAGCATTGACAATGGTTGGCGTCATTATTGGTGATTTAATGGCGGGGACGGTAGTCATTGAGACGGTGTTTTCGCGCCAAGGCATTGGACGAATTATTGCTGATGCGATTATGGCGAAGGATTTGCCGGTCGTGCAAGGCGTTATTTTTTTCTCGGCGATTGTGTACATTGTTGTGAATTTGCTTGTGGACATTTCCTATACGTTAATTGATCCGCGCGTAAGGCGTACCGGGTAGCGCAGGTAGAAAGGGGGCAAAGAATTCAAATGAAGCAAGCCGTCATTGGCAAGCAAATTTGGCAAGGAAGCAGGGTAGATGGTGCTGCGAAAACTCGCAAAAAAATAAGGCTGACGGCTACGGACCTGCTGATTTATGCGGCAGCGGTTATCGTGTTGTTTATTATTAGCTGTGCATTATTTCCGAGCTTGATTGCTCCCTATTCGCCTACATTAATGGATGCGGAGCAAATTATGCAGCCGCCGAGTCTTGAGCATGTGTTCGGGACGGATTATTTTGGACGTGACGTATTTAGTGTTGTCGTGCATGGCAGCCGGGATTCCTTGCTGATCGGCTTCATATCGGTGCTTGTCGGCTGCGTGACGGGCGGAGCGATTGGAGCGATAGCGGGTTATATTGGCGGTGTGGTAGATGCTGTATTTATGCGGCTGATTGACGTGCTGATGACGATTCCGGGCGTGCTGCTCGCGCTGGCAATTGCAGCGGCACTTGGGCCAAGCCTGATGAATGTCGTGCTTGCTGTAGCGGCAGCCTCAATACCCGGATACGCGCGTGTAATGCGCGGGCAAATCATGAGTATAAAAGGTCGGCCTTTCATTACCGCCTCCCGCTCTATTGGCGCTTCGAGTTTATCAATCTTTGTGCGGCATGTGCTGCCGAATTCTTTATCCCCCATGTTTGTCATGGCGGCAATCGGTATTGGCACGGCGATTTTGACCGGAGCAGGCCTCAACTTTTTAGGGCTTGGCACGATAAAGGAAATTCCAGACTGGGGAGCGCTGCTCTCCCAAGGCCGCGGCTATTTGACCGTAGCCTGGTGGATTTGCACCTTCCCAGGTCTTGCCATCACGCTGTTTGTTCTCTCCATTAACATACTGGGTGACAAGGTTCGCGATCAATTAGATCCGAAGCAAAGCAGATTATAAGACAGCCTAGAACGCCGTGCCTGCTAGGCGGAAGGAGGAAGCGTAAATGAGCCAATTGCTCACAATGGAGCATCTGACGGTTGATTTTAAGACGAAACGGGGCATGCTGCGGGCAATTACAGACGTTTCGCTTCATATTGCGCCTGGGGAAACGGTATGTCTCGTTGGGGAGTCCGGCAGCGGCAAAACGATTACATCCAAAGCCATTATGCGGCTAATCGACTATGAGAATGGCGTTATTGCCGGTGGCAGTATGCGGCTTGGCGATGCGGATCTTGTAGCGATGCCGGAGAAGGAGCTGAGCGCGCTGCGCGGCAAGCGGATGGCGATGGTTTTTCAAGAGCCGATGGCGGCGTTTGATCCGATTTTTACAATCGGGAGTCAAATTACGGAGGTCATCGAGCGCCATAAGCGCGATAAAAAACGTGAGGCACGGGAGCGGGCTGTCCATTTGCTGCGCCGCGTCGGTATTCCTGAGCCGGAGGCGCGGATGAAGCAGTATCCTGGCGAACTGTCGGGAGGCATGCTGCAGCGGGCTATGATTGCAATGGCGCTCGCTTGCGGCCCTGAGCTGCTTATTGCAGATGAGCCGACGACGGCTCTGGATGTGACGATCCAAGCGCAAATTCTCCATTTGCTGCAAGAGCTTAAGGAAGAATTTAATATGGGGATTTTGCTGGTGACCCATGATATGGGCATTGCCGCCGAGATGGCGGATCGCATTATCGTCATGTATGCCGGGCAGGTTGTTGAGCAAGCGACGGCGGCGGAGCTGTTCGGGCAGCCGTATCATCCGTATACGAGAGGGCTGCTGCAATCCATTACGACGCTGGACAGCGACCGCAGCGTCAAGCTTCATTCCATCGAGGGCTCGATTCCGAGCCTGTCAGAGCTGCCGTCTGGCTGCCGCTTTCACCCGCGATGCTCTTATGCGACGGATAGCTGCCGCAGCGAAAGCCCGCCGCTGCTCGCGCTTGGCAAGCGATTGACGGCATGCTGGCATGCCGAGCAGCTCGTTCAATCCGAGGAACAAAGGCTGAGAGATGCTCCTAAAACAGCGTCTTGGACGAGGCTTCCCCAAGAAGCCGGTCTGCAAGGCGAGAATTTATTCGAGGTAAGCGGACTAAGTAAATTTTATCCGATTCAGAGAGGTTTGCTGCATCGTTCCGGCCCGCAGGTCAGAGCGGTGGACAATGTTACGTTCTCCATTAAAAAAGGGGAAACCTTTGGCCTCGTTGGGGAGTCTGGCAGTGGAAAATCGACGCTTGGTCGGGTGATTTTGCAATTGGAGCAGGCGACAGCTGGAAGCGTTAAGTTTCAGGGCAGGGAGCTGACCGGGCAAAGCAGCTCTGAGCTGCGACAGGCGCGGCGCGATATGCAAATTGTTTTTCAGGACCCATATGGCTCGGTTAATCCGCGCTGGCGCATCGGCGACATTATCGGCGAGCCGCTGCGCGTCCATGACAAGTCTGGCAGCAAGGAAAGAAAAGCGCGTGTAGAGGAGCTGATGGAGCTAGTCGGGCTGAAGGCAGACTGGTACAGCCGCTATCCGCATGAATTTTCCGGCGGGCAGCGCCAGCGTATTGGCATTGCCCGCGCCATAGCGCTTAATCCAAGCTTTATTCTTGCGGATGAAGCGGTATCTGCGCTTGATGTGTCGGTTCAGGCGCAGATCGTCAATCTCATGCAGCATTTGCAGCAAAAAATGAATCTGACCTATTTGTTTATCGCCCATGGGCTTAATATCGTCAGACATATTTCCGACCGGATCGGTGTTATGTATTTGGGAAAGCTGGTCGAAATTGCGCCCAGCGAGGAGCTGTTTCTCCGACCAGCGCATCCGTATACGCAAGGATTACTTGCTTCCATTCCCCAGCCCGGCCCCGGGCGAACGCGAACCTTTCGCGCAATTGAAGGAGAAATCCCTTCTCCGGCCAATCCGCCGTCAGGCTGCCGTTTCCATACGCGCTGCCCTGTCGCAACGGATCGCTGCAGGGAGGCGGAGCCCGAACTGCAGCTCATTGGCAGTGAGCATTATGCCGCTTGCCACTATGTAGTAGGTTGATATTTATTAAGGAGGGTATAACCATGTCCGCAGCAAAAAAGGTCATTGTATGGAGTAAAACAGGCTGCCAGTATTGTGGCACAGTTAAACAATTTTTGGAGCAAAACAACCAACCCTATGAAAATATTGATATTGAAGGCAAAGATTATTTGCGAGACGTTCTTGAAGCTAAATACGGCATCCGCCATGTGCCAGTAGTAGAGATCGGCAGCGACGGCGTCTACACCGCCGTTACGGACTGGGATTTGGAGAAAATCAAAGCGCTGATCTCACCTGCTCCAGTAGCAGGCTAAGGGCTCCTAAATCATGTAAGCTGCAAAAATGAAATAATAGACGAAGGGCTGGCTCGCAAGCAGAGGTTTATGCTTGCGAGCCAGCCCTGTTTTTTGGCAGTATTTTATTCCTCAGCTTCGTGCCAATGCTCCAGGCAGAAGGCCAGCACAAGCTGCTCTTCCTCGTCCTCCAGCTCAAAATCCAAAATGCGCTCGGTCTCGCGCTCGATAATTTCGTGCTTGACAAGCTTGGCCTCTTCGTCATTTTTGGCAAATACGGCACGTACATAAAGCCCTTTAGGCGAATAAATATCGTCGTCCTCGGCTGCTTCAATATCAATGATAAACTCGTAGCGTTTTCCGGTTAAAATGCCGAAAGGGTCTTTAATATATTGCACGCTATAGCTGGAAATTTCAATCATCGTATCATCCTTTGATGTGTTTTTCCTTCCATTATAGCAGAGTTGCTTAGCGAAGGCAGACTTTCCTATGGATAAGCTGGATTTATTAGCTTGATTTATGTGCTTTGTTGGTATGGTTGCCTTTAGGCGGCAGGACGGAAATAGCGATAACAAGTTGTGCCAAATAACGGCGGAGCTTCATTCCATGGACCCCCTCGCATAAATATACAAGCTTGTAGCTATTATTAATCGCTTTGTCGAAGCTTGAAACAGCCGTCCTCCTGTTTATTGGAATATTGAGTCGCTAACTGGGTATTTGAGCTTGCGGCTTGGCGGGGCTGTTGCTTCTGCTGCCACAAATAGCCTAATATAAACGTAATCACACATGCTGGCCGAAGCATGTGGGCAAGAGCGGAGAGACAGGGAGGGACAGCAATGAAAGAGTCCATATTAATTGTAGAGGACGAGCAAAAAATTGCCCGGGTGCTGGAAATTGAGCTGGAGGCGGAGGGCTACCGCGTCTCCAAGGCAAATGATGGCTTGCAGGCGCTGGAGCTGTACCGCACAGGCGAATGGGATTTAGTTTTGCTTGACGTTATGCTTCCGGGCATAAGCGGCATCGAAATATTACGGCGAATCAGGACGGCTGACGCGGCTACGCCTGTTATTTTGCTGACAGCGAAAAGCTCCGTAGAGGACAAGGTGTCGGGGCTTGATTTGGGCGCTAACGATTATATGACGAAGCCGTTTCAAATGGAGGAGCTGCTGGCAAGAATTCGCGCAGCGCTTAGACAGCGGCTTGTTCCAGCGGAGGCAGCAAGCACAGGGCTAGTGGATGAGACATGGCTGCTGGCAGGCGATTTAAAGCTCAATGAAACGACGCGCGAGGTCATTCGTTCGGGCAAAAGCATTGAGCTGACCCCGCGCGAGTTTGATCTGCTCAGCTATTTGCTGAAGCATCAGCGCCAAGTGCTGGGGCGGGAGCAAATTGTTGAGGCTGTTTGGGGCTATGACTACTACGGCGACACGAACGTTGTCGATGTATATATTCGTTATGTGCGCAAAAAGGTGGATACAGGCTTTGCCAGCGAGCTGATTCATACGGTGCGCGGAGTCGGCTATGTGCTCAAGGAAGCGCAATGAAGCTGCGCAGCCGGATTCATCTTTATTCCTCTGCCTTATTCGCTGTTTTGCTCGTAGCGATGAATTTGTCCGTCTATGCGCTCTTTAGCAAATTGACAATTACGAGTCAAATGGAGCGGGTAGAGGCGGAAGCTTTGAAAATTTCTGAAGGCATGCTGAAGTCGGCCGGGACGGTGCCGACAGCAGATTTGCTGCGAGCGTATGTGCCCCTGAACGGCATGCTGCGTATGGTGACAGCTGAAGGTGCGGACAAGCTGCTGGTTACTGCTCCAGGTGAGCAGCAGCTCAGCGAGCGCGAAGCGGTCTATACAGAGAAGAAGCGGATTGAAAGCATTGAATATAAAGGAAGCAGCTATGCCCTTGTTTCGATTCCGGTCATTTGGACCGATGGCGCAGTCGTCAATATTCAGGTGACTGAAAGCATGCAGGACACAACAGATCAGTTGAAGGTGCTGCAAATTGTATTGCTGGCGGTAACAGGCATCGCGATGATTCCTGTTATTGCTTCGGGACGTCTGCTCGGAAGCATTATCGTGCGACCCATTGCCCATATGACCCATACGATGCGGGCGATCCAGCGCAGCGGGACCTTTATAAAAATCAAGCCCGTGGGCAAGTCGCAGGATGAGCTTGCGGAAATGGGAGCGACCTTCAACGATATGATCGCCTTGCTGGAGACGAATTTTGAGAAGCAGGAGCAATTTGTTTCCAACGCCTCTCATGAGCTAAAAACGCCGCTCACGGTCATTGAAAGCTACGCAAGCTTATTGAAGCGCCGGGGACTGGATCGCCCTGACTTATTCGTCGAGTCGATAGACGCGATTCATTCCGAAGCGGTGCGGATGAAGGATATGACCGAACAACTGCTGCTGCTGGCCCGCAACAAGGAGCAGTGGAACCTGACGATGGAAAGCGTTAATCTGACGCAGCTCGCCAGTGAGTCGTCCAAAGCTTTTCAGAAGGCGTATGGACGGGATATTCAGGTGCGGCTTGCCAGCGGCCAAGTCAGCAGGAGTGGTGAAAGCATTCGCGGCAAGCCGGATGGTGCTTATTTTGCGGCAGCGGCGAATGCAGCGGAGAGTGCATCAACGAGTGCATCAACGAGTGCATCAACGAGTGTATCAACGAGTGTATCAACGAGTGAGCCAGCGATTGCATCAACGAATGCGTCAAATGAGGAGTTAGGCAGCGAAGGCGGGCAGCCGGGCATTTATGGGTATGCAGATGCGAATAAGCTGCGCCAATTGCTGTTTATTTTGCTGGATAATGCGCGCAAATACAGTAGCGCTGCGATTACGCTGGAGGTTGGCGCGAGCGGCGATTACAGCGAGATCCGGGTCATTGACCGGGGCATCGGCATTCCGCAGGCCGCGCTGTCCAAAGTATTCGACCGTTTTTACCGGGTCGATGAGGCAAGAAGCCGCCATGATGTTGGCGGCGCCGGGCTTGGCCTCGCTTTGGCGAAGGAAATCGCCGCTGCTATTGGCGCAAGCCTAGCGCTTGCAAGCGAGGAGGACGTCGGAACGACGGCGACGATTAGATTGAGAAGTACGGAAGCAGGAAACTAACAGCTACACGATAATTGAAGCAGCCCGAAGCAGTCCAGAGGGCTGCTTTCTTTTTTTTATTGAGACGAGCAAAGATAGAGAGGGATAAAAAAAGATTGATATACGTATATGTATGCGATATATTACATACAAGAAAGGAAGATGTGTATGCCTATTCCGAGCCATTTTACAACACCGATTAAAATTTCAGCGAAAGAACGAGCGCTTTCTCAAATTCAGCGATGGATTATTGACGGTACGCTGCTTCCCGGCGAGAAGATTGGCGATGCGGAGCTCGCTGAAGCTTTGGGAGTCAGCCGGACGCCTGTCCGTGAAGCCTTGCAAATTCTTGAGGTGCAGAAGCTCGTGGAGGTGCATCCGGGCAACTATACGAAGGTCAAAAGCTTGGAGAAATCCGATATTTTAAAAATGTATTCGACGCTGGCCTCCTTGCACGCTTTAGCAGCAGAGACGGCTGCCAGCGTCATTGTACCCGAACAAATAGAGCAGCTAAGGCAGCTGAATGCCGAGTTTGCCGCAGCGATTGAACAGGGGCTGCCCTTTCAGGCGATGGAGCTTGACGAGCAGTTTCACAATGTGATCGTGGAAGCCGCAGATAATGAATATCTGGCCTCTTACAGCGCTTCACTTCAGGTACATATTCGTCGCTTTAAATATGTGTTTCTAAAACAGCCTGTTCAGGCGACGCATGTATCAGTCGAGGAACATCAGGCAATTATTGAAGCTATGGAGGCTGGCGACTCTGAGCAGGCGGCAGCTATGATGAAGCAAAATTTACTGCGCCCAATGCGCGAGCTTTACGCCATTATTTAACGAACGATGAGGAGATGGATGAGCATGTCTGAGAAGGAAGATTTGCGTGGGAGAAGCAAGGATATAAGCGAAGGGGTCAACCGGATGCCGAACCGGGCGATGCTGCGGGCGGTAGGCTTTCAGGATGAGGATTTCAAGAAGCCGATGGTTGGCGTCGCCAGCACATGGAGCGAGGTAACGCCATGTAATATTCATATTGACCAGCTGGCGCGAGAAGCGAAGGCCGGGGTCAAGCAGCATGGCGGGGCTCCGCTTATTTTTAATACGATTACAGTGTCGGATGGCATTTCGATGGGACATGAGGGAATGCTGTTCTCGCTGCCGAGTCGGGAAACGATTGCCGATTCGATTGAGCTGGTTGTGAATGCTGAGCGTTTTGACGGACTCGTGGCGATTGGCGGCTGTGACAAAAATACCCCGGCTTGCCTCATGGCCATTGGCCGGATGAACCTTCCGTCTGTTTATGTATATGGGGGTACGATTCAGCCAGGGAAGCTGCATGGCAAGGATGTTGATATTGTTACGGCTTTTGAAGCAGTCGGGAAATATCAGGAGGGGCAGCTGACGGATGAGGAGCTGCATGAGGTAGAATGCAGTGTTTGTCCAGGCGCTGGCGCGTGCGGCGGAATGTACACGGCGAATACGATGGCCTCGGCGGCAGAAGCGATGGGCATGGCTCTCCCTGGCTCCTCGTCTACACCAGCCATTGCTCCCAATAAAGCGGTGGAATGTACGGAAGCGGGCAAAGCGGTAATCGAGCTGCTGAGAAAAAATATTTGCCCCCGCGATATTATGACGCTGAAGGCTTTTGAAAATGCGATCACCGTCGTCATGGCGCTCGGAGGCTCCACGAATGCGCTGCTTCATCTGCTGGCGATTGCGCATTCGGCTGGCGTGAAGCTGACGCTGGATGATTTTGAGCGGGTGCGCAGCCGCGTTCCCCATCTGGCCGATTTGAAGCCAAGCGGCAAATATGTGATGCAGGATTTGAACAACATCGGCGGTGTGCCGGGCGTGATGAAGCTGCTGCTTGAGAAAGGGCTGCTGCACGGAGACTGCTTAACCGTAACGGGCAAAACGCTTGCGGAAAACTTGGCGGACGCCGAGCCGCTGGAAAGCGGACAGGATGTCATTCGTTCCTTCGAGCAGCCATTAAAGCCAACAGGACCTTTGATCGTATTGAAGGGCAATTTGGCACCTGATGGGGCAGTTGCTAAAATGTCGGGCCTTAAAAAGATGCGTTTTAGCGGCCCAGCCCGCGTATATGACAGCGAGCAGGAGGCTGCCGATGCGATAGCGCGCGATGAGATTAAAAAAGGCGATGTGCTCGTCGTTCGTTATGTTGGGCCGAAGGGCGGACCCGGCATGCCGGAAATGCTGTCTATAACCGCCATGATTAGCGGGAAAGGGCTTGGCGGAGAGGTGGCGCTGATGACCGATGGACGCTTCTCGGGCGGCTCGCATGGCTTTGTTGTCGGACATGTTACGCCAGAGGCTCAGGTGGGCGGGCCCATCGGCCTGCTGCAAGAGGGCGATATCATTACCATTGACAGCGAGACGCAGGAAATGAATATGGAAATTTCGGCTGAGGAATTTGAAGCGAGGCTTGCGAGGTGGGTGCAGCCGCCGCTGAAGGTAAGAACAGGCGTGTTAGGCAAATATGCCCGGCTCGTATCCTCGGCTTCGCAAGGCGCGGTGACTGATCTGGATTTGTAATCCGCCTTTCTCACCAAATTCTAATCCACAGGTTATATAATAGGTTGAAATACAACATGCCTTTCAAGCATCGAGCTTGAAAGGCATGTTTCTGATATAAATGGGGTGTGAAGATGCGGCAAAAGCAAGCGAGACTGGTGCTGGGCATAACGATAGCTTGTGTGGTCATTATCTGCATTGGGGGAGGACTATGGTGGCGATCTGTTGCTGACGCCCGGCCTTCCATAACGGAGGAGCAGGCGAGCGAGCAGGTTCTCCAGCAATATGTTGGGAAAATCCTTAGCGCAAAGCTGGGCGACAGCGTCTATGAGGTTAAGCTTCAGGCAGATAAGGGCATATACGATGTGACGGTTGATGCGAAAGGCGGAGGCATCATTTCCATTAAGCTTATAGAGAGCGAGCAGCCTGCTGCGGAAGAATCGCCTCCTGCCTCTTCAGCCAACGAGCCTACAGCTGCCTCAACTGCGACGCCAGCGGCAGAGCCGACGCCCGATCAGAGCCCGCTGGCAACGCCGAGCCCAGAGCAAAGCGCAAGCCCGGCGCCAAATTCAAGCACTAATCCAAATTCTAAGCCAACCACTAAGCCAACCACGAGGCCAAGTGATGGTAACGAGGGGAGAACGCCAGCAGCGTCACCAGCATCACCAGCGTCACCCGCCAAACAGGGTATATCACCAGATGAAGCGGAAGCGATTGCGCTCAAGCAGGTAAAAGGCAAGGTGGAGGATACCGAGCTGAAAAGCTCCGACCGCGCCCGCTATTATTTAGTCGAAATTGATACGCCAGACGACCGTGAGGCTACGGTGCAGATTCATGCTGTAACGGGAGCCATCATGTCAATCACATGGGACGAGGACGATCAGGACGATGGAGAAGACGACTAAGTTTCAATGAGCGCAGACTCAGCTTTTTATCATCAAATTCTAATGTTGCTGTCATGGTCATCTCATTTGCCGCAGGTAAAGTAAGGGTGAGACAAGCGAGAGACATTTGAAAATGGGAGGAACAAGAAAATGATGAATAAAAAAATCTGGATTGGTGTTGTATCGGTTACGTTGGCACTCGGCGCAATGGGCGGTGCGGCAACGGCTGCTTCAAATACGAAAACGTTGATCGGCAAAGCCGAAGCGAAAAAGATCGCCTTGAAGCATGTAGAGGGCCGAATTGACGGTGTAGACCTGGAGCGGAATCAAACAGGCATTTTTTACGAGGTGGAGGTCGAGCGCGGAGCTTATAAGGGTGAAGTCGATGTGCATATTGATGCATACAGCGGCAAGCTGTTAGGCATTTATGACAGCGATGATGATGACGACGATCGCCGTGCAGCTCAAGCGACAACAGCACCAGCGGGAACAGCCTCCAACGCAGGGACAGTGAATCAGCCGGCTGCCAGTCCATCAGCTAACACGGGAACGACAGTGTTAAAGACCGCTGAACAGGCTGGCGCTATTGCAGTTGCTAAAGTGGGAGGTACTGTAGTCAAGGTTGAACGTGATCGGGATGATGGAAAAATCATTTACGAGGTTGATCTGCGCATTACTGGCGGTAAAGCCGAAGTAGAGGTGGATGCAGCAACGGGAAAGGTGCTGTCCGTGGATAAGGATTACGACCACGATGACGACCACGATGACGATGACCGTTATGATGAGGATTAAGCAATAGTCAGATCCCACAAGTAAAAAACAGAGGCAGCTTTGGACGAGAAAACGAAGTCCGAGGCTGCTTTTTTTGAGTTAGCCTATCCCGTTTCGCTGGCTTTCCCGCAGTGTTGGAATTGTCACCGATGGATGCGCCAGATAAAATGGAATAGTTGGTAAGCAAGCTTAAGGAGTGAGTTTGTTGAAAATTTCAGAAATCAGCTATGAGAATAATCAAAAAGAAATATCGAGATTGCTGGAATTGCACAGCGAAGCCGCTAACATGAGTATTCCTCCCTATGAACGCGAAGTTATCTCTCTCGCTGCTTATGAAAACGATACATACATTGGCGGCGTTACCGGGGATATGGTCTGGAATATCTTGAATGTACATCTTTTGGCGGTCGATCCCTCTTACAGAGGAAATGGATTGGGTGGGGCACTTCTCAATGAAATTGAAACCCTAGCGAGGCAACGCGGCTGCAAGGTTAGTGAGTTAACTACAATGAGCTGGCAAGCTCCGCATTTTTATCAAAAACAAGGATACGAAATTTTTGGTGAAATGAAGGATTGCCCTAACGAAGGTGATACTAAGTTTTATTTGAAGAAAAACCTTTGAGGCTCGAGTAGTCATAGGAATAATTGAATCGCAAAAAAGGGAAGGAAGCATTAGTCGATGCTTCCTTCCCTTTTATAGTAGGCACAAAGCGGCTTACGCAGCTTTAGCGCTGTTTTCCTGGTGCTTGTCCAGCCTGCGGGGCTGGAGCAGCATTTTTAAACGGATTAAGAAACAGCTTGGGAATACCCGTATCAAAACGAAGCAGCTTGCCAGTGTGCGGATGCTCGAATGCAAGCACGCGGGCATGGAGACCGAGTCTGCCAATAGGCTTGAGACGTGCGCCGTATTTTTTATCTCCGGTGATGGGATGGCCGATGTCCTCCATGTGGACGCGGATCTGATTTTTGCGGCCAGTCTCTAAATGCACCTCTAATAAGGAAAAGCTGTCGTTAGCCTGAATGAGCTTGTAGTGGGTTACAGCATGCTGTCCATCATTCGGATGGGAGCTGGAATACATTTTCAGCGTGCTGCTTTCCTTGAGCCACGATTGAATGGTGCCTTCAGGCTTGCGTACTTTTCCTTCTACAAGCGCTACATAGGAGCGTTCCTTGACGGCCTCCTGCCAGTTGTTTTGGAGCGATTGCTGCACCTTCTCGGTTTTGGCGAACATCATGACACCCGAGGTGTCGCGGTCCAGTCGATGCACGACGAAAATCCGATTTTTCGGATCGAAGGCGCGAACATGCGCCGTCAGCTGACGGTAAGCGGTAAACTCCTGCTCGTCCTTGGAGGAAGCGATGGACAGCAGTCCCGCATCCTTCTGCACGACGATAATAGCCTCGTCCTCATGTAAAATGGTGAGTCCCATAAGCGGCGGAGCTTCGACCGCTTTTTCCGTATTTATGGAAACCGTCTGCCCGACCTCAAGCGGAAAATTATATTTCGTCTGCACACGCTTATCGACCGATACTTGCCCGCGCGCCAAAACCGATTTGACCGAATTTCGTCCCATATGGGATAAGTGGGTCAATAAAAAAGCCAGCAGTTCCGACGGCTCATTGACCGTGAATTGCTTGGCCTGTGCGGCTTTACGCGGCTTGCCGCCTTCATTTTGTTTCCTCGACATGCTTAAATACCCCCTGCTTGTTCACTGCTGCTATCACTATACCACGGTTGGAAGGGATAATTCTATGCAGGGCGTATCGAATTACAATATTGTAAGGTAGATGTAAGGGAAAACGATAGCTTAGGTCAGCTTGGCAGGATAACATTAGAGCAAACGAAAATAGACATTTTTTTCAAAGGAGAATCGAGATGAGGCTATTTGAGCTGTTGCTTCTGTTATCAAACATCGGCTTGTTTGCATGGACGGCCCTATTAAAAAAAGGATGGCGTAGAATCCCCATATATGTTATAAGCGGGATCGCCACACTTTTGATGGTCATTCATTGGACGGTGGAAGGAGGCAGAGTTCAGTTATTTTTTCCATATTGCATAACGGTCATTTTTTTAGCCATTTCAGGTTATAGCTATTTTAAAAAAACGAGCCAAAAAAAAAAATCGCGATTCCTGCTGGGTTCCGCTTATACCGCTATAGCGATAATGCTGCTCGTAACAGCATGTCTCATGTATGCTTTTCCTCTATTTAAACTACCTGAACCGAAAGGCAAATTTAAGGTAGCAACGCAAGCTTTTCATTTCGTGGATACCAATAGGGAGGAGGTTTTTGACGAAGCTAGAGATAGTAAAAGAGAATTGATGGTTCAGGTTTGGTATCCTGCTCAAGCCGGGACTGGCAAGTACGCTCCCTTTATTCCAGATACCCAGATTTTACGCTATATGGCTGCGAACTATGGCCTTCCCGGGTTTACTTTTCAACACCTGAAGTACGTATCCAGTCATGCTTATATGGGGGCAAAAGTTTCTTCGGCACAGACTTCATTTCCGCTGATCCTTGAGAATCCCGGCAACGGCTCTTCTAGGTTCCTCCACACGTCGCAAGCGGAAAATCTCGCGAGTCACGGATATATCGTGGCTGTGATCGACCATACCTACAATACATTTGCGACTGAGTTTCCAGACGGTCGAATTACGACCAGCACAACCAATGACTTATTCTCACCCGACGATGATTACCAGACGAGTAGAGGAATTCGCGACAAGCTGGGAAAGGTTCTAACCGACGATGTGGCGTTTGTGCTGGACCAATTCGAGCTCATCCAATCGGGGCAGCTTTCAAGTCATCTAAAAGGGAGAGTTGATCTCGGTCATGTCGGGATATTCGGTCATTCCATCGGCGGAGCGACGGCCTATGACGCTGCTTACGATCCGCGAATCGCAGTTGGAATAGACCTTGATGGAGGGCTTTACCGGCTGCGCGACAGAGAGAGTCTGCAAAAGCCGTTTTTGTTCATTAACTCGGAAAGCTATTTCGAAAAATTAAAAATGGTGATGGATAACCGGGTCTACACGGATGCAGAGCTTGAGCGTATGGGCTCAACAAGAGAGTGGGAGGATCAAGTAACGGAGGATAAAAGGCTGGAGCTTGAACGGATGCGCGAAGCGGTTAACGAAGGGGGACAAGTTCTCTATATCGAAAATACGGAGCATTTAAATTTTGCCGACGTACAGTTTATTTCTCCTATTTTCAAAATGCTGGGCATTACAGGAAAGATAGCGCCCGAAAGAGCGAACGCCGTTATGAATGCCTATATGCTGGATTTCTTCGATAAGTATTTGAAAAATCAAGGCGGAAACTTAATGAAAGGAGCGGATAGCCGCTTCCTGAGGTGAAGTTTGTAACCCCGCTATAAGGGATAAATACAAGAGCATCAGCCAGACACAGCTATCAGATTGGGTGAAGCAACCCTCTAGCTTTTCTACTGACGGGTGGCCAAGTTTATCCCGATGGTAAATTGCTGAGAGCGGTGTATAATGATGTTCAGAACACTCTGTTGGTTGCAGATGAGAGAGGGTATTAAAAACAGAAAAGCTGGAATGGGCTAAGTTGAGAAGTAGAATCAGGCATAATGAATCAAGCAGGATATTAGGTGAAGCTCATGAATAGTAAGCATTGCTATTACGCTATATTTAATTATGAGGAAGATGGAATAACAATCACTTTCCCAGATTTACCTGGATGTATTTCCTGTGGGTATTCTACAGTTGAAGCATTGCAAATGGCAAAAGAGGCACTTGAATTGTACTTAGAAGATATAAAAAAAGAAGACATTCCTCAATCCACGATTTTAAAAGAGGAGATGTTAAAACCAACTGAAAAGATTTTCTTGATTGGACTTTAAAGGTTTGTTAATTAGCACATGATTAATAATTGTTTTTTTGAAAAAAGCTCAGTCCCCGCTAAGAAAGGGAACTGAACTTTAATGTTTTACTACGTAAGCTAGCTGTGCCGAGCTTAAGACTGCTCCGCAGCAGGCTTAACGAGTGATCCAGCGAGGCTTGTGCTTGCAGCCGAAGGAGTGGGTTCGGCTTTCGCAGCCACAGCTGCATCCGGTGTACCGCCTGGATGAAATTCATTTTCCATCTTGGCGACGACGACGGTTGCGACGCCGTTGCCGATCAGGTTCGTGATGGCGCGAGCCTCAGACATGAAGCGGTCAACGCCGAGCAGCAGCGCCATGCCAGCAACGGGAATGCTCGGGAATGCGGCAAGCGTCGCAGCCAGCGTAATAAACCCGGAGCCTGTAACGCCTGCGGCTCCCTTGGACGTCAGCATCAGTACGCCGAGCAGCGTAAGCTGCTGCCAGAGCGACATCTCAACGCCGGAGGCCTGAGCGACGAACATCGCGGCCATGGACAAATAAATCGCCGTACCGTCAAGGTTGAACGAGTACCCGGTTGGAACCACAAGTCCAACGACGGGCTTGGAGCAGCCGTATTTTTCTAGCTTATCCATCATGCGCGGCAGCGCCGATTCGGAGGACGAAGTGCCAAGCACAAGGAAAATTTCATCCTTGATATACCGGATAAAGCTGAAAATGCTAAAGCCATAAAAGCGGGCAATCGAGCCGAGCACAAGGATGATGAACAGCGCCATCGTAATATAGACGGAGCCCATCAGCTTGCCGAGCGAGGTCAGCGAGCCAATGCCGAACTTGCCGATGGTGTAGGACATAGCGCCGAAAGCAGCAAGCGGCGAAAGCTTCATGATCATATTGACGATGCCGAAAAAGCCATGCGACAGCTTGTCAAACAGCTGGGTAACTGGTTTTGCCGATTGTCCCATCGCCGTAAGCGACAAGCCGAACAAAATTGCGAATAAGAGTATCGGCAGCAAATCGCCGCCAGCCATGGCCGAAATGACGTTATCCGGAATAATGCCGAGTATAAAATCCACCATACTGTGGCTGGACTGAGCAGCAGCGTCGGTGTACTTCGTAATGTCGCCGCTGGCTTTGCTGGCATCAATGCCTGCGCCCGGCTTCACCAAATTGACGACGATGAGGCCAATCGCAAGCGCTAGCGTCGTCACAATTTCAAAATAGAGCAGCGCCTTGCCGCCGATGCGGCCGACTTTTTTCATATCGCCCATATTGGCAATGCCGTTCACGACGGTGAAAAAGACGATGGGAGCAATAACCATTTTGATCAGCTTAATGAATCCATCGGCAAGCACCTTCATTTTCTCGCCAAGCTCCGGGAAGTAATGGCCAAATAAAATACCAATAATGATCGCACACACGACTTGGACGGTTAGGTTTTTCAGGTTGAATTTCAGCTTCATGAGGAGGGCCCCACTTTCTTTTATCAAAATGAAAACGCTTTAATTTTGTTTGCGTCCTCATTGTAAAAGAAGGAGAGCCTCTGTCACAAGCATACGGTCATATTGTTCGTTTTGGTTATTTTGGTCGCGTGATTTCCTTCATCAGCGCTTCCCCGATCCTATCGCGGTATTGGTCATAAATCGGCAGAAAAGCCCGCACCCATTGCTCCCGCTCCTGCGGGGTCAGCGTATGAATGTCAATATCCTTCAATTGCTTGAGCTGACCAAGCTGCTGCTCCTGCATGGCCGCTGTGTTCCGCATCATCCACTCGGTCGTTTCTGTAAGCGCGCTTTGCAGCTCGGCCTGAATGCTCGGGGGGAGCTCATCCCAAAAGCTTTCGTTAAACATTACGCCATAGCCGAGATAGCCGTGATTGCTAATCGTCATATAATGCTGCGTCTGGAACAGCTGCTTCGTAAAAATATTGGAAATCGTATTTTCCTGTCCATTGACGATGCCTTTTTTTAAGCTTGCAAATACTTGGTTAAAGGGGATTTTCTCTGTAGTGGCGCCAAGCGCTTGAAATTGGCTGATGACGACATCGCTCGGCAGCATGCGGAATTTCAGCCCTGCAAAATCTTCTGGAACCCGCAGTGGACGAATGCTGTTCGTCATTTGCTTGAAGCCATTGCTCCAAAAGGCAACGCTTTTTATATGATGCTTCTCCATCGCAGCAGCTAAAAGCGTGCCAAGCTCCCCTGCAAGCGCCTTATCCACTGCCTGCTGATCGGAAAAAGCAAAGGGCAGGTCCATAACGAGCCAGGCGGAATCGACGGCGCTTAGATTGGAAAAGGAGGGTGCGATCATTTGAATATCTCCACGCTTGAGCGCTGCGACCTCGGTATCCTCGGTATACAGCATGCCGTTTGGAAATATTTGAATTTCAACGGCTTCCTTCGTCTTTTCCTTGACGAGCTTGGCGAAATGGGTAGCCGCCAGTCCCTTCGGTGTATTTTCCGCGACCACATGGCTGAACTTAATGACGATTCTATCCGTCAGTCCCGTTTGTTCTTCATCAAAGGGCAGGTTACGAGTTGCCTCGGGACGAAAGCCGAACAAAATGGCTGCCAGCAAGCCGACAGCAATAAAGCTGATCATACCGATTGTGGTTTTCATTTTTAAACCACTCTCCTTCCCTACCCGCCAGATTAGCAGCGTTTGCCGCAGTTGCTATTTTACCCTTATTATTTCACAATAGAGAAAAAACGTAAACGAAGCAACAGGGAGGAGAAGCGATGCTCAGCCATCTGCGAATTTATTGGAAAATGATCTTGCTGTCATTCGGACTCGTTCTCCTCTCGCTGCTTATCGGCGGCATTGTCGTCATTGGAAGCGTCACCCGCATGAAGGAGGATGAGCTTAAGCAGCGGCTGCTAATTACAGCCCGAACCGTTGCCGAGCTGCCATCCATTAAAAATCAGATCAATGAACCAGATAGCGCAAGCTGGATTGCGCCTGTGGCGGACAATATCCGCATGATTAATAATGTGGCTTATGTCGTCGTTCTGGATATGAACCGGACGAGGCTATCTCATCCATTAGCGGCAAGGATCGGCGGCAAGTTTCATTCATCGGATGCGGATGCCGCGTTTGCCGAGCACACCTATATGTCGAAGGTGAAGGGGGAGGCGGGCGTTGCGTTGCGCGCTTATGTCCCCATTTTGAATGAAGCCCATCAGCAGGTAGGCGTCGTCGTGGCGGGCGGGCTGCTGCCGGGACTGGCGAAGCTTATCGAG
This sequence comes from Paenibacillus sp. KS-LC4, assembly GCF_036894955.1. Taxonomy (NCBI): domain Bacteria; kingdom Bacillati; phylum Bacillota; class Bacilli; order Caryophanales; family Paenibacillaceae; genus Paenibacillus; species Paenibacillus sp. KS-LC4. Next base: position 4,698,248 of record NZ_CP145905.1, on the reverse strand, counting down.
GAGCAGAAAAGCTCGATTGCACTTACGCTGCTGATTGCTTTATTATTTGGGATATTCGGTTCAGCGCTGCTTGCTCGGCATATTAAACGGCAAATGTACAATTTGGAGCCGCATGAAATTGCGCGTATGTATGGGGAGCGCACAGCGGCCTTCCAGGCGATGCACGAAGGGGTCATTGCGATTGACAGATCGGAGCTGATCACGATTTTTAATGAGCGGGCGAAGCAGATTTTCAGCGTATCCCGCGACGTAGTTGGATTGCCGATTAGGGAGGTGCTGCCGGATACACGGCTGCCCGAAATTATGGAGCTGGAGCGCCCTGTTTTTAATCAAGAGCTGCGCGTAGGCAAAACGCTGATCTGGAGCAACCGCATTCCAATTCTTGAGCAGGGAAAGATGATCGGCGCGATTGCGATTTTTCAAGATCGGACCGAGGTAACCCGCATAGCAGAGGAGTTGACGGGTGTGCGAGAGTTCGTCGATGCGCTGCGGGTACAAAATCATGAGCATAGCAACAAGCTGCACACGATTGCCGGACTGCTTCAATTGGATAAAAAAGAGCAGGCACTGCAATATGTATACGATATTTCCGGCCAGCAGGAGGAGCTGACGCAGTTTCTGCATCAGCATATTGCGGATGACAGCCTAGCAGGCCTGCTGCTTGGCAAAATCAGCCGGGGCAAGGAGCTGGGCATTCAGGTTAAGCTTGATCCTCATATGGAGGTAAAGCAATTTCCCGTCATGCTGGATCAGCATGATATAGTGCTGCTTATCGGCAATTTGATTGAAAATGCTTTTGATGCGCTGGCGCAAGTAACGCGCAATGAAAAGGAAATTTATGTTAGTATGGAGCAGGATGAAGAATTGCTGTCTATACTTGTTGAAGATAATGGCTGCGGCATGCCACTTGAGGTGCAGTCGCGTATTTTTGAACGGGGCTATACGACGAAAGGCAGCGACAATCGCGGTATTGGACTGTATTTGGTTGGCAGCATCGTCGATAAGGGCGATGGGAAGCTGCGTATTGAGTCAGAGCCAGGAAGCGGTACGGCTATTGAGCTAACATTTCCGATGGGAGGGGCTGGCGGATGAATGTGAAGGCGGAGGATATGAGCAAAGGACAGGACGGAAGCTTTTTCAAAGTGGTGCTTATCGAAGATGATCCTATGGTGCAGGAGGTTAATCGCCAGTTTGTTGAGCAGGTAGACGGATTTCAGGTCGTGGGCATTGCGGGGAATGGGCTGGAGGGCCTGCGCCTCATCCGTGAGCTTGCACCGGATTTGGTGTTTCTTGACGTATTTATGCCAGCACTAGACGGGATGGCGGCGCTGCGGGAGCTGCGGTCGGCGGCAATGCCTGTTGATGTTATTGTCGTAACAGCGGCGAAAGACCCTGAGACGATTCGCGAAATGCTGCGCGGGGGCGCGATGGATTATATTATTAAGCCCTTTAAGCTGGAGCGGATTCGCCAAACCTTGGAGCGTTACCGCGACCGCCATGAGGGCTTGGCGGAAGAAAAGGCTGTTACCCAAGAGGAGCTGGATCGTATGCTGCTCAGTGGGGAAAACGGGGGGCAGGGGCAGAAGCGTGGCAGTGGGCAGCAGGAAACGGGACAGGCTGGACAAACAGGACAGATTGGGCCGCTAGGACAAGTTGGACGAGGTGAACAAACAGGACAAGCAGGACAAGCAGGACAAGCAGGACAAGCAGGACAAGCAGGACAAGCAGGACAAGCAGGACAAGCAAGGCCAGTAAGGGCAGCAGGGCAAGCCGGATTTCTTGGGCTGGATGAGCAGCAAAGCAGCCTGCCGAAAGGACTTAATGCGGCTACGTTGCGGCAAATTATCGAGGTCATGCATCGCCTGGAGGGCGGGGTTTCGGCGGAGGAAGCAGCCGAGAAAATCGGTATAGCAAGAGTAACGGCGAGGCGCTATTTGGATTTTTTGGAGAAGAGCGGTTATGTGTTGCTGGAAATCAACTATGGCGGGGTTGGGCGTCCCATCAATCGCTATGTATTGCAGCAAAGACCAAAATGACCAAAACCAACAATATGGTCAAAAGCTTCCCACGTTTTCATGGAACCGTTATCATGAAGGCAAATAAGCAAGCGCTTAAGCGTTTGCAAAGGGAGTGTGGTCAGGATGGCGGTGCCGGCAACGGGAAGCACGAATATCGTATTGCGTTTGGAGATGGACAAGGAAACGTCAACCTTCGGCCGGATTGCTACGGCAATTGGTGAGGCGGGCGGCGACATAGTAGCTGTGGACGTAAGCGGGACAAGCAAAGCATCGACGATTCGTGATGTGACGGTCAATATTACGGATACGCAGCGCAAAGAACTAATTGTAAGCGTATTAAATAAGTCGCCAGGCGTAAAGGTGCTGCAGGTGTCAGACCAGACCTTCCTTATGCATCTTGGCGGTAAAATCGAAGTAACACCGAAAATGACGATTAAAACACGCGATGATCTGTCGCGGGTGTACACGCCGGGCGTGGCGAATATTTGCATGGCTATACATGAAAGCCCAAAGCGGGCACACTCGCTCACGATAAAAAGAAATACGATAGCCGTCGTATCGGACGGAACAGCCGTATTAGGGCTTGGCAACATCGGGCCGCTCGCGGCGATGCCAGTCATGGAGGGCAAGGCGATGCTGTTTAAGCAGCTCGCAGGAGTCGATGCCTTCCCGATCTGCCTCGATACACAGGATACGGAAGAAATAATTGCGACCATTAAGCGCATTGCCCCTACTTTCGGCGGCATTAATCTCGAAGATATATCGTCGCCGCGCTGCTTCGAAATTGAGAGGCGTCTCATTGAGGAGCTGGACATTCCGGTATTCCACGATGACCAGCATGGCACAGCGGTCGTGCTGCTTGCAGGTCTTATTAATGCAGTCAAGCTTGCTGGCAAGCAGCTTGCAGATTGCAAGGTTGTGCTTTGCGGCGTTGGGGCGGCAGGCATTGCCTGCACGAAGATTTTGCTAGCGGCAGGTGTGCGGAACATCATCGGAGTTGATCGTGAGGGTGCGCTCGTCGCTGGCAATAGCTACGCGCATGAAGCGTGGAGCTGGTATGCGGAGCATACGAATCCGAACCGGGAGCAGGGCAAGCTGAGTGAAGTCATTGCGGGCGCAGATATTTTTATCGGCGTATCGGGGCCGGGCGTGCTTAAGGCGGATGATGTCCGCAAAATGGCGAAGGATGCCATTGTGTTCGCAATGGCAAATCCAACGCCGGAAATAACGCCGGAGGAAGCGGAAGGCCTTGTGCGTGTCATTGCGACGGGGCGGTCGGATTATCCGAATCAGATTAATAATGTTCTATGCTTCCCCGGATTGTTCCGCGGTGTATTGGACTGCCGGGCGTCGCGGGTGACAGAGGAGATGAAGCTGGCTGCCGCCGAGGCGATTGCTGCGGTAGTTACCGAGGATGAGCTGAATGAATATTACATCATTCCAAGCATATTTAATCCGCATGTGGCAGATCGTGTCAAAGAGGCGGTTATTGAAGCGGCGTATGCCTCTGGCGTTGCCCGCAGACGGGAGCGCAAGCTTTAGCTTGCATATGGCGAGAGCGCAGGAAATAAAATAAGGGAATATATGGATTATTGAGAAGGTTGAAAAAGGGGAATGCTTCGAGGCTAGCTACGGGCCTGGGGCATTCTTTTTTTGTCATGTTAGAAAAATCACTTTCAAAAACAAACAAAAGTAATACAATATAAACAAAGATGTTGAATACGAAAAAGGGGGACGCGCAAATGGAATTTACCTTATTACATCCTTCTGATCAGCTGGTTATGATGATGGAGCGCATTTACGGCTATGGCATGACGACGACGTCAGGGGGCAATTTATCGCTTTTGGACGATAATGGCGATCTTTGGATTACGCCTGCGGGAATGGATAAGGGTGAGCTGACGCGGCAGGACATCGTTTGTGTGAAGGCGGACGGTACGATTGCAGGCAATCATAGGCCATCGAGCGAATACCCGTTTCATCAGATGATTTATCGCAGAAGGCCGGATATTCGAACGGTTGTTCATGCTCATCCACCAGCGCTTGTGGCGTTCAGCATGGTGCGTAAAGTGCCCAATGTCCGCCTGCTGCCGAATGACTATTTGATCTGCGGCGAGGTGGGCATGGCGAAATACGGCTTGCCGGGAAGCGCGGAGCTGGGTGAAAATATAGCGGATGTATTCAGCGAGGGCTTGAACACGATTATGCTGGAAAATCACGGCGTCGTGGTGGGCGGCGGCGATTTATTCGAAGCCTTTCAAAGATTCGAGACGCTTGAATATTGCGCGCGGATGGAGATACAGGCAAATCGGATCGGGACGCCAATAACGCTGGCAGCCGAGCAGCTGGCGGATACGCGCGAGGTGCTGCTGGAGGAGTTTGTACCTGACTTTTACAGCAGTGAGGAGAAGGAAGCACGGCGGGAAATGTGCAAGCTCATTAAGCGTTCTTACGATCAGCGGCTGTTTACGAGCACGCAGGGGACCTTTTCCCATCGGGTCGGTGAAAATTCCTTCATTATTACGCCGTATGATCAGGACCGTAAATATGTGGAGCCAGCGGATCTCGTGCGCATCGACGGCGGGAAGAAAGAGGCAGGCAAGGTGCCTAGCCGCTCGGTGCAGTTTCACCAGCATATTTATGAGACGCAGCGGCATGTGAACTCGGTTATTATTGCCCATCCGCCTAACATTATGGCGTTTGCTGTGACAGCGGAGCTGCTGGATTCGCGGACGATCCCGGAAAGCTATATTTTGCTGCGGAATATTCCTAAGCTGCCGTATGGAGAATTGTATACGAAGCCGCAGGAGGCGGCACAGCTTTTTCAGGAGAATACGCCGATCGTCATTGCCGAAAATGACTGCGTCATCGTCACCGGGCAAAGCCTGCTGAACGCCTTCGACCGTCTGGAGGTCGCCGAATACAGCGCGAAAGCAACGATTTCAGCGAAAAATATTGGGGCGATAGTGCATATGGAGCAGTCGCGGATTGTGGAGCTGGAGCAGGCATTTGGGTTGAAGTAACAGGATTATTGGTAAAAATACAAAATATGGTAGTTATTGCCCAGTCCGTAATTTTACGGGGTGGGCTTTTTTTTATAGCTTTAGATTAAGGGAGCGTATTCTTAAATCCTAAAGAGATTAAATTATAAATCTAAACTTTTACAAAGATCTAATTTATGTTAAATTATAAGTTACGTGAAAAATTGTTTATTCAATAATAGTCAGATGTGAAGTAAGCAGGGGGCACATATGAGCTGTAAATTTTTTTGTGAGACAAATTGAAGTATAAAAAGAAGCATTATGAAGTATTTGCGTAATAAGCAGTTTATTGATGTTTTTATTATTTTACTTGGAGGGTTTTAAAATGTTGAATTTTATTCAAATAGTCTATCAAAGGGATAGACAGAGAAATTTTAAATTTGTTATAAGCTTGATTGTAGCTATTGCTATTTTATTTGTTTATCAAAATTCTATTTATGCGGCTTCGTATTATTATGAGTATGATGATTCCAATAGATTAATAGCTATATATACAACGGATGGTAATAAACAATATAAAATTTCTTATAATTATGATGCTGCTGGTAATTTGATTTCTAAAAGTAAAACAGAAGTATCTTCTATATTGGCACCTCAAGAGACTAGTTATTCTAATGTGTCCTATGAAATTATTGTAAATGGCATTGATTCGAATGCGACAAATGTTCGTTTTAAAACGTCGACCTCGCAGGATCCTGTGCCAGTTTGGAGAGAAGGGGAGAAAGTGATAGAGGGTATCTGGAAAATCATAGTACCTTTCAGTGAGCATGTTGGGATTGGTCTTTATTCGACAGATATTTATGTAGGAAATACACTTTGGAATTCAAGCAATACAATAGTCAAGCACACGACCAGTATCCGAATTCCAACTAAACCTAGTCTGACAGCAAAGGGTTATGAGGTGTATGTAGACGGAGTAGGCGATAGAGTAACCAAAGTTCAATTCCCCACGTGGACAATTCTAAATGGACAAGATGATTTGGTATGGAGTGAGGGCGTAAAGGTTTCGCAAGGCACATGGAAAGTGTGGATACCATTTAATGAGCACAATTATGAAAAAGGTAGCTATGTTACTCATATTTATACGTATGATACCGTTGGTAACAAATTGGGGATTGCTAATTTTACTGTTGAAGTGACGGAAGGCGTAGCAGCCCCTGAAGAAACGAGTAGTTCCAATGCTTCTTATGACATTATTGCTTATGGGGTAGATGTTGGAGCAACATCTGTGAGGTTCCCTACATGGTCAACACAGGATCAGGGCCAGGTGTGGCATGAGGGTGAAAAAATTCAAAATGGTGTTTGGAAAGCAACTATTCCACTGAGTCAACATGTTGGAATTGGTCTATATACAACACATATTTATGTTGGGAATACATTCTGGAAATTAAGTACTACAACGGTCAAGCATACGACCAGTATCCGAATTCCATCTGAGGTTAGTCTTGCGGCGGGTGGTTATGAGGTGTATGTAGATGGGGTAGGAGAACGGGTTAAGAAAGTTAGGTTCCCAACATGGACAAATTTGAATGGACAAGATGATTTAGTATGGAGCGAAGGAGAAAAAGTAGCTGAAGGTACATGGAAAGTGTGGATTCCGTTCAGTGAGCACAATTATGAAAAAGGTAGTTATATTACACATATTTATACGTATGATGCTGTTGGTAACAAATTGGGGATTGCCAATCGTACAGTTGAAGTGAAGGAAGGTGTGGCAGCTTCGGTAGAAACAAGTAGTTCCAATGCTTCTTATGACATTATTGCTTATGGCATTGATACTGCAGCAACAAGTGTAAAGTTCTCTACATGGTCAGTGAAGGATCAGAATGCTATTTTTAATGAGGGGACCAAGATTCAAGCCGGGGTATGGAAGGTGACTATTCCGTTCAGTGAACATGTTGGGATTGGTTTATATACAACAAATATTTATGTGGATAATGTACTTTGGAAAATTAACAGCACAACGGTTAAGCATACAACTAGCTTGCGAATTCCAAAAGAAGTAAATTTAACAGCAGGCGGGTATGAGATTTATATAGACGGTGTGGGGGATCGTGTAACAAGAGTTCGTTTTCCGACGTGGACTACTTTGAATGGGCAAGATGATTTAGTGTGGAATGAAGGAGAAAAGGTAGCACAAGGTACATGGAAAGTGTGGATTCCATTTAATCAACATAATAATGAAAAAGGCAGCTATATTACACATGTTTATACGTATGATGCTGCTGGTAATAATTTGGGGATCGAAAACGGCATTGTAATAGTAAAGTAATGAAATTAGGCTGACATAATTATAAAAGGAGCCTAAGGAAGGTGAAAATATTTATCGTCTTTATAATGGAACGGGTGATGCAGCCTCATACCAATATGCAGATTCAGAATGGATACCGGTAAGGGGCTTACAAAGTTATGCCGTTTTTGCAGATATGAGGTATGGACTTAATGCTTGTACTTGGAATCATTGAATTTGATTTAATGGTACTCAGTTGGCCTATCATTCGACAAAATTTTTAAATGGAAATTGGGCAGTCGCATAGAAGTTCTGTTAATTTTACAACCAAAGCAACTACGAAATTTGTTAAAAACAGGTTTGCAGTTGTTGGTGCGGAAAAGGCTTATTTGGATATAGATAATATTGAGTTAATACAAAGTAAATTACCGTAAAAACAGATTGAATGATGTTTATTTAGCATGTTTCTAGTCCATAGCTAATTTTGTGTAGGGGATTTGACCTCCTCCTGCATAACAATTGGCCCTGGGCTTTTTTATGTGCATTTTATTGTACTCTCATTAAAAGTTGTAGAAAACATCTGAAATTTCATTAAAATCAGTGTTGATAACCTTTTGTTTCTAATTTTTCGACATTTAAATTTAAAATCCGACAAAATATCTTAGTGAAATATAGAAATGGAGAATGGTATATTTATTGTTGGGTCTTTTAGAGTATTGAAGGGATTCATTATGTCATTATTTTAGTTAATTAACGGTAACAGGATTAATATAAAAGGAGCAGAGTAGTGAACAAATTATATGTCTACAAAATGTTAATAAGTATATGTATATTGGCAATGTTAGGTCAGTATTATTCGGTTGGAAGTATTTATGCCACTTCAATTGATCTTCAAGCTTCCCAAGGTCAGCCTGCTATTAAATCAGGAACTAAATATATATATGGTAATAATGGTTTACTTGATTACATTCATTTACCAACAGGACAGTTTATGAAACATAACTATGATGCGAATGGGAATTTGCTTCAAAAAAAGAATGTTGTAATGAGTCCTACCAATAGTCTTGCATATAATGGGAATCAAGTACTAGAACTCTCAAGTAACGGTGTCAATACAGCAGCAGGTGGTAAAAACACCGTCGAATTTTGGATGTACTGGGATGGTACAGAGGCTGCGATGCCGTTTGCATGGTATCCAGGATATGATTTGTATTTAGCCGGGGGCATGTTCGGATTTAATATATTCAACGGAGATATTATGGGAGTACCGTCGGCAACCTTGAAAAACCGATGGGTGCATGTAGCAGCCGTATTTTATAACGGAGAAATATCTCCAGCCACTACATAGATGGAGTGAAGCAAACATTAAGGGATTTTGCGGCAACATCAAGCAGACGTCCTGTAAGTGTGAGCGATAAAGTGAATATTGGCGGATATACAGAAGGAGGAACGAACCACTACACGTTTAAAGGCAAGCTGTCTAATATGCGAATATGGAATAAAGGGCCCTCTGCTGATCAAATTCAATCTAATATGTATCGCAGGCTTGCAGGAAACGAGCAGGGACTAGTGGGAGAATGGGTTTTGTTCGAAAGCCCGATAGAATCAAAGCAATTTAGCGGAAATCAAGTGTTAGAGCTCTCAAGTAATGGTGTCAACACAGCAGCAGGTGGAAAAAACACCGTCGAATTTTGGATGTATTGGGATGGTACAGATGCTGTGATGCCGTTTGCATGGTATCCAGGATATGATTTGTATTTAGCCGGGGGCATGTTGGGATTTAATATATTCAACGGAGATATTATGGGAGTGCCGTCAGCAACATTGAAAAACCGATGGGTGCATGTAGCAGCGGTATTTTATAACGGAGAAATAAACCCAACCAATGTCGAACTCTACATAGATGGAGTGAAGCAAACATTAAGGGATTTTGCGGCAGCATCAAGCAGACGTCCTGTAAGTGTAGGTAATAAAGTGAATATTGGCGGGTATGCAGAAGGAGCAACTAATCTTTACACGTTTAAAGGGAAGCTGTCCAATATGCGAATATGGAATACGGGGTTGTCTGTAGGTCAATTTCAATCCAACATGTATCGCAAGCTAGCAGGAAATGAGCAGGGGCTTGTGGGAGAATGGGTCTTGTCTGACAGTCCGCTAGAATCTAAGCAATTTAACGGGGATCAGGTACTAGAGCTCTCAAGTAACGGGGTCAACATAGCAGCAGGTGGAAAGAATACCGTTGAATTTTGGATGTACTGGGATGGTACAGATGCTGTGATGCCGTTTGCATGGTATCCAGGATATGATTTGTATTTAGCCGCAGGCATGTTTGGATTTAATATATTCAACGGGGATATTATGGGGGCACCATCAGCAGCGTTGAAAAACCGATGGGTACATGTAGCAGCCATATTTTATAACGGAGAAATATCCTCGGCCAATGTCGAACTTTACATAGATGGAGTGAAGCAAACATTAAAGGATTTTGCGGCAGCGTCAAGCAGACGTCCTGTAAGTGTGGGCAATAAAGTGAATATTGGCGGGTATGCGGAAGGCGGAGCAAACCACTACACGTTTAAACATTGGCGGCATCTTGATTTCTGGAATTGGAAAACCTATATCCATGCCAGAGTTCCAAGAACAGAGTGCACGAATTGCGGCAAAATACTGCTCGTCCCTGCCCCGTGGTCTCGCCCGAAATCGCACTTTACGCTGTATTTTGAAGCCTGGGCCATGCGTCTGATGGCGGAAATGCCTGTGAATGCCGCCGCCCGTGAGCTTCGAGAACACGATACTCGTATGTGGCGGATCTTTCGTTACTACGTGAATAAAGCGATGACAGATTTGGATTTGTCGAAAGTGAAACGAATAGCCGTGGATGAAACTTCTTCACGCCGCGGTCATCGTTACATCACACTATTTGTAGATGTCGATACCAAGCTAGTGCTGTTTGCAACGGAAGGCAAAGGGAAAGATACCATTGCGCGCTTTCACAGCCATCTGCTGGATAAAGGTGTAGAACCTGCACAAATACAGGAGTTTTGCAGCGATATGTCCGTCTCATTCATAAGCGGTATTGAAGAGCAGTTCCCACAAGCAGAACTGACTTTCGATAAATTTCATGTCATGAAATTGGTCAATGAAGCCGTTGATGATGTTCGAAGATCGGAACAAAAAGAAGCTCCTCAGCTCAAGAAAACGAAATATCTCTGGTTGAAGAATGAAGCCAATTTAAAGGCAGAACAGAAGGAAGAGCTGCAATGTCTGAAGGACAGTAACTTGAAGACAGGCAGAGCGTATCGCTTAAAGCTCGCGATGCAAGACTTATGGACGACGCCTCATCTACTTGCTGATGTGTATCTCCGTGAATGGATCGGTTGGGCAAGACGATCTCAACTTGAGCCGATGATTAAACTTGCAAAAACCATTAAAACGCATGAAGAGGGCATACTTCGATGGTTTCACAGTAAGATGACCAACGGTTTGCTTGAAGGGATTAATGGACTTGTTCAAGCCTCAAAACGAAAGGCACGCGGTTACCGGAACGTGAATAACTTGATTTCTATGGCTTACATGACCGCTAATAAAACACGACTTCCAGCACTCGCAGCACGTAGGAGCTAAACTCGTCAGTTCCCCTTTTCCATTCTACCAGATTTTAAAGAAACTCTCACATCTAAGCGACACTATGAATCTAAATAATTCGGTGTTAGCCACTCAATTGAGCGAAGAGCCACAATTTTTCAGTTACGGTACTGGAAATACTCGGGAATGACAGAGCGATTCTCGAGACTGCACGAAAATACATGGGATCTAAAACGATAGAACTTCAAATAGAAGCTGACCGAGATATAGGTAGGAGCGTCTAGTCAGCAAAGACTTACAAGATATTGGGGGCTGTCCCAAAAGTAAGTTCGCTCACTTGAGGAAACAGCTCGCTTCATGAAAAATAGGCAAAAATAAAGAAATAGCGGTGCTAGGGAGGTCATCCCTGCACCGCTATTTTTGACTTTTGGTCTATTGTCGCTTTCTTGAGCAAATTGTGGGCAAGCGAAAGCCACCCGACCTCCAGGCTTACCTTAGGCAGGCCACGAAGCAGAAAACGTCTGAATCCCCGGTTGTTCTTCAGTTGTCCAAATACACTCTCGGGCTCGATCATTCGTCGAACCGCCAGAGCGTATCCCTCGTCGCTCCTGAGTTTCTCGCGTACTTGCTGCTTGTACCGCAAATACTTGAGACTCACGCTGATTTCCCGATTCCCTTGTGCTTTTGTACAAGCTTCTTTGAGCGGACAATCTTCGCAGCTTGCGCTACGATAGTGTCGCTTTCTGACTTCATATCCGCTTTCAGTCGTTCCCTTACTTTCATAACGAAACAGCAGCTTGCGCCCTACCGCGCATGTCCAAGTATCTTCGGCTTCAACGTACTGCCAGTTGTCCAGCTTGCTGATATCCTGCTGCCACCTCTTCGATTTTTCCTTGTGGTAGGTACTGTACTTCACTAATGCTTCTAACTGCTCACCTTCTAAGTATGCGTAATTTTCTTCACCGCCGTATCCTGCATCCGCGATGACGGTTTTCGGCAGCTTTCCTAGAGCGGCTTTAACCTTCTCCAAATGAGGTTTGAGGCAACGCGTGTCGGTTGGGCGTTGATGCAAACTGTAGCCGATGATGAACTGGTTTTCTGTTCCGATCTGCACATTGTAGCCAGGTTTCAATTGACCATTTTGCATGTGATCTTCTTTCATTCGCATGAAGGTAGCGTCGGGATCCGTCTTGCTAAAGCTGTTCCGATCCCCAAGAAGCTCTTGCTGCCTTTCATATTTTTGCAAACGAGGGAGCAGGTCTTTACGGAGCGCGCGCACCGCTTTTTTAAGCGGCTTGTCCTTCGGCTGGACTTGCAGTTTAGCTTCCAATTGTTGAACAGCAGCCTCTAGCTTTTCGCTCGTCAGCGCGGATGCCTCGCCAAGCTCGGTGAGGTCTTCTCCAGCCTGTTCCAGCTCTTCTTGCTTCTCCGCTGCTTCAATCGTTGCAAACAGTGTCCGTACTTTCTCTTGCAACTTTGCCTTGTGCTTCACGACGGCTTTGCCCCAGACGAAGGTGTAACGGTTCGCGTTTGCTTCGATCTTCGTGCCATCGACAAAGTAATGCTCAAGCTTCACGTACTTTTCCTCTGCAAGATAATGAAGGATACCTGTGAAGACCGTCTCCAGTACCTCTTTCATTCGTTCGGAACGAAACCGATTCAGCGTTCGAAAGTCTGGTCGTTGTCTGCCTGCGATCCACATGAACATGATATTCTCACGAACCGCTTTGGCGATTTGACGAGAAGAGTAGATTCGCTGTGAGTAGGCGTAAATGATAACTTTGGTGAGCATCTTGGGGTGATAGCTATCTCTTCCGCCTCCGGGATAAGCCGCGTCGAAGATCGCGTCGTCGAGCTGATTAACAGCAGCGTTGACTACACGAACCAAATGGTTAGCGGGTATGTCTTCTTCTAAATCCATTGGTAAGCAAAGTTGATCCATGGTATATTGAATGTACAAAGAAACCGTCTCCTTTGGTAGTTGGTTGGGTGGTACCTCCATTTTACCAAGAAACGGTTTCTTTTTGTTTGACATTATGAAGAAGGGGCGTCCCTAAGTCATTTATGACTTTTGGGACAGCCCCTTTGCTTTATTCTGAGTCAGAGGAACACTAGTACCGAATGAACTCCTCTTTAAACCAAAAACACATCTACAGCATAATGAAGCACAAGACGGAGCATTGACTAAGCGTGAATGTGAAGTATGTCAATGGCGCATGGGTAGACTATGTGGAGCCAGTCGAAGCCTCTTCTTTTTATGATTCAACGATTCCAAGCATGTAGTGCGGACAAGACTACAGCACCTATTTGATGTGGACGGCAGTCCGAAATATCATTTTTAGTAAGCCAGCCCACAGGGAATGAGTAACAGAATTTGCCGGCTGAATTTAAAGAAGAGCGGCATCACCAGAAGAATACCATTGAAGTACCCAGTCACCAAGAAAAATGTCGAAAAATTGTCGTACCAATCTTGTTTTTTGTCAAAAATACACCTAGAATGAAAAAGGATGCATACAGCTTTTTTACATAAACCGTACTTGTTGCCAAGTAGTGCGAGGCTGCATTCGACAAGGAAATGACATCCGTTAACCTCAATTATATTATTGTATTATACGACAAACCAGACCAGACAAGACAATAAGTATTACAATATGCCCTCAACTTATTTAATCCTCGGAGCGCTGGAAGTGGGAAATGCCTAGAAATAAAATTAACAAGTTATTCCTTGATTCGACAAATAGCATAGTTTCATTCACCATGGAAATTGTCTTGCGTAATACGGATTGCGTTAAATGCTTCATCCACGGCCGTATCGGAGCTTATGCCAACGTTCACAAAGCCTTCTAACATATGGGTCAGCGCATCCAGTATTTCAGACTGGTTTCCCTGTATGCTTTTGCGTCCGCCGCCCGATCTGCGACTTCGGTCTGGCTCATGTCTCACCATTTCTTGAGCAATCAATTCTTTTACGCCTTCCTGAAGCGTTTGACGAGATAACCCTGACAATCGGCTTACATGACGGATTCCGTTATAACCAATTGCAATGCGCATCTCAAGTGACTTCACTTCTACTTTGGTCATACTTTATTCATGACACATTTTGTTGTAGTTGCCGGTTTTATTTTTAGACAATTCCTTATTCACTATCTCAGTATGAGATGCAGTCAACTATTTGTTAAATTAGGGTCGTGAATTTTGTTGAATACAACAGAGAAACATATACGGAATTTTTTGAAATACAGAGAACTAATTAAGCTTTTAGTACTAAAAGACATAAAATTAAAATATAAGAGATCTTTTCTAGGCATCATTTGGAGTTTGTTGAACCCATTATTCACCATGATTATTTTAACTATAGTATTTAAGGAACTATTTAAATTCAGTGTGGAGAATTTTGCTGCATATGTTATTAGCGGCCAGGTGCTTTTCACTTTTTTCTCGGAATCCACTTCGTTAGCCATGTCATCAATTTATTCGAACGGACAAATCCTCAAGAAAGTGTATATTCCGAAGTACATTTTTCCGCTTTCTAAGGTTTTATTTTCTTTTGTCAATATGCTGTTTTCATTTGCTTCAATTTTACTGGTTTGCTTCCTTACAGATGTCCCATTAAAGCCTGCTTTGTTTTTTAGTCTGCTTTCAACTTGTTATATTTTAATTTTCAGTATTGGTTTTGGATTGATTTTAAGCAGCGTTGTCGTCGTCTTCCGAGATTTGGAGCATATTTATAGCGTTCTTCTCACTGCATGGATGTATTTGACTCCGATCATCTACCCTGCTGAGATCATTCCTGAGAAATATCTATTTATTGTACACAGCAATCCTTTATATTATTTTCTAAACCACTTCAGGGAAGGGTTGCTGTATGGGCATATCCCTTCAATGGAACTGAATCTGCAATGCTTCTGTATTTCATTTGTAACATTAATAATTGGGCTATATGTTTTTTATAAGAGACAAGATAAATTTATCTTGTATATCTAAGGAGTAACTAGATGGATGACAAGGTTATAGTGGCTGTAGAAAACGTATCTGTGCGCTTTAACATGACTTCGGAGAAAATCTCAACCTCAAAAGAATTCCTGATTAAATGGCTTCAAAGGAGTATTACTTATAATGAGTTTTGGGCATTAAAGGACATTTCATTTACGATTAATAAGGGAGAAGTATTTGGCATACTTGGATTGAATGGCGCTGGAAAGAGTACCTTGTTAAAAACAATAGCCGGTGTTTTAAAGCCTACAAAAGGAACGGTTAAAATATCAGGTACGATGGCGCCTTTAATTGAACTTGGAGCTGGCTTTGATGCAGATCTGACGGCCAGGGAAAATATTTTTCTAAATGGTGCTGTTTTAGGAATAAGTAAAAAACAAATGAATGAAAAATTTAATGAAATTGTTGAATTTTCTGAGCTTCACGAATTTATTAATGTTCCAATCAAAAACTTTTCCTCAGGCATGTATGCCAGATTGGGCTTCTCAATCGCGACAATTATTAATCCTGACATCCTGATTGTGGATGAAATCCTGTCCGTAGGCGATTATAAATTCCAGGAAAAGTGCGAGGAAAAAATCGGTAAAATGATTAAAGATGGGACGACCGTTATTTTAGTTTCCCACTCAAAGAAACAAATGAGAAGTATGTGTAATCGAGGGATCATTCTGGAAAAAGGACATTTAATTAAACAAGGTAATATAGATGAAATTTGTGATTATTATTATTCCCAAAGTTGATTTATTGAGATCAAGGAGGTTATTCCCGGATGGTTCAGATAAAAAAGAAGGCCGTTTGTATCCTTGGCATGCACAGAAGCGGGACATCCGTAATAACAAGGGCAATCAATCTGCTAGGCGTTCATATTGGAAAAGCCGAGGACTTGATGCCAGCGGGAAAAGATAATCCTGAAGGTTACTGGGAAAATGTGAATATTGTTACGATTCAAGAGAAGCTTCTGGAATTTCTCGGACACAGCTGGCATTCTGCCGGTATGCTGCCCGAGGAATGGTGGAAATTACCCGGAGTAGAGTCCTTCAAGCAGCAGTTAATTAACGAAGTAAGGTTCAATTTCATGAATGCGGATGTTTGGATGTGGAAGGACCCCAGAACATGCGTTTTGCTCCCGATATGGCAAAATATATTTGAAGAGCTTGGCATAGAAATGAATTTCGTCGTAGTTGTTAGAAACCCGATCGATGTCGGTTCTTCTTTAAAAAAGAGAGACCAGCTATCATGCAAGGCAGCAATGGATCTGTGGAGCTATTACTCCATTTCAATGTTCAAAAGTTTGGCTTCGACTCCTTCAAACGTCGTGTTCATTCACTACGATTTGTTTATAGACAACTGGAAAGACGCTTTGATTGAGGTTTCAAAGGAATTCGATATCTCTTGTCCGTATAGCGAAGAGGAATTTACACGGTTAATGTCCAGTGTAATCAAGCCGACTCTAAGACATAGTAAAACTGAAATAAATACCTTGAATGAGGATATCTCAATACCTTTATATACAAAAAAAATCTACGAATTATATTTTGAGATGAAAAAAAAGGGATTTACAGAAAAATGCAAACGAGAAATTGATGCTTTATATGCAGAATATTCAAACAAAGTCGCTTCACAATTGCTGCAAATCTACTGGGAAAATAATAAGATCGGCTTTACTGAGGATTCCTCGGTTCAAATATCGCTGCAATGCGACCTTCACATGCATACGTATACAACCGAGTTGCCTGCTGCTATGACTTGTTTGCGAATTGATCCGATAGATGCCTGCGCTTTTATTGAAATAAAGTCAGTAAGCATCATAGCGATAGCTGACAGTGAAACCGTAACGGTGTACGATTCAAGCGAGGATCAATTTGGAGCTGTCGCTAATGCAAGCGATTTAAAAATATTTAATCAAAATAATAATCTTGTTTGTCTATCATTAGGGGAAGATCCTCATTTTGAGATAGAGGGTCTGTCTTTCCCGGAAAACACGAGCAAAGCGGCAATATCTATTGAGATGAGGACTTCTAGCCCTTTAAGCCCAGATGTAATTGGAATAATTGAACAACAAGCTAATCAAATCGACTCCCTGAAAACGGAGACAGTTGAAAATAAACGAATTTATATGAAGAACCAGGAAAGCATCACGCGGCTTCAAAAAGCGGTTCAAGACAAGCAAAATAGGATTGTTCAGTTGAGGGATACAATTTTCTTGCAAAATGCAGAAACGAAAGTAAGTTTGGAACAGATGAATCTGCTGAACAGTACGTTGGCCAATAAAAATAATGAGATCATGAACTTACAGTCGGCACTATCTATGAAGGAACGAGAGCTGGCACATATGCGTCACTCGTATTCCTGGAGATTAGCGTCGAGATTAGGAAAGCTGAAGCGTATCGTTGAAATGGTTGAGAATGTATTTTATATGGTGTTCCACGTTCCAAGAAAATTAAAGTTACAGCCCTTGAATGATATCGTTTCATGCAGCGACGGCAGCTTCCGTTGGCAAGCTACAGGCGAAGACCCGCAATTTCATTTAGAGGGACGCTTTCCGGTTGGTTGGGTTAGAATCGCGTGGTCCGCCAAGGCTGATGGAGAAGCTGTGATGAAGCTTTATCCGGAAACGCTTGATGGAGTAAGCGAGTCAACAAGTATTATGCTTGGGAGAATGAATCATAGTGCTCAAGCCAGAGGTGTACTGTTTTTTTTGGATCCCGAAACCAGTAGCCTGAGATTGGATCCTGGCGATGAGCAGATGAGATTTAATTTTTCAGAAATCAAGATGTACAAGGCAACAAGGCTACATGTAGTCGTTGAAGCTTTTAACAGATTTCGAAAAGTAAATAAGCTGAATTTCAGGGCAAGTATGCTGTTGTTTAAAAAAGTATTTCATGTTTATCAAAAAAGCGGTCTTCAAGGTGTATGGAGGAGAATTAAATCGGAGATTTCGCCTAGCAAGGCTGCGGAAGCTATGGATTATTCAGTTTGGATAGAGAAGAATCGTTTAACAGCTGATATGGAAGCAGAATTGAAGGACGTTAGCGCTTCATTTACATATAAACCTATGATTTCAGTAGTTGTACCCGTCTATAATGTAGAAGAGGCATGGTTAAGGAAGTGTCTTGATTCCGTTCTTGATCAAATTTACGACAATTGGGAGCTATGTATTGCAGATGATGCTTCAACTTTGACACATATCCGTAAAGTTTTAACTGAGTATGCGGCAATGGATAGTCGAATCAAGGTTATTTTTAGAGAAAAAAACGGACATATTTCAGAAACCTCCAATTCAGCATTGGAAATCGCTAATGGGGAATTTATAGCACTGCTTGATCATGATGATGAAATTACGAAGGATGCTTTTGTTGAAGTCGTTCGTTTATTAAATAATCATCCAGATGCAGATATGATTTATAGCGATGAGGACAAAATAAGCCCCGACGGGATAAGGCATTCTCCGTTCTTCAAACCGGATTGGTCTCCGGAAACATTTATGTCACAGATGTACACCTGTCATATGGGTGTCTATCGAACCTCGTTAATAAGAGAAATTGGAGGTTTTAGACGAGGTTTTGAAGGCAGTCAAGATTATGATTTGGTCTTGCGCTTTACTGAGAAAACAAATCGTATCTATCACATTCCTAAAATTTTGTATCATTGGCGCTCCATTCCACAATCGACAGCATCGGGTGGCGCAGCAAAAGGCTACACCAATGATGCAGGCTATCGCGCTCTTCAAGAAGCATTGGAGCGAAGACATATTCAAGGGTGGGTAGAGCCCGATCCTGATGTATCCAATTTGTATGTCGTACATCATCGCTTGACTACTAGACCCTTAATCTCAATCATTATTCCTACTAGAAATATGACGGCTATACTTGAAACGTGCATTACATCTATTTTTGCACAAACGAGTTATGATCATTTTGAAATTATAATCGTAGATAATGGAAGCGATGACCCTGCTACCTTAGCATTACTTCAAAAATGGAGTGCTACAGAACCAAGTAGATTTAGAGTGGAGAGAATTGATATTCCATTTAACTACTCCAGGTTGAACAATTTAGCGGTGGAAAAAGCAAATGGTGAATTAATCTTACTGCTTAATAATGATATTGAAGTTATTTCTTCATGCTGGTTGGAGGAAATGGCAGCTCAAGCAATTCGAAATGAGATTGGAGCGGTAGGAGCGTGTTTATTATATCCCGATAACACCATTCAACATGCCGGTGTTGTGCTGGGTATTGGTGGAGTCGCCGGACATAGCCATAAATACTTTAGTGAGAAAGAGTACGGATATTATTCCAGATTGAGGATGGTAACCAACTATTCAGCAGTTACTGCGGCATGTCTGATGATTCGAAAGGAAGTTTATCTTTCTGTAGAGGGGCTAGACGAAAATCTTGAAGTGGCATTTAATGATGTTGATTTTTGCTTGCGTGTTGGTGACATAGGCTTGAGGAACGTGTGGCTGCCGCAAGTGAAATTGTATCATCATGAATCCAAAAGCCGCGGACAGGAGAACACGCCTGCGAAAATTGCGCGGTTTAATAGAGAGATTGAATATGTACAAAACAGATGGGGTGAAAGGTTGAAATTAGACCCTTATTATAATCCGAATCTGACTCTTGAACATGAAGATTTTCGTTTGAGTATTGAGTAATAGAAAGGGGAGTATGCCTGATTGAACATAAATTTTAAAAAAACAATAGAAGATGGGGTATTTTTTTTAGTATTAATCGTGTTATTTTGCTCCATTATCAATACTTCTCAATTTATTTCTGATGGAAATTTAGATCCGTCATGGCAAAATTCATATAACTATTTTCATATTATGTCCATGCAATTTGGTTCAAACATTGCGTTTACATATGGGCCGCTGGCATATCTGTATGTTCAAGCGTTTAGTCCGGAGCTGTATTGGGACAAAATTATTTTTTCTCTCATCCTTGCCCTGGCGGTATGCTTGATAATGCTAATTGTCCGAAGAAAATTTGGTCTTATTTCTTTCCTTGTTCTATCCTGCTCATTCATTATTTGCAGGGGCTATGATAGTTTTATTTTCAGTTTTCAGCTATTGTTGCTAGCGGTATTTTTAATGAATAGAAGACAGGAAGGATATAGGGGATACGTCCAAGCAGCATTATTAATATGCGTAATTGCCGCTACAGGCCTTATCAAATTTACCTTTATGTTAAGCGGGACTGCGTTAATCACGGTGCTGCTGCTAAGCTTTATTCTCCGTAATCATTGGAGGCTTGCCCTGTTTGGCGTAATCTGGTTCTTAATCTCGGTTTCTGTGATTTGGATGGTACTGGGGCAAGAACTGTTTAATTTGCCTTATTACCTCGTCAACAGTTTTGAGATTGCAAGAGGTTATAATGAAGCCATGGCTATTTACGGGCCTGTTAGCACGGTTTTATTCACCATTGTTTTAATGGCTGCGTATGTAATTGTAATTCCATTGCAGGTATTGAAAAATTACAAGAACAATATAGAGCTGTTATTTGTTTTACTAGGCATGTGTGGATTTATTTTTATTTCGTGGAAGCATGGAATAGTAAGACAAGATGGCCACATTGCTGAGTTTTATTCGTTTATGTCTTTTATTTATGCGCTATTATTTGCAATGAATTATAAAAAAATCAATGAAAATGAAGAAATTATTGCATGGCTGGCAAAGAAAAAGTTTTTCAGGGATATTGATCATGAATATTTAATCCTGGCAGCTTCGAATATTCTTAAAAGAAGCATTTCAATCATTTTAGTTTTTGTATCCATTAGCGCTTTTGGATATACGTTTTATTCGGAACGGTTTGTACAAGAATTAGTTTTTTCCCGCATCCATTCACTTAAGGAAAACGTTCATTTCATAACGCATCCATCTGCTTTGGCGGAGAAGAAAAAAGGAATGGATATGCAGTACAATGAAATGTCAAAAAAACTGGAGCTTCCTCAGATTAAACGCATAGTAGGTAACCAGACTGTAGATATTTATAACTTTAATCAGGATTATGCGATCTATAACGGTCTTAACTGGAATCCCAGACCGGTATTCCAAGGTTATTCTGCGTATACGTCCAAGCTGTTGCAATTAAATAAGAATGACTTAATTGCTAATGCTCCTGAGTTCGTTTTATTTCAAAATCAGACAATAGATCATAGATTTCCGCTAATAGATGATAGTCTTTGGTTGTATGAAATACTGCACAAGTACAAATTTGTTACACAGGAAAAAGGCTTTTTGCTTTTTCAGCAACGGCATTCTGTAGATGAACTCGCCAGTTACCCACTGGAGATGTATAAGTCTGAACAAACAACATTCGAGCAAACCATTGATATAGAGGCCGATAACAGGTTAGTTTATGCATCCATTCATATCCAATCGAATGCTTTAGGAAAACTTAGGTCTTTGCTTTTTAAGCCTGCGCAAGTAAATTTGAGTATCCAGTTTGTTGACGGCGAAGAACAAGTGTTTAGAATCATTCCTGAGATGCTAAGAGAGCCTATACTGCTTTCGCCGCTAAACGAAACCAATGATGACGTAATGCGGGCTCTAGTTCAACAAAATCAAAGAATAATGAAGTCAATTAAAATTTCTGCACCAGCCGGCTCCAAATATTTTAATTCTGACATCCGTGTTTCCTTGTTCAGGGATCATAGCCCTATTCAAAGTGAAGTGGAGAATTATCTAAATCTGCAATGGTCAGATATTTTAAAGCGTTCTCCTGAACGAATCGAAACGGAGCATCCTTTAGAAAAAGTTCAAGTGGCTCATTCGCCAACGATGCTCTTCCATCCAAAAGCATCAATGGAATTTAAGCTGAAGCCAGAAGATACGTCACTTCATGCTGTGGTTGGACTAAGGCCTGAAGCCAAACAGAAGGGGAAGTCGGATGGCGTTCAATTTTACTGGGAGGGCTTTTCTGACAACGAGTGGAAAGCTATCGCAAAGTTCAATTTAGAACCTGACAAATTCAGTGATGATTTTGTGGATTTTTCAACGCTGCTTCCTGCAAATACCAAATATACTGTTGTTAGACTGCGAGTGGATTATGGGAAGGCAAACGACAGCAGTTGGGATTGGGCGTTAATTAAAGAAGTAGATATTAATTAGAAAGCGCGTGATTGAAATTGGAAAGAAAAGAGATTTTGGCAGGCTGGGGCAACTATCCGAAAGAACCTTGTTTTGTTTCCAGACCCGAAACACAAGAACAGCTGAAAGCAAAGATTCAAAGAGCGAGTTGCGCCAGCTATATCTCTTATGGTCTAGGAAGAAGCTACGGAGATGCTCCATTAAACGGCAATAGCGGCGTTATACGTACTGTTCATATGAATAAGCTAATTGCTTTCGATGCGGATTCCGG
Organism: Paenibacillus sp. KS-LC4; assembly: GCF_036894955.1. Lineage (NCBI taxonomy): Bacteria > Bacillati > Bacillota > Bacilli > Caryophanales > Paenibacillaceae > Paenibacillus > Paenibacillus sp. KS-LC4. Next base: position 4,676,023 of record NZ_CP145905.1, on the reverse strand, counting down.
CATTCTGAACTGCGAGGCTGGCGTAACATTTGAAGAAATCATTGAAATTTTCCTGCCAAAGGGTTTTTTTCTGCCGGTAACTCCGGGTACTAAGTTTGTGACCGTCGGCGGAGCGATAGCCAATGATGTTCATGGGAAAAATCATCATGCAGATGGTTGTTTCTCTGAACATGTATTGAGTTTCCAACTGTTAATTGCCGATGGTTCAATTATGCAATGCTCAAGAGAAACCAATTCTGATTTATTTTGGGCTACTGTTGGAGGGATTGGCCTCACCGGAATTATTCTGACTGCGAAATTTCGTCTTATTAAAGTAGAAAGTTCTTATTATCATGTAAAATATGAAAAAGCGAAAAATATTGAAGAGGCCCTTGAGCTTTTTCGAGAATCAGATGCTAATTATCAATATTCTGTTGCATGGATTGATTGTTTGGCTAAAGGGAATTCACTTGGCAAAAGCGTGTTAATGAGGGGAAATCATGCGAGGCTAGAGGATTTATCATGGAAACAACGAATAAATCCTCTTCAAATAAAGACAAATTTAAAATTAAGTATGCCAATAAATATGCCTCCATTTGTTTTAAATCCTTACAGCATCAAGCTATTCAATATTGCTTATTATGGCATTCAACCAAGCGATGTCAACAAGGTTGTGCACTTTGATTCTTTTTTCTATCCGTTAGACTCCATAATGAACTGGAACCGAATGTACGGGAAAAAAGGCTTCGTTCAATATCAAGCAGTTTTTCCGCCAAACGAAATCGAAGGCTTAATTAAAATGCTGGAAAAACTGAGCAGTACAAACCGCTCGTCGTTTTTGGCGGTATTGAAAAGCTCGGGAAGAGAGGGGCAGGGAATGCTTTCGTTCCCTAAAAAAGGCTATACGCTTGCTTTGGATATTCCAATTAAGGATCATTCGTTATTTCCTTTTTTAAGAGAATTAGATGAGCTTGTCATTAAACATAATGGAAGAGTTTATTTAGCTAAAGATTCTACACTTGCTCCGGAAAAATGTAAAATCATGTACCCGAGATTGAATGAATTTTTGGCAATTAAAAACAAGGTGGACCCTGACCATATATTTTCTTCATCAATGGCCAGAAGGTTGAACATATTGGAGGCATAAATGTTGTGAAGCATGTTTTAATCTTGGGCGCGACCTCCGGGATCGCATCTGCACTTGCATATAAACTGGCCTCATCGGAAAAATGCAAGCTAATATTGGCTGGCAGACATCCAGAGGAAGTTGAGAAACTTGCAAGCGATCTGAGGATCAGGTGCGATGTCGAAACGTTTAGTATGAACTATGACGCAATCCAGATGGACTCACACGAGGAGTTTTGGCAAAAGTGTTTGATGTTAATGGATATTGATACGGTTATTTTATGTTACGGTTATCTGGGGGAACAAAAATTGGGTGAAGTCAATATGGCCGAAGCCAAAGCCATTATTGATGTCAACTTCACGTCCTGCGTATCTATACTGTCACTTGTAGCTGCTTATATGGAAGAAAAGGGCCGCGGCACTATTTGTGCGATTTCATCGGTTGCCGGAGACAGGGGGAGGCAAAGCAATTATCTTTATGGATCGGCCAAGGGGGCGCTTGCGCTATATTTACAAGGGCTACGAAATCGACTGAGCAAATCGGGAGTTCATGTGTTAACGATTAAGCCGGGTTTTGTTGACACGAAAATGACGTATGGACAAACCGGGATGTTTCTGGTGGCAAAGCCTTCAGCAGTGGCTAATGATATATACAGAGCAATGAAGAAAAAGAAAAACACGCTGTATACACCGTTTTTCTGGAGATGGATTATGCTTATTATTAAAATAATACCGGAGAATGTCTTTGCAAAAATGAATTTATAAGAATAAAGTAGGTAAGGCGAATTCACAAATCTTTCGACTTATCCAAGGGAGAGAAGGCTTTGAATACATTAACCCCAAAAAATGAGAAGCAGCTGTCAATGAATGCGGCGAAGCCAAACCTCATTTTAGCGTGTATGTCGCAACTTCGTCCAAAACAATGGACTAAAAATATACTCGTCTTTGCATCTGCACTTTTTGCGGGAACGTTTTTGGAGTATTCTACCTTTTTGAATGCTTTCTTGGCATTTGTCTGTTTTTCTTGCGTTGCAAGCACGATCTATATTATTAATGATATTGCAGACGTTGAAAAGGATCGTTTACATCCAGACAAGTGTAAGCGGCCTCTGCCTTCCGGGGCTTTGACTATGCCAACCGCTGTAGGTCTTGGAGCAATTTTATTTGCAGGCTCTACTTTATTGTCTTATTTTATTTCTCCTCAGTTAACCGCAGTATTGTTATTTTATTTTATTATGAACGTAGGCTATTCTTTCAAATTAAAGCATGTTGTTCTGATCGATGTGATGATTATTGCTGCTGGTTTTGTACTGAGAGCCGTTGCTGGGGCTGTTGCTGTGAATGGCAATCTGACGTCCTGGTTTATCTTATGCGCTATGCTTTTATCCCTGTTCCTTGCACTGGGAAAGCGTAGACACGAGCTGCAATTGTTTGAAGGCGATACAAGTAAACAGCGTAAGGTTATGCAATTTTATTCGATTAAATTACTTGATCAGTTAATATCCATTGTCACGGGCTTAACTATTATGTGCTATTCGCTGTATGCAGCTGAGAATCATTATATGATGTTTACAATTCCGTTCGTTCTTTACGGTGTTTTCAGATATTTGTATTTAATGCATATGGAAAATGGCGGCGGCAAGCCTGAGGAAATATTAATCACAGATAAGCACATTTTGTTTACTGTACTTATATTCGCATGCTCCGTACTGTTTATTAAAGCGTATCTCTAATTTATGTAATGGGAGAGAATTATGTTAAATAAGAACGCCAAGATCATTATTCCTGGTGCTGCAGGATTAGTTGGCCAGAATTTAATTGTTTTGTTGAAGGAGTCGGGTTACTGGAATATTGTAGCGATTGATCAGCATGAGTACAATATTAAATATCTTAAAGAACTGCATCCTGAAATCGAAGTCATCTTAGCAGATTTGGCCGAGGAAGGAGAATGGACACGCTCGTTTGCCGGCGGAGATATCGTAGTTATGTTGCAAGCCCAGCTTACAAGCAAGACCGCAGATCCATTTGTTCGAAATAATATTACTTCAACCGAGATTGTTTTGCATGCAGCTAAAGAATATCAAATTCCTTACATCGTTCATATTAGTTCTTCTGTAGTTATTTCGGTTGCTGACGATGATTATACGCGGACAAAGGCCAGACAAGAAGAATTGGTGAAATCAAGCGATTTTAATTATTGTATTCTAAGACCAACTTTAATGTTTGGGTGGTTCGACCGTAAACATTTAGGCTGGCTGTCACGCTTTATGAAGAGAATTCCTGTCTTTCCTGTACCAGGGGATGGCAAGTTTATGAGACAGCCACTATATGTTAGAGATTTCTGCAAGGTTATTATGAAGTGCATGGAAAATCAGCCTGAAAGAAAAATTTATAACATAACAGGGAAAGAAAAAATTGATTATATTGATATGATACGAATTATAAAGCGAGTTAAACATCTGCATACGATCATTATGACGATTCCATTTGGTTTTTTTGAATTTCTTCTTCGCGTTTACGCAATCTTCAGCAGCAAGCCGCCATTTACGGCTGACCAATTAAAAGCGTTAGCTGCGGGGGATCATTTTCCTGAAGACCATTGGTGGGAAACATTTGAGGTCACAGCTACCCCATTTGAGAGAGCCATGCAAGAAACGCATCATGATTCGAAATACAGTAAGTACATTTTAAAGCGATAATCGCGATAGAGGTGCACCATGAAACGAATTGCGGTAATTGGCGCTGGAGCAATGGGACTTGCCAGTGCATATGAGTTGTTAAAAAAAGGGTTTCAGGTCGATCTATATGAAAGAGATGATCGAATCGGCGGTATGTCCGCATCTTTTGATTTTGATGGGTTGAAGATTGAAAGATACTATCATTTTGTTTGTGCGCCGGACTATACGTTGTTCGAAATGTTAAAAGAACTGGAAATTTACGATAAGCTCAAATGGACAGATACCAAGATGGGTTTTTACTATGAAGGAAAGCTATATAAATGGGGAAATCCTTTTTATGTACTCGGCTTTCCCAAGGCCGATTTCATTTCTAAATTGAGATATGGCTTGCATTTATTTATTTCTAGTAAACGGGAAAATTGGAGGGATCTCGATTCGGTTCAAGCAGTTGATTGGATTCGCAGTTTTGTAGGCAATAAAGCCTATAATATCTTTTGGAAACCATTATTTGATCTAAAGTTTTATGAGTATACTGCTAATATTTCTGCAGCATGGATTTGGACGCGTTTAAAAAGAGTGGCTGAATCCCGTAAAAGTCTCTTCCAAGAAAGAATGGGGTATATAGAGGGCGGCTCGGAAACTTTGCTCAATGCCTTACTCGCACGCATTGAGCAGATGGGCGGGCATTGTTATTTAAAACAGAATGTAGATCAAGTTATCGTTGTTGACAATAAAGTCACTGGCATTAAAATTGATAATGATGTAATTGCTTATGATCATGTCATATCTACCGTTCCCCTTCCATTTGTTCCTGACCTCGTACCTGACTTTTCACTAGAGACTAAGGGGCGAATCGAGCAAATAGATAACGTGGGTGTGGTATGTGTGATATTAAAGCTAAAACAGGCCCTTACAGAAAATTTCTGGATGAATATAAATGATAGTCGTATGGAGATCCCGGGGATGATTGAATACTCTAATTTAAACCCGATGGAAGATAAGATTCTATATGTTCCATTTTATTTACATAAAGATCATCCTAAATATCAAGAAAGCAATGCTACATTCCTTGAAAAAGTTATTCATTATGCTAAAATGGTAAATCCCGACTTTTCGGAAGATTGGATTTTGGCTTCAACTGTTTCCAGATACAAGTACGCTCAACCTATCTGTCCTCCCGGATTTTTAGAAATGCTGCCTCCAATGAAAACAGAATTAGAAGGCTTGTATATGGCCGACACCTCCTATTACTATCCGGAAGATCGCTCTATTTCAGAGAGCATAAGGATAGGCATTGAAATTTCAAAAATGATTTAGAAGGATGAACATGAAAAAATGGATAAGGTTTTTTACATCGAAACAATTTTTACTGTTCCTGGCTTCAGGAGGATTAGCGGCGATTGTTAATTTGGGTTCGCGTATAGTATTGAATCATTATTTGAGTTTTACGCTCTCCGTTGCACTTGCCTATATGTTTGGCATGATTACAGCATTTGTCCTGAGCAAGCTATTCGTATTTCATGGAGCAAGTCAACATTCAGCTATTCGGCAGTTAGCATACTTTACTCTCGTTAATGTTATCGCGATTATTCAAACATTAATTGTCAGCATCGTGCTTAGAAATTATTTCCTCCCATTTATTGGTTGGGGGTTTCATCCGAATGAAGTTGCCCACTTCATTGGTGTATGTGTACCTATTTTCTCAAGCTATGTTGGTCACAAATACGTTACTTTTTCAGGTGCCAAAAATTCGTAAATAATATTTGCAGAGAATGTGAAGTGCATACTGGGAGGAAGCGAGAGGTAAGGCGTTACGAGCCCGCAAAGTGTATATGGAAAATCCAAGCGAGCGGGGGAGTTGCATGGCGAGAAGGCTTGAAAGCCTTTTTGCAGGAATTGGATCAAAATTAATGATTTGGCGACGATGGAGTGCGAACTGATAAAAATGCCAATCAAGGGGATTTTATGCCGAACAACTATACTCGTAGAGTCTATATTAGGATTGCCTGTGCCGGGATTGCTCTTTTACCGTTACTTTTTCTTATATCCAAACTAATTCAATATTCAGTAGATTTACCGTCGCCAGATGGATGGATGATGCTGAAATATATAGAAAAGTACCATTTAGGCACCTTAACCTTCAAGGATTTTTTTGAGCAACATAATGAGCACAGATTAATGATTCCCAAATTGATTTTATTGGCCATCGACATACCGACACATTGGAATGTTTATTATGAAATCGCAGCTAATGTTATAATTGGCACTCTGATTTATCTGTATATGGTGTTTCGATCAATAAAAACATATATTGAAAATGGCTTGAAGTATAATTATTGGTTAATGGTTGTTCTTTCTTTTTTTTGTTTTTCAATCATGCAATTCGAAAATTACTCAACAGGTTTTCAAATTCAGGTGTTTCTAAATGTACTATTTACTGTAGTGGGGTTAAATTTTCTGGTTCAAAAAAAACTTGGATATGTGCATTTAGCAGCATCAGCAGTATTTGGATTTCTTGCCTTGTACTCATTTGCTAATGGGTTATACTACTGGCTTGTAGGCTTCATCCCTGTCGTTTATCGAGTTGCAACTAAAGAAATTCAATTAAAATTCCTGTATTCATGGATCGGAGCATCATTATTTTTTATTCTGACTTATTTTTATCACTTTAGCAATCAAGCTGCTATTATTTCGAATTTTTTGCATGAACCGTTAAAAGTCATGATTTATTTTCTAAGAAACATGGGCGCATCAATTATTTTCGTTGAAGCTGCCCCGATTTACTCGGTTATTACAGGCGCTATAGGAGTAACCCTATTCATTTTTATTAGTTATTATGCAGCTCAAAATAAAGTGATTCAGGTATTGCCATGGGTAACAATCAGTTCATACGGGCTGATCAGTGAGCTGTCTACAGGTGCAGGAAGGCTGGAATATTTCGCATCAAGATACACTACCATATCAAATCTTTTCTGGATTGGTTTGGCAGTAATCATCTTTTATCTTTTAGATGAGCATTACAAAGATAAGAAAATGAAAATAAATCATAAAATCATAATTGCAGTCAGCTTGTCAACGTTTTTTTCAATGTTTATGATTAATTCAGATACGTTCGTTCAACTTTTTATGAAAGATCAAGAGAAGTACGCGTGGATCAGATATGAATTACTTGCGGTGGCCAATAAAGAAATTGAAAAAACCACATACAACTCTCCATACCTGCAAATAAACTTGGTTCCAACGATGCAAAAATATAAAGTATCTGTCTTTAGAGACAACTATGAAGAGATGGCATTTAGTCGGTATAGCAATAGAATCCCGAGCAGTTCCGAAAAAACCGCGCCGTTTCAACCTTCAATTGTTAATGGGAGTCTGACATTTTTATTCCACCCTGCTGCAAGTATTGAATTTAGTACAAAACCAACCGACAGATCAGCTGCTGTCCAGGTTGCGTTAAAGCCGGATGCTATTGGCCCTGATAAATCGGATGGAGTGAGATTGTTTTGGGAAGGGCTGGCTGGTTCCGAATGGAAAGTTATTGGTGAATTTGAGTTGAATCCCAAAAATCTGAATGAAAATAGCTTCAAATCCTTTCAAGCTGATATTGTCGAAGATTTTGAAAAAATAAGGCTGCGTGTAGATAGCGGGGAAAATAATAATTCCGCATATGATTGGGCCGTAATCAAGCAAATTCATATTGATTAGGGAGAGAAGTGTGAGGCAATGAGTTTTGATAAAGGAAAGGAAAAAGAGATTTTTTTACATGTTGGCTTGCATAAAACAGGCACGACGAGTATTCAGGATACATTACATGTAGATCACAACAATAAGCTGCTGGAAAGCAAAGGCTACCTCTATCCGAAATGCTGGCCTTCTAACCATTCTATACCTATTTATAGTTCGTTCTGTGATGATCCAACAGCTTATCATATCCATATTAGGAATGGATATACGGCGGATCAGATCGCTTCTCTTAATGAAAGATATTTAAATGAGCTGCAAGCAGAGATAGATGAAAGAAAGCTAACAAGTTTAATCCTTTCAGGCGAAGATATTTCATTGCTTTCAGTGAATAATTTAAGTGTATACAAAGAATATTTAAGTACAATCTTCACAGACAATATTAAAGTAATGATTTATGTAAGATCCCCTTTGGAATGGACTGTAAGTGCTATACAGCAATTCGTTAAGACTGGAAGAGAAAGTTATAAAAATGCAGCAGCCCATTTTGAAAAAATTATTGAAAATCTCTTTGTCAATCGTATAGATAAATTTGTACATGTTTTTGGAAAAGAATCTGTCAACGTTTACTCCTTTGAAGAAGCGGTATTGGATAAATTTGGACTTGTAGGCCATTTTTTATCCACCATTGGGATGAGCGATAAAGAGATATCAAACGTTCATCTTGTTACTGCCAATGAGAGCATCTCATTAATTGCTGGAGATATTATTTCGTATATAAATGAAAAAATGCCATTGTTTCGAGAAAAGAACTTGCTTGGCGAGCAAAGGTCTGATGGGGATATCCGTCCATTATGGAGGATAAAAGGGCCTAAATTCGATATCCCTTATTTTGATAAACAAAGAATACTTGAGCTTAGTCGGAATGATAGGGCATGGTTAAAGAAAAATTGGGGAATTGACTATACAAGTGTAGAAGTATTGCAAACAAGCGTTTTAAATTATGAGCTTTCCAATGAAAAAGTGGAGGAAATAAAGCAAGCGGCTCTTGAGCTGTCTCCAATACTGAGGAGTTTAGTTTTAGAATATTTGTCAGCAAAGAGTAAAGAGGCTCTGGCAGAGAAGGATGCTATTTATGAGTTTGTAATAATCGCGGAGCTAGGAATTTCAGAAGTTCAAGCAGTTATGCTGTGTGAAAGTATCCGACAGTTTGGCGGTCGTTATTCTCAATCAGGCATAGCGGTAATTTCACCGCGTCCGGATCGTCGTCCTGGAAAAGCAACGCTGCAAAGATTGGAAGGTCTTGGAGCTAGGTATATTCCGTTATCCTTCGTTTCGCCTTGCCCGGAATATGAGGCTGGCTTCAAAGTGCTTGTCTGGGCAGAATATGAAAAAATGTCAACCGCTGACATATTGGTTGGGTTGGACAGTGATACCGTTTTTTTGGCTGAACCTGATTTGAGTCTGGGAAATGACAATGCGGCAGCAAGACCGGTGACTGTCCAAGGTATCTGTTCAACAGGAGCGGAAGATCCTCGAGATGCTTATTGGCAGAGCTTATGCAGTCTATGCGGTGTTGATTATAACAGGCTTCCTTTCGTTGTATCCGTTGTCGATCGTCAGACTGTGAAGGCTGGTTATAATGGCGGGTTTGTTGTTGTTCGCAGAAGCTGCGGCATATTTCAGCGGACGGCCGATTATTTTCTGCTATCTGTTGCAGCTGGACTTCATCCGCTGACCAATGAAGTACGACAAATTCAAGCCGGGCATGACCCGGCGAGTGTTGCAGACAGCGACTATGTGGGGAGCGGCGAGGCCTGTTTGGCATTGGCTATATGGGGGACAGGCCTGACTGTGAGAGCCTTGCCGCCAGGTCACAATTTTCCGCTGCCTCAATACCGAAATCTTCGTCCAGAGGTTGAAAGCGGACAGTTTGGTGAACTAACTCACATTCAGTATCGTGACTTGCTGACAGCTGTATCGGCGAAAGCCCCAGATTTTTTGGGGTATTATGGATATCCGAAGGCGGGCATTGCTTGGCTTAAGGAAAGTGGATTATCAAGGTTTCAACAGGCAGCGGTTTATGTGCGGGAGCTTGAACAAAGAGATATAGAACTAGCTTCCTTTCGAAAAGAACTGGAAAAAATCTATAGTTCGAACGGCTGGAAAATATTATCGAAATATTATAAGCTGCGCGATGCCATAAGTCGCATCATAAGCAAATAGAGATACAGCGAGAAAGGGCAACGGTTTCGGCTTTGTCCAGTTACATCAAGGCAATTTGCCGAGTATTAGAATCGAGAAACACCAGGAGGCTCAGGGTATGGTTTATGCGCGCAGAATATGCTGGGTTATGCTATATGTGCTTTTATTTTTATTCGTGTGTTCCGTAGATTTTCAGATTACGGATACCACTTTGGACCCTTCGTGGCGAAACGCATACAATTATTTTGCGAAATCTGATTTCTCGTTTGGCACGGAAATTGTTTTTACCTACGGTCCCTTGTCTTGGCTGACGCTGAGGGCATTCGATGCGGAGCTTTTTTGGGGCAAAACGAGCTTTTGGCTAGTGATGGCGGCGGTTTCCGTTGTCATGCTCGGTTTGTTTCGCAGAGCTTCGGGAACGCTTGCTGCAGGGCTGGTGTTTTTGGGGCTTGTGCTCACCTTGAGCCTGGACAGCTTTTTCATTTCGACGGTTGTGCTTGCTTATACTCTATTAATTATGTATAGCCAGTCTGACAATAGATTCTACATCCCCTTGCTCTTTGGGGTGTGCGGTATCTTCGGTGTATTGGCATTGACCAAATTTACGCTGTTTGTCACAGTAGGAATCGCCATTGTTTTGTTATCCTGCTATTATTGCTTCAAGCGGCAGTTTATTCATCTCCTTGCAATCGCAGGCTTCTATTCCCTTACTCTTTTTGCACTTTGGACGGTAGCGGCCGATCAGGCTCCCCACCATCTTTTTATCTATATCATAAATGCATTAGAGGTATCTCGCGGATATACGGCGATGTCGAGATACGGCGATCCAGCATCAATCCTCGCAGTTGTATTGTGCTTAACCCTGTTAGGATTAGTCACTCCCAAAACACCATTCATTTCATGGAGAAAACATATCGGGACGCTTTTTATATACGGTTATATTCTAATAATTACTTTTTTGGTATGGAAGCTTGGATTTATCCGGCACAATGTGCGCGAACCTATGTTTTTCGCGTTCATCGCAGTTGTTTCCGGAGTCGTACTGGGAGCCGCAAGGCTATCGTTTAAGGAAACTCTTCAGTTGGAGAGAGAACGATGGGAGAAGCTCTTTAAAGTAAAAACGGAAAGCGGGAAGGAGCTTGTGCTGGTTTTAACGTCCCCATGGTTTTTTAAGGGGGGGCTGATTATAGTGCTTTGCGTGGCATTTTTCATGTTCGGCAGTATAAAGTACAGGGATCATTTTCCTCAGGCTTTTCTTTCTGAAAAAATATACGAGCTGAAACGAAACGCCGGGCGGCTGTTGATTCCCGGAAGCATGCAAGCGCTAAAAAGCGACCTGGAGAATCAGCAGGCTGCGACGATATCGCAATATCGCCTGGATAAGATCAAAAGCATTGTAGGGAACGAAACGGTAGATGTGTATGGCTTTAACCAAAATTACGCGATTTTTAACGGTTTGAACTGGACGCCGCGGCCCATCTTCCAAAGCTATTCAGCCTATACAAGCAAACTGCTGAAAGCTAATGAGGCGGCAATTATCGAAAACGGGCCTGCCTTCGTATTGTTACAGATACAAACGATTGACGGCAGATTTCCAACGGCGGACGACAGTCTTTGGCTTACCCAATTGCTTCACCGCTATTCCATTGTGGATGAGGAAAGCCCCTTCCTGTTGTTCCAAAAGAGAGAGGAGCGAGAAACGCCTGAGCTCGCGCTCGTGCATGAAGGCGAGGTGGGCTGGGGAGTTCCATACCATCTGAAACCGTCGGAGCAACTGAGCTACATCAGCCTTGACATTAACGAAAATGTGCTGGGAAAAGCAAGATCGGCACTGTTTAAGCCTCCGCTGGTTTTTATCGAGGTTACTTTGGAGGACGGGATGAACAAGGTGTTTCGGATTATACCTGCAATGGTAGGAGAACTATTCCTGCTATCCCCGCTTGTAGAGAATAACGATGACTTGTTGTCCGCGTTATCCGGCTTATCGCAGAAGCATGTGACTCAACTCAAGCTATCGACAACGAATCCGGCTTATTTTCAAAGTGGAATCCATTTAAAGCTGTATTCTGAAAGCTTGATTGAGGGCGCATTCAATCCATGGGAATTTGCGTTAAAAGGTATAAGCAACCGAACGCCGGTTGATGCCGTTCTGGAGCATCCGTTGGAGAAGAGAATTTGGGGAAATGAACAAGCGGTTCTTTTTCATCCGAACGGGCAACTGCTGTTTAACCTGGAGCCGACAGACCATTCGGTATCTGTCGAAGTCGGATTATTGCCCGAAGTCAAGGCTGCCGGCAAATCGGACGGCGTTACATTTTATCTGGAGTCATTTGATCCAAACAATCAAGCCTGGACAACGTTGAACCGTATATTTATTGACCCATCGGACGACCGCCTCTCCCGCCAGTTGCAGGCCAATCAGTTGCAGAGGCTTGGCAGCGAGCGGCTAAGACTTAGAGTAGATGCAGGTGCAAACAACGATTCGACTTATGATTGGGCAGTGATCCGAGATATCGTCTTTCATTAACGACAGGAGCTGGAGTATTGCAAGTTCATCACAGACTGCCTACAGTTAATTTGAAAATACAGCATCCTAAAACGATAAAGAGTAGAGGAACACTTCTTTATGCATTAGAAAACCTTGATTATCGTCCATATATTGAAGTCATTACGAGGCTCCTAGACAGTCCTGCCATAGAAGTTAGATTTCAATCCTTCATGCTATTAGAAGCTATAGCCGATAGCCTTACCGAAACCGAGAAAAAGGCATGCAGCAGCATCATAATTCAAAAGCTAGAAGCGAATCAGGACGAAATTCTTATTGAAGCACAGCAATTGTTCAATATGTAGAGGTGAACCGGGTGGATAGATTTTTTAAAGAAATATATAATTTTTTCCCTAAGGGTATCGCCTTTTCAGATGAAAGATATAAAGGGAGCTCTGAATATTTACAACAGTTAAAAAGAAGAAAGCGATGTAAAGAAAGTTTAGGGTATTTTCAAAATAAAATAAAAGAAGTTTCACCGCGATATGCTGTTATCAATTCCACTAATTTAGATTTTCGCTATGACAGATCAAATAGTTTTAAGTATATTTTTTAAAACGATACTACTTGTGAGTATGAAAATTCCAAGTGGTTTCTTTTTGTGTAGAAAATATTTTCTAAGGGCTGGGATACCATGAGCTTCTAATTGTTGATGATAAAATAACCAGTTTTCCATATGGAAGAGAAGGATGATGTAAATGATGCTTAAAAAAGTTGGGAGTGTGAAGAGAATAGTCATCTCTTTATCGTTATTTGTAGTAATAGCTCCAGTTTTAATGAACTTTATTCCTATAAAATTTGCGGTTAAACTCGTCGAAGCACAACAAAGGCAAAACACTGGGGAATATATTTGTGTAACGGAAGCTAAATATGTACTTGATACAGGTTGGATTGCAAAAACAAACATTAATTCGCACTTGAAAGAGAACCTTGCTGTGAGAGTGTCTAGGAATAGCCCAAACAAATTTCTATCCGAAAAGGAGTTCGATTTTGGATGGTATGAATTAGAAAATAGATTTTTATTAATAGGTAACGTCGAAAGTTTTGAAAAAGATAAGGAAACCAAAGTTCGATATGCCAATCTAAATGTGGATGAATGGGAAATCGTATATCCTATAAAAAGAGCATCCTTTAGAAAATATTTTACGCCCAACAGCTATCTCAATATTTATGATTATGACTTGATAAAAGTAATCACTAGTGTTGCATAAATCTTCAGACACGACCTCGGCCTAGCTGGAACATATGCAAAAGTGGTTTCTTGCTTACTTCAGAGACTTGTACTAGCTTTATTTAAGAAGGGAGATACATGAGACGATCAAGCATGAAATGGCTGAGACTTTTAGTTTTCTGCGTTGTTATCATTATGATCACTATAATCTTTCTAATGTACGATAAATTTGAGCGGAATATTTTGATTTTCAAGATTGCCACTCACTTTATAGGCTGCTATTTGTTGTTTTTTGAACTTTTTTTTGTCATGTGGAAAGCGATTAAATCTAAATTGGTTAAACTGAAAAAAGTATTATTTATTGGAATGTGCATCTATGGATTTTGGCTTGGATTGCTATCTGCCATACAATTTTCCAATCTTTTTGTAGATTCATTTATAATGGGTTATCAAAGTAAAGAAATCGTAATTTTAAGTAGGGAAAAAATTTATAATGATAGTGATAGGATACTAGTGGAAATGAATAAAGAAAGAAAAGTATTTTCATTGGCTCCAGGATATGTACAAGTAGAGCAAAACTCAAAATATCTCGTCCATGTATTTGAAAAAAGTAAAATAGTTATTCCTATAGAAGGACCTAAGTAATAGTTTTTTATTGATGGATTCTTTTGTACGGGTATGAAAAAAATAAGGCTAAAACTATATGTGAGTTTAGAAGCTCTGTGTCTACCTTTTCGTTTAACAACATTATGGTGTAGCTAAACAAACAGTTATTGAAGGGTCTTTCACACTGTTTAAGGAGGAGATATTTTGAGATTAGAGACAGCAGTTTTAAAATTCATTGAAGCTGCAATGAAGCACCAAGAAGGTACAGATTAAGGAAACTCTCGGTTAGCCAATAGATCATATAATAAGCTGAATAGTTCGTATGAATGGCTTAAAGAAACTAGTTATGTTTCTGAATTAATTTCATTGTTTAATCATGATAATGAGAGTGTTAGAATTTGGGCTGCTAGATATGTGTTAATTATAGACGAAGAAAAATCAGAAAAAGTGCTAAAAGAACTGAGTTTCTCGAATTCCCCAAATATCGCAGTCAGCGCCGACATAACATTGAGGGAATGGGAAGGTTATGAAGTTTAGCGAAGTCATAGGTGCTATTTAAATCAGGCGATGTCATTCTTAATGATTTTGATTTTAATGAAGGTGTCGCCCTAGACCATCAAATTTGGTCTTTCAAGGAGGATATATTACAAGTTAGGTATGATAATAAATTTGTTTTAGATTTAGGTTGGTATCCAGAGTTTAACTTAGACGATGGTAGTTTTAAATTAAATATAGTGAAAAATGATGATTGGTTAAATCCTCTTTTTATAAAAAGAACAAAGTCACTGAATGAAATGAAATCTATGAATATATAAAAGAAGCTATTTTATTTGTTGAAAAATCGAAATAAAGTTTCTATTTACAAAATGATTAAAATTTTATTTACTACTCAGGTCTTCCTCGGAGTTGAGGTAGACCTGAGTAGTAACAATAAAAAATAATTACGGCTCGATCTAGAAATTAGCGGTTGATATTTTCAGCCAGACAAACGGTGTCGATTGCATTCGATTAAAATGCCATAAGAAGTATGTGTCCGCTGATGGTATAATGGAGGGTGTATATGGGACTAATGATAAACTTGTAACTTCTCCAATAAATGAAGGAACTTATAATTTTAGTAGTCCTGACAATGGCTGGGAACATTTTAAAAATGATGTTTTACCCTATCATTAAATTTTTAAAGTATATATTAGGAGAGATAAGGGATGATTATTGAAAATAAACTCTTA
The DNA here is from genome assembly GCF_036894955.1 of Paenibacillus sp. KS-LC4. Taxonomy (NCBI): domain Bacteria; kingdom Bacillati; phylum Bacillota; class Bacilli; order Caryophanales; family Paenibacillaceae; genus Paenibacillus; species Paenibacillus sp. KS-LC4. Next base: position 4,660,804 of record NZ_CP145905.1, on the reverse strand, counting down.
TCAATTGGTATATTTAACTGGAGCATTTTTTTGGTAGTATTATTGATGTTAATATCTGATATAAACTTAAATCTTTTTCTTCAAAATATTTTTGGTTTTTTTTTCGTGGTGAATATTGTTTGTTTTCTAATTTCTTTAGTTTCATTTGTCATTTGTTTGGTGAGATTGACAAATAGGGCGGTGTTGGTAACTTTATTTATACACATGCTGTACTTAATTGCTTCAAGCATATTTTTTTATCTATTTTTAGCGGTGGCATTCAAAAATTAAGTTTGATTATTTTTAAATTATATGTAGCTATTTTTGAGTTTATCTCCCTGAAATAATACAGGACATTTTATTAGTCTGATTGTTGAGCATGAGTTTGGAAATTTACCGGACTCATGCCTTTTAGTTTTGCTTCATTTCGCTTGTGATTGTAAATTACGATGGATTTGAAAAAAGTTCTTAAATTCAATATGGCAAATCAAAATGAATAACTGTTAGAAAGATACAAAATTTTGAGATTTATAAACTAGAACTGCCTGAAGAATGGGCGCATGATATTTATTATGGAGTAAACTCATTTTGGTGGAACAAAGAGAAGAAGGACTTGATACCGCTACCAATTAGCGGAGAGATATAATTTTTAGTTATTTAATCAGTCAAATATGAGTTTAGAAACACTCAAGGGGGATATATGGGATCAACATTCACAGCAATTTTTCAAAATCAAGGATCTGACTTGGGGCTTGCATGCAAAAAGCTCACTGAGATAATGCTAGATACATCAAATGCTCAAGAAGTATGGAAATGGGCCTATAATAAAAAGGATACTCACTCCCCTGAATGTATGAGTATTTCTGGTCAACTTGAATTTCTAAATGTGCATGGATTTGATATCGAACTAGGAGAGCATTTCTTTATTTTTGACATCATGATAGGTTGGCACACACTCTTAGAGGATGAACGGCTGCAAAATCGACTGCGTAAGGATTTAAGCCGTTTTGGCAAAAGATTTGGTCCTGCTATTTATTTGCCATCCGATTGTAAAGTTGATCCTTTATATAATATGAGGATGGAACGAACGTGGGAGGAAACGGTGAATGAATTGAATCAAAAAATAGGCAGCCCCCAAAAAACGTTGAAAGAGTTATTAGCATGTATGGAAGGAAGAGGTGAACGTTGCGGCTATTATGTCGAGTTATTCTCATATGAAGTTATGAGCTAATTATAGAATTGAATTTTTATAATTGAGGGGCTAGCTATGGCTAAGTTGGAATCTATATAATGAGAAAAAATACAATTCATTTTTTTTACTCCACAACCTGATACAAGTATGAATATAAGCAAATTTCGAAGAAAAAGCTTCACCAACGCTAAACTATAACGATAGTACTGAGTCATTAGAACATTTATTTTTTGGTACTTGGATAATAAAAGAGGATATTAAATGGGGGACAGTTAGTATTTATGATGAAAACGATATTAAGAGCATACTGGGTAAACGAGTGGTCTATTCCATTAAATACTCGCAGTTCGATCAAAGAAAACTTGATAACCCATTTTATAAAAAAACGTTTGTTTCAAGCGATGATTTTATAATTAATCCTAATGTGAATCAATTTCATAATACTTAGTTACAGAATCGTAGACGAACCGAATTTGAGCATTTTCGTTTTGAAAATTAGGCTGCTTGTTGTGTAATTGGCGACTTAGACGGTCACATGCTAACTTTGTGCAATTATAAACCAGTGTTGCCAAGTTGAAATGTGCTTTCGCTTTTTGACCTGTTCGATGTCTCACATTGTTCAACCGGAAGAATTCTTTTAGGTATGCATTAATCCTTTCGACTGCAGATCGTTTTTTAGCGATTTCTTTCCAACGGCTGGAGCCTCGAGCCGGAGAGGTATACTTTCTAAGATCGGTCATGATCTTCATCTTGTAAACCTTCTGACAAAGGGCATCTTGCGCTAACGGACAGCTCTCATATTCTTTTGGTCGAACGTATTTGAGTGTTTCATATTTTTTATCGTAGCTGTCGTAACGATAAGAATGCTCTCACACACAGGTAGGAGCGAAGTATTCGTCAAACCCGACAAGTTCGGAATCTCAACGACAGTTATAGGCGATAATGGCATGAGCCTTCGCTTCGAGAACTTGCTTATAAATGGGCTCATAATCGCAGCCAGCATCCCTAGTTGCATAGTTAAAATGGAAAGTTGGATACTGCAAAGCAAGCCCTTTTAGGAGGGGAATCGCTGCTTTTCCATCATTCAAGTTCCCAGATGATAACAGGTCTCCAAGGATATATTGACTCTTCGTTCCAACGGCAAGATGACCTTTATAGCCATACTAGAAGACATTTTTACCATCACTATTTTTCTTAATTCCCACTGCGGGTCAAGAGGCATTTCATCCCTTAGCACATGAAACGTCTCTCTAAGCTGTGCTGCGATTTCTTTCTTGAAGATTGGTTTTTGTTTCTCTTCTTCTTGTTTTTGTTTGAGCCAGACCTCACGTTCGAATTTTGGTTTACGACCGCGCTTTTTAGGCTCAGACTTTTCTTTCTCCTGCCTTGCTGCTGCCTGATCGCGGGCTTCAATATGTGTTTCATCAAGGGCAACCGTATCGTCGGTGATGAATCCTTCCACCATCGCCTGGTTCATCAACTGTGTTTGGATTTCCTCCAAGGCATGACTCTGGCTAATCTTGCACACCAATCGGGAATACGACGATGCAGAAGGAATAGATACAGAAATCATAAAGCCACAATCTAGGCGGAAAAGGAGGTCATGCTGAAGCCATTTTATTAAATCCTTAATCGTTGGAATACGTTCAACGATTCGGATGATCAAGGAATTAACCATCGCTCTGTAATTGACTTCAACAGGAGTACCATAAAGAGACATTTTTCTTATGAATCCACCCAATCACCTATATAGGTTTATTAGTTGTTTTAAGTAATAAAAAAATCTGGATTGAATTTTAGACACTCATTATGTCCAGAGAGTCTTCAACGGTAGGCGCTTGGCGTCCTCGCTCGTGACTTTCACCTTCGAGATGATCATGCTGGGCATACTAAAAAAGCTCTTGGAATTCAATCCATGAGCTTTTTCGGCTTCTTACGTTTAAGTGGTTATTTTTTTTCTGCTAATTAAATTCCCATTATTGTCATATTCATAGTAGATTTTTGTCCCGTCGGGATACGTTATTGTCTTGAGCTGCCCCGCAGCATTGTACTCGTACTGGGTTTTTGTCAGATCAAGATAGGTACTTAATGCAACAAAGACAAAACCTGCTGTTGGGCCCGGTGCCGCTCCTTTAGTTATTATGTCACTCTTCCCATCCCCGTTAACATCTGCCAACCATAAGCTTGAGGTATCATTAACAATTTTACGGCCTGAATTCCAGGTCCATGGTTCAAAGCCTGTTCCGGTACTTAATGAAAAATATACCCAACCGTCATTAATTGCTCCGGCTTCGCCTACACCCAGTAAATCTGTCTTCCCATCCCCATCCACATCTGCAAAAGCGATACCGCTGTTATTATCAAACATTTTGGAGCCTGAATCCCAGGTCCACCATGGATAGCCGGTTCCATTACTTAAACTAACATATACTTGGCCAGAATTCGCGGCACCAGTTTGTCCTTTGGAGACCAAATCTGATTTCCTATCTCCATTTATGTCGGCAAACCACATACTGCTGTTATCATCAATCATTCGTCTACCTGAGTCCCAGGTCCAAGACGGGTAGCTGCTTCCTGTGCTTAAGGAAACATACACAAAACCTGCATTCGCAGCCCCCGCTTGACCTTTGGTAAGCAGATCGGCCTTCTTATCACCATTTACATCTGCAAGCCACATGGTACTGTTATCATCAATCATTCTTTTTCCCGAATTCCATGTCCATGCTGGGTAACCAGTTCCGTTGCTAAGTGCCACATATACAAAGCCTGCATTCCATGCTCCGGCTTCACCTTTGGAGATTAAATCTGATTTCCCATCTCCATTGACATCGTCGAACCACAGCTTACTATTGTCCTCAAGTATTCTTGCACTCGAATGCCAGGTCCAGCCCGAATATCCTTTTCCGTTACTAAGAGATACATATATATAACCTGCATTTAATGCTCCAGCCTGTCCTTTAGAAATCAGATCAGCCTTGCCATCTCCGTTTACATCGGCAAACCAGATCGTACTATTATCATCAATCATCCGTTTCCCGGAATGCCATGTCCATGCTGGATAGCCAGTTCCATTACTTAATGCTACATATACAAAACCTGCATTCGCTGCCCCTGTCTCACCCTTAGTGATCAGATCAGCCTTGCCATCTCCGTTTACATCGGCAAACCACATATTGCCGTTGTCCTCAAGTATTCTTGCGCTGGAATTCCAGGTCCAGGGCATGTAGCCTGCTGCAGCATTCGCGGCACTTATTTTATCCGCGCCATAAGTTGAACTCATAGTAAAAAGTATACCTAGTGCTAAGATTAATCGTCTAATTGTTCCGAGCTTACCTGAATTCCGCCATATCTTAATAATCACCAAAAAACCTCCATATTCATTTATTTGCTATGCATGTATTAAACGCAAGGAAAATACTAATATAATGTAACAGATATTCTATTCCAAGCATAGTTAAATCTACCTATGAATTCGAAACTAACCCCGTGCTGCTTGGGGGTGCAGGTTGAAATTTTACCGTGTAATGCGAACGGCAGTTAGTAACGTTCGTCATATTTCCGGATCTTCGACCATTCAATGACAATACTCCCTAATATCTTTTATTACTATATTTATCGTAATAACACTATTAGAACTTTGCCTACAATATCAAAGGGGTTAAATCTTCAATAAAAACTAAGCTGATTTTGTAGAAATAAGATGAAAAAGATAGAAGATTTTGTTTCGTTGAGCAAGAATAATTAATTCTCATTAAAAATCGACATCTAAATACATAATTCGACAAAATCTCCTGATGAATAGAAGGTTATAACCATGATATATTTATCACTGGGTCTTTTTGGGGAGGGGAAGTCATATATGCCACTTAATAGGTTTCACGTTATATAATTATTGCTTTTTTCGAGATTATCCTAATTGGAGGAGTAAATGCTTACCTACTAAGAGCCAATGAAGCAGATGCTGCGGGAATTTTTTATGTGGATAAAGCAGCGTTTTATTATAGCTAGTTCAAAATGATGATTTATATAGAAATATAAATGGTGGGGATTAGGAATGAATTCAGGAGCATCACGTATTTACTTAAAAATTTTGTGTATTGTTTTAGTGTTAATGACGGTTACTAATCTAGCTTATGCTAGCACTTCCTATCTTTATGATAGCAATGGAAGACTTATTTCTGAAGTGAAAGACAATGGTGAAAAAGTAGATTATGTCTACGATCAGAACGGGAATCTAATTTTAAAGGAATACACAGGCAGAAATTTAGACTATGCATTTACCAAAGAGCAGGGACTAGACGATTGGTATTATCAGACTTGGAATGGAACAAGCTTGGAGGATATGACTTGGAACTACAGTCTTTCGAGATGGGAGGGCAAGACCGCTTGGGAAATTATTGGGGAAGATTGGATTCATCCAGGTGTGAATGATATCGCATTTACTTGGCAAGCACCTCAAAGCGGTGCGATACATATAGGTGGAAGAATCAAGAAGCACCAAATTAATTTGCTTGGCGACGGTATCAATCTTAAAGTGCTAAAAAATAATATTCAAATATGGCCAACAACAGGGTGGAAGCATCTTGCTGGGGATGATGCAACAGGCATTGATTTAAATCTGGATATGAACGTAGTAGCAGGGGATAATGTTTCATTTATATTAAATAAAAATGGAAATCTAAATTACGATGGTACGGTATGGAAGCCAACAATCAAGTATGTAGAGAAAGCATCAGAAGGATTCAGTTCCAAACAAGGTGAAAATAACTGGTCATATCAGATTGCCACTGCAGATGGTTATAAAGATATGGGTTGGGACACAGCGGCTTCCTTGTGGAGGGGAGATAACCGTTGGGAAATTATATCGCAAGAATGGATGCATCCCCATGTAAACGACGCTGCTCTCAAATGGAAGGCTCCACAAACTGGCATTATACACATTTCAGGAAATATAAGAAAACATCCCATTAACCTTGAAGGGGATGGAATCAATTTTAAAATTATGAAAAATGACACGCAAATATGGCCCCAATCAGGCTGGGTTCATCTCGAAGGCAATGATGGGATTGGAAAAAATTTAAATTTAGACGTACAGGTTAATAAAGACGAACAGATCTATTTTATTTTAAATAAATATGGAAATTTGGTTTCCGATGCTACTATCGTTAATCCTAAAATTACGTATGTAGAAAAAGCTTCAGCCGCATATGGATCAGAACAGGGCAAACATAATTGGTATTATCAAACATGGGATGGATCAGCCTATAAAAATATGGTATGGGATAGCACGTTATCCAGATGGAAGGGAGATCACGTTTGGAGTTTAATTACTAAAGACTGGATTCACCCACATACTAATGACACGGTCTTCAAGTGGGTAGCTCCAAAAACAGGAACGATTAGAATCAAAAGCAATGTGAAAAAACACCCTATAAACCTTATAGGAGACGGTGTGAATGCTAAAATTTTGAAAAACAACACGCAAATTTGGCCAGACTCAGGTTGGAAACGTATCGAGGGTAATGATAGCAAGGGAGCCTTAGTTATTAAAGAGCTGGAAGTCACTCAAGGAGACTCCATCTATTTCAGGCTTAATCAGAATGGAGATATCTCAAATGACGGTACAATATGGGATCCGGTTATTGCTTACTTGTCTATGTAGGCTAAGGTTAAGTTCCTTAATTAACTCCTTTATCAATTGATAAAGGAACAATTAATGAGCAGTATTACAACAGTCAAAGAAACGACTTTCCGAATTCTAGATAAAATTAGCCTAACAGAAGGGGGTTATGAGGTCTATGTGGATGGAGTAGGAGATAAGGTGAGAAAGGTATTGTTTCCAACGTGGACCAGTCAGAATGGACAAGATGATTTATTCTGGCATGAGGGGGACAGGGAACATGGGAGGTATGGATTCCGTTCAGTGAACATCATTATGAGAAGGGCAGCTATATTACACATGTATATGCCTATGATGGTTCAGACAATAGAGTTAGAATTACGAATGGTTCAGTAGAAGTAAAGTGATAAATTTAAAAATAGAGGAGATTGCTCAACTTGAAGAAGGTCATAAGTTATCTGTTAGTCATTAGTTTATTACTATCTATATTCTCAGATATGGGGAATTCCATCGCTTATGCTAATCTGGAAACGAATAAAACAGGTTCCACTGTAGAAGAATCTGTATACGTCCCCGGAATAAATCCACTAGTAGATGGAGAATTGTCTGTCGATGAGTCGGTATATGAGAAAAAATGGGGTATCTTTTCAGAGGAGCAAGTAGAGATTATTACCCAGCAGTATTCGCTGGATATGAAGAAACTCGCGGTGTATTTCTATTCGGAGTTAACACCTCTGCTAGAGACAGAGCAGTTTTTTGAAGTATTAGATTGGACTGGAAAAGAGCGTCCAGTACTAATTAAAAAGCTGACAGAGGAACAGCGAATTTTACTCAGAGAACTTACTCCCTTAACGATGCAGCAATATGATTTTGATCACAATCGTGAGGAAGTGCTAGCCTTACAAAATACTCCTGTGGAAGTGACCACAATTGACCTAGAGGGCAATCTGGTAGAACCGAACGAGAGTGTAACAGAGTCTACTTATACCGGCATTGCTCAAGCTAAGGTAAGCGGAAAAGTATCGACTGCAAGTGTGGGAAATAGCTATCGTTTTACTGAAAAAAATAGTGATTTTCAATATAAAGCTAACACGGATGGTAACGTAGATCCGATTTATAAAACAGCCAATCAAAAAGATGTTGATTTATATTTACCGGGTAGGAACGGTTTGGATTTCACTTTGGTTAGAAGTTATAGTTCAATGAGTGCAAAAATAATGCAACCAAGTTTAGATGGTGACATAGGCTTTCCTGGATGTCATCCAGATAATTCATGGTTTGGAGATGAAAAGCCTGACTGTTTAGGTAATTTTCCTTATCCAAGTTATTATGATTATGGCTACGGTGACGATTTAGGTTTTATTGCGACAGGATGGTCTCTGAACATTCCAAAAATGACAGAGGGAAGTATTCGTGCTACAATCGGGGCAACATCAACGAGTGGCAGCTATAATTACTATAATCGTGCATCTTATTCTTCAACAGATACCATAACATTTGATTTAGACGATGGTTCGTCTTATGAATTCAGAGATAATATTAAAACGCCCTACAATCATCCATATAGTAATGTTACTTATTTCTATAACGGAACGGGATACAGTTTAGTTGTGGATGATAAAATCACCTATTCATTTAACAGTGATGGCCAAATATTATCCAAAAGCAATCGTTTGGGTGATCAAATTACTTATGACTATCAGCGATCGGCTAATCGAATCATTATTACCGATTCCATTGGCCGGAAAATTCAAACAGATGGTCCGTATATTGTTCAACCATTTGGCATTCAAGGGTTTACGGTAACAGATCCACAGGGGAATGTGACCCATAAAGTAGAATATAATATCAGTTCAGATAATCCTATTATGCAAGCTAGAACATATGTATTTGGAAGTTTAGATCAATATAAAAATGATGAGCAACCAAGAAGTATTTTATATTTTAATCTCAATAGTGTAGTTGACGTTTTAGCGAGCAAAACGTTAAAAACATACTCGTATATCACTCCTGATCTTACGACCCGAGCAGACTTTAACTTTGAAGACGATTATTCGTATTTAACACAAAATGGTCAGCCTGTTTTGGATTACTTAAATGGAGCAGAATCAAGTCTAATTGTGGATCGCGATAGAAAGGTTCATGGTGAAATTAACTATTTGTTATTAAATAAAGTTACTGATGCTAGTGGGTTAGAAGTCACATTTAATTATAGACTGTACAATTGGGATTGGTTTGATGAATTGAATGGTTATAAAAGAGAAGAAAGAAGAGGAACGATGCGATTGTATCTGGATCCGTGGAACCTCACCTATATTGGATATCACCCGGTTACAAAGGTGCTTTATCGATACACCAATCAAGCTGGGGAGCAAAAGCTGCTTACGCAAAATGTCTCTATTAATGCAGGAGTAGCACAGGAAATATGGACAACACCTAAAACAGGTGGAATTGTAGAAAACACACGATTGAAGAACAGTAATAACTTCCGCCGTCCAGAAGTAAAAGAGAGCATTTCTTTGGATTTATTAGAATATAGAGAAAGTCAAAGTTACGTTTATCGGCCAATAGGAAAAGGGTTATTCGTACCAATCTCTGAGACAAACGGGTTAGGTGGATATAGTAATTCTTTGTACTTCACTGAGGATGGGACAGCATATGGTGTCTCTTTTCAAGAGATGCAAGCTTATCAATATGATCCAGGAAAAAATAAACCGTATTTAACCAAAGTATTTGGTAATGATAATAAGTCAGATATAGATAAGTTTTTGTGGTCGGGTAACGATCGCACTTTGCCAGCCAATCTGGATAAATATGCAACGCTGTATCGCACGGAATATGATGCTTTTGGATATGTGATTTTCCAAGAAGATCCATATGGGAACAAGACGGATACGGCTTATGGTGGACCCTATCATCAAATTAGTTCGCAGAAGCAAACGGCTGCGGATGGCTTAACGAAGACAGAAATAGCTTATGAGTATAACGCAGATGGCACACTCCTACGTACAACGCAGCTTGGTAGCTATCGCGATCCCGCTACGCCAGCGGTTGTCCGTCAGGATAAAACGGTTACGGACTATTTAAACTATAATAATTCCAAGCAGCCTACTCGCATTCGCACGACGAGCTCAGGCAGTCAGTATGATCAGCAGCCGACGGAAACGATTGTTGACATGCAATATGATACAAGTAATTTACATGTAATAAAAGAAACAACGAATGTCACTTTAGGTAAGGGTAAGACGCCTACACCGTTGGTTGTTCTTTATGAATATGACAATAAAGATCAGATCAAGAAACAGACTTTTCCTGATGGCAGTACCGTAACGTATAGCTATGATTCAAGTGGCCGAATGGCTTCGGAAAGCTATACACCGTCTGCGGCTAATCCTGGTGCGGTTCGAACGACGAGTTACACGTATAATGATGCTCAGCGGCTTGTTGTACAAACCAAGGCCGATGGAGAGAAAGTTAATACGTATTATACGCCTTATGGTGATATCGAAAAACAGGAACAAATTGTTGGAAATACTTCGCGTGAAATTGTAGTGAATAAAACGAATCTGACAGGTAAACTCTTAAAAAGTACGTTGCCTTTTGGTTTCAGAGAAAAAGAAGTGAAATATTTATATGATAATAATGGTCAAATTAGAAGAGTAACGGACCCTATAGGACAAGTGACAAATTATTATTTCTCAAACTCGATGACCAAGCTGGATGGATCTTCTTATTATTTACAAAACACGACTAAAGTGGTTGGGCCAGATGGCAGAGAGACTTGGAATTATCAGGATCGTTTAGGTAGAGTGATAAAGCAAGTAGAGAAAGCCGGGGCAAAGACGAGAACGGTGTTAAACACATACACCCCGCTTGGAGCCTTATCGCAGACTCGAGTCATTGCAGATGGTGTTACGCAAACGACACAGTATGGTTATGATACCGCAGGTAATCTGATTTATTTGAAAGATAACAACAATCAGGTTAATCGCTATGTGTACAATAGCATGGGGCAGCTTATTGCCACGTATACCAATGATAAGCTGCAAAAGCAAAGCGAATATAATGAAGTCGGTTGGCAATTGACGAAGACGAATGCAGAAGGGAAAAAAGAAAGCTTCCAGTATACGAATACGGGATTGTTGGATACACGTACTGATGAAATGAATCAGAAGCATCAATATTCGTATACTCCATATGATGAGGTAAGCCGATTATCCGTAAAAGATTCGGCTGGAACAGAAATCTATTGGGAGCAATATAGTTATGATTCGGCTACGCGTCTTCCTACAACTAGCACTACGAAAGAAGGAGAATCGTTAGGTTATCAATATGATTCGTGGAAGCGTCTAGGCAGCCAAACGGTGGCAGGTCGACAGTATAAACTGGAGTATGATAAATTTGACCGCATGGTGTCATTAAACTACCCAGATAATGAAAAATTGCGGTACACGTACGATGCGCTGGATCGCTTGTTGTCGGTAACGAGTCCAAATATAGGATCTATAACATATAACTATGAGATAGGTCAAAATGAGTATGTGAAATCATGGAAGTATCCGCTTGGTGTATCGCATCAAAGAAAAACAAATGCTTTTGGAGAATTAATTTCATATCAGACATTTGCTGGGGATGGTTCCAACTGGCTTGAAACTTTTGGATATGATGGTTTTAGTAACATTACCAGCATTAATCGAAATGGCTCGACACAGGTATTCAGTTATGATGCGCTTAATCGCATTAAAGAGGAAAATACAGCGCAAGGACAACGTACGTATACCTATGATGAGCGCGGCAATCGGTTGACGATGAGTGGAAATTCGCCCGATTTAAAAGAGGAAACGACTACGTATACGTATAATGCCTTAAACATGCTTAAGACGTATTCCTCTTCAACGGGTAAGCAAGCATCCTACACCTACTATGGTGATGGTCTCCGTGCAACGAAAAAGGTAGATGGAAAAACCACCCGCTATGTTTATTTAAATGGTCATATCATTGAAGAGCTCGATGGGAATGGTAAAGTAAAGGCTCGAAATGTCTGGGGAGATGAACTGCTGTACCGCTATGACTATGAATCGGCAAAAGGAGGATATTATTCGTATAATGGTCATGGGGATGTAGTAAGAATTACGAATGATAGCGGAATTGCCATTAATTCTTATGATTATGACATCTGGGGAAATATACTTTCGCAGACGGAAGGTATGTCGAATCCGTTTAAGTATACGGGAGAAGTATATGATGAGGAAAGCGGACTTTACTATCTCCGTGCAAGGTATTATGATCCGAGTATAGGACGGTTTATTAATGAGGATACGTATGAAGGGGAGATTAAAAATCCACTGAGCTTGAATCTTTATACGTATGTGCATAATAATCCTTTAATTTATGCTGATCCTACTGGTCATTGGTGTGAATCTGCCAATGGCAAATGGAAACACTCAGGAGCATGTAGTGATTTGAGTTCAACTTATAGCGATGATATGGATAATGATAGGAACTGGACGTTGTATAATGGGAAAGGTGGATATGAATACCATTATTCTGTTGAAGATAGATATTTAAGATGGAAATCAGGAGATCAATCAGCCTTTAATAATGCAAGTGCTTCTGTTCAAGAAAAGCTATGGACAATGGCTAAATCTGATTGGACTTGGGGAGAAGCAGCAGGATGGTTTGCTGGAGGATTAGCATTTGGCATTGAATCAGTTGAATATGCAACAGTAGCAACGGGGTATATTGTTTATCGTTGGACAGCAGGGAATAAAAACTCATCCCCAAGTTATGAGGCTCCTAAAGGTGGGGGAGGGGTCACTGCTACCATAAAAGCAAGAGGGACCACAGTCACCTTTGGTCATGGAGGAAGGCATTTGGAGGGCTCTGGGCTGAAAATGAACGATGTAAACATGGTAATTGCAAATGATATTTCATTTCAATCCATCACCAAAGGTCAGTTTTATAAAGGACAAGTTCAAATAAATGGAGTAACTATAACTTATAATGCTTATGGTAAAGGCGATAACACAATTAATGTAGGTAGTTATATTATCGGACAAAGCACAAGGAAGTAAGTTATTTTTAAAAGAAAGTGGGTATCTAGTGGGTAACTTAAGAGTAAAGTTAGATGAAAAGAGGCGTTTTTCGGAAGAAGAACGCTCTTGGTTGTCTAAGATGTTAAGTGTTGATTTTCCAGGAATACAGGTAATCAAGGATCAACTAAACAATTGTCATGTGATTGGAATATGCGCTTGCGGATGTAAAACGATTGATTTAGAAGTTGAGTCGGGTACTCGAAGATTTCCGTTGGAGGCAAGAATACCAGTAGAAATGATTTGCAATGATGAAGGCTGTCCAATAGTATTTAATCTTCACATTGTTGATGGTTATTTAAATGAATTGGAAGTTTATCGTGCTGATTCACAGCCGATTAACAAAAAGCTAGTCAACTTAGATGGATGTAAAATTAATATTAATGTATAACTGCTAATTTCCGAGCCACATGTGGGTGTAGCACCCCTATGTGGTTTCTTTTTTTTGCTTAAAATATTTACTAATCCCCTATTGACGTGTCGAAACGTCAATGTTATATTTATATCAAGACGTAACGATACGTCAGTTAGGGGGATGTTTATGATCGGTTTAGAATACATTGTAAGACTGTACAACGGAACATATAAGAAATTAGCTGAGAAGCTGGGGATTACACCATCAACGGTTACAGACTGGCTGAGTAAGCGTAGACCCATTCCAAAAGCCAAGCTAGAAGCACTGTCTAAGCTATTTCATTTGGAAACAGAATACTTTCAAAAGAGTTATCGAAAATTGAAGAGATCGAGCTGAGGTTGGATTATCTGAATCGCATTTCTAAACGTGACTCGTTTGAAATGCCTGACTATTTTACGGATACGGATGGAAACGAATATGAATACACAAGGTTAATTGATCCTTATCAAGAAGAGAAACGAATGATGTACGATGAATTAAAAATGGAGAGGATTATTCTTACGCTTCAAGGTACGTTATACAATGAACTCTATTCTGTTGAAAAGGGCAATAAAGCATATGAAATACTGGAAAGGACTTCAAACCTGTTGAATGAATCTGTTCCCAAGAATCTGGATGCTGAGCAGCAACTGCAATGGGAGAGGAAGCACGATAAGCGTACTGAGGCGTTGCATTCCATGATGTATTTTATGGGTATTACAGGATTTTCGGTATGGGATGAAGAGGAAGAAAGCTTTCATAACGAATTGTTTAAGCTCCTGAAAAAGTATGATTTGCTGTGGATGAAAGCGTAAGACAAGAAAAACGGAAGGGAGGTGAGGATGAGATAGGCAAATGTTCTTTTCTTATAACATAGCTAATTTGATCCAGAATATTAATTCATACAGATAATAGAAAGAAGGAATTGAATGTTTGATACGGTTGTGATAAAAGCAAAACCGATATACCTTGATTCAGATGTATTATTAAGCAAGAAGAACTGTAAGTCAGTTACATTTCTAAACAAGGAAACGGGCGTACTCCAAACGAGGTATGAATTATATGATGAGCAATTGTCATACATCAAGTATCTTGATGGCAGTCAGACGTTATCCATTCAAGTCTCCATACCAAAGTTGTTATATGGCAACAATGTAACCCTTATTGCCGAACATGACATTCCTAGCTTCTTTGAGAGCGTTCAGCAACGTATTCAACAACTCTTTTCGATTAGTATTCCCCATTCGGCATGGTCGATAAGCCGAGCAGATGTATGTTGGAACTTTCAAGCAGGCAAAGACGTTGGTGAGTACATACGAATGCTAAGCAAGCAAAAGCTAGCATTTAAGAATACAAGAAGCTACAACCAAGATCAGACGGTTGAGTTCTCCAACAAGAGTAGCCGAATTATGTTCTATGACAAACAGAAGCAGATGCAGAGAGATAAAGCATTGTCTGAACTGGTCGAACAGTCCAAAGGTATTCTGCGTCTTGAAATCAGACCAAGCAATAGCGATATGAAGAAGTTTTCATCGACTAAAAATGCCGCTGAATTGCTCGGCAAACCGTTATTTGATTATATGACGGCAAAAGCACTAAGTCAGATCGAATATCCCTCAACGCAAAGCGCAATAGATACAACGTGGTTGCAGGAAAACAAAGCTAATATATCCAAAATCGAAACCACTCTCGGTTTTCAATGCTTGCAATATATGCTTGACGAAGCGACACATAGAGGACTGTATTCATCATCCACGTTCGCCAGTCGAAAAGCGTTAGCAAAAAAAATGACAATTCCCGCAGGGAACTGTCTGAAACCGCTGGCAATTAACCAGTAAAGACACATCCTCACAGACGGACACGTTATTTTGCCGATAACGATAAAAAGTCCCGCATGTTGGATGAAATATTAATAACATAGCTCTTATTGTACTTGAAAACAAAGAAAAAACAATCCCCGATGCGGAGAAAAGTATAGAACCACGATAGTCCAGCATCGGGGGATGGTTTAAATCATTACTCTGAATTGCTATTTACGGCAGGGGAGTAACACATTCACCCGCCGAGGCAACTTGAAATGAAACAGCCGAGCGATAGTCTACTCGGTTTCCTCCACAATGAGTTCATGAATTTTAATATTCAGGGCTTCGCAGATTTGTTCCAGTGTACGGATGTAGACTCGGTCTACGGAGTCGGAACATAGGTGATTAATTGTCGGGTGGCGTATTCCCATCATTCGGGCAAGTTCCCGTTGTGAAACGTTCCGTTCCTCCAAAATTTCTCGTAGTCGGATTTTTATTTTCATGGCGCTTCCCCTTCGTCATTATGAAATAAATAATACCATGTTTTTCAGAGGAAATCATTGAATGGTAGTCTTAACCGTACTATAATGGAGGTGTGGTAGTCATAAGCGTAACGATAATTGAGATTATTGTTACGGAAGGGGAGGAAACGAGATGAATGTCATTGGATATATACGGGTAAGCACACAGGGGCAAGCCAAAGAAGGGTATTCGTTGGCGTACCAACAGGAAGAGATTGAAAGCTATTGCAAAGAACAGGGCTGGAAGTTGCTTCATGTATTTATGGATGAAGGAATAAGCGGTGCAAAAGTAGATGAAGAGGCGATGGAAGTCAATCGCCAAGGTTTTCAAGACATGCTGGCGATGGTAGCAACCCATGCTGTTGATTATGTGATCGTGTTGAATACGAATCGCTTGTGGCGAAGTGATATTGTCAAAGTGTTGATTCATCGGGAGTTTAAGAAGTTCAAGGTGGATGTGAAAGCCATTGAACAGCCCACTTATTCCATCTACAAAGCCAATCCAAATGATTTTTTGGTGAATGGATTGCTGGAGTTGTTGGATGCGTACCAGCGGTTGGAAATTGCGATGAAACTCGGAAAGGGACGCAGCCAGAAAGCCAGATTAGGCGGGTATGCGGGAGGTCGCAAGCCTTTCGGATATAAGGCGAAACGGGGTTCAAAGGTGCTGGAGGTTGATGCAGAACAGGCGATTGTTGTGGAGCGCGTGTTTGAGTTGCGTGAGTTATTCCCGCATTGGTCGCTTTCTCAACTGGCGTATCAAATGAATCTTGAACATTACAAAACGCAGCAAGGCAAATCATTCACGAAAACGCAGATCAAGCGTATTCTTGACCGCAGAGCGTTCTATAGTGGCATCTACCGTTATGCGGATATTGAAGCTGTAGGGCTTCACCAAGCCATTCTGTAGGCGGTGACGACATGGACGAAGCCATGAAGACCTATAACGGCTATGTGGAACAGGAAGATTGCTTCTATAAACGTTTGGAGACGTTAGAGCATTGTCAAAGCGCCATATTCGATCATATTTTTCGATACGGAGAACAGTTTGAAAAGTTGTCAGTAGAAGAAGTTTTAGACGCTTTACATCAGTCAGAAGTTCAATTACGTTTGCAATTATTGCAGTTACGATTAACGAAAGCCTTTCTTGCGTATGAAATGAATGCCACATCGTAAGAAAGAAACAGATGGAAGAAGAGACGGATATTGCTATAGTATCGTTGCGCATCGTGCAAAATAGCGGTGAACGCTTGTTCTCAGGTTGCAAACCTCTCTTTAAGAATCTGTGTCATTTAAAATCAAACGTATTTGAGTGACTGCTACAGGGCGGCATTGCTTAGGTATCATTGCGAATCTAACGGATTAACGCTCGAAATGGGAGGTTGCAAGCTGCTCTCTAGCAGTCACTTAAGTGCATTATTTTACATACAAAGGATGGATGTGTTTGAAGGAGAGACTGGATTATTTATACGTGGGAATTGATCCGCATAAGCACCAGCATACGGCTGTAGGTATGGACTTTTATCGCCAGAAGGTATTTGAATACACGTTTCCGAATAAACCTTCGGAATTTCCAAAGCTGTTGAAAATCATGGAGAAGCATCGTGTGAAATCGGGACTGAGCCAAATCATAATCAGTTTAGAAGATACCAATAATTTTGGCAGGACATTGGCTGTATTTCTGGACAGAAAGTCGTTTGCCGTTAGAGAAGTGAGCAGCAAGCTGTCTAGCGCCAAGCGGAAGAGTCAGCTAACGGTCGTCAAATCGGATGCGTGGGATGCGCAATGTATAGCGACGGTATTAATGGAGGAATTGGATCGCCTTCCGATTGCGAAGCCCCTAGACCATTATTGGGCGATTCAACAATTGGTATCGCGGCGTAAAGCCAGCACGAAGGGGTTGTCGTTTTCGATTAAGAAACTCCATGCACAGTTGCAGCATCATTATCCGACCTACCGCAAATTTTTTACGGAGTTGGATGGCAAAACGTCATTAGGCTTCTTTCACCGTTTCCCATCGCCTCTGCACTTGGAGGACATTTCTTTGGAGGAGCTAACCTATTTCTTACAGAGGTTGAGCAACTATGCTTGTTCCACGAAAAAAGCGGCTACCATTTTGGCACTTGTCCAATGTGACGGGCAGCAGAGGAATGAATTTCAAGATAAGCGAGATTTCATTGTCAGAAGCTTGGTGAAAGAAATTCGCTTCCATAAGAAAGAGATGATGCAAACGGAGCGAGAACTAAAGCCATTGATGGAGAGATTAGGCTACAAGCTGGAGAGCATGACGGGTATTGATTTGGTCAGCGCGGCAAGCTTGGTTGCTGAAATAGGGGATATCCAGCGCTTCTCGTCAGCCAATCAGCTTGCAAGGTTCGCAGGTGTTGCTCCTGTCGATGTAGGCTCAGGAGGTAAGGTGAAGCATGTGAAGACGAGTCAGGGCAACCGAACCCTTCACGAATTGTTTTTTCAGCTTGCTTGCCGCCAATTGGTTGTATCCAAGCGAAATCAAACCCCGCGCAATCCAATATTGTTGGATTACTATCTCAAAAAACAGGCGGAAGGCAAGACGAAAGGACAAGCTATTGTATGCGTGATGCGAAAGCTGATTAATATCGTGTTTAAGATGATGAAGAATAAGACGGAGTATCGTTTACCAGTAGCAACAAAGGAAAATGCTGTATAATTTAGTAGGACGGCGATA